>CACHTQ010000019.1 GCA_902582845.1 uncultured Pelagibacteraceae bacterium | reverse complement strand
AAGAGCCCAGATTGGTCTTGAAGAATTAAGAAAACATGTGGATACTATTATTGTAATTCCCAATCAAAATTTATTCAAAATAGCCAACGAACAAACTACATTTGAGGAGTCGTTTAATTTATCAAATAATGTTTTAATGCACGGGGTTCAAAGTGTAACAGATCTAATGGTAAGACCTGGAATCATTAATTTAGATTTTGCTGATGTTGAAACGGTTATGGCATCTATGGGTAAAGCTATGATGGGAACAGGAGAGGCTGAAGGTGAAGGTAGATCTATGAAAGCTACCGAAATGGCAATTAGCAATCCCTTAATTGATGACTATACTCTTAAAGGTGCAAAAGGATTACTTGTCAATATTACAGGCGGCAAAGATCTTAAGTTATTTGAGGTTGATGAAGTGGTTAACAAAATAAGATCTGAAGTTGAGGCTGATGCAGAGGTAATTATAGGTGCAATAACTGATCCATCTCTTGAAGGTAAAATCAGGGTATCAATTGTTGCGACGGCTTTAGATGGTCAACAACCTGAGACGAAGTCAGTAATTAATATGGTACATAGGATCCAAAATAGAAATCCTGGATACTCTGATTTCTCAAATTTAGGATCCAACACCTCCTTTAATTTTTCAACAAGCGCGCCAATCTCAAGTGGTGCTAATGCATTGAAATTAGAGAACGAAATATTAACTGAAAATGTTAGTGAAACTGTTTCTACAGATAATATTAATAAAATTAATGATCAATATCATGAGGAGTTACTTAAAAATCAACAAGTTGAAAGCTTAGTTGAAAATACTAATGAGGATGAGGAAAGTTCATTCACTCAAGAAGCTGTTGGTGAGTCAACTAATGAAGATGAGATAAAAAATGATCTTAAAGAGTTTGGAGTAGATAGTGATGCGCCAGACTTATTTAGCTCTGAAAACGAGACGTCTTCAACAGAAAATTTTTTGTCCCAAGAAAATGAGGACCAAGAAGACGATTTAGAGATACCAGCATTTTTAAGAAGACAAAAAAATTAATGGTCTTCGTAAAAATAAATGGAAGCCACCATAGTACAGGATAAAACAAAACATTATCCAGTACTGCTAAAAGAAATTATTAGCATTATTACCCCTCAATATGGTGGCACATTTATCGACTGTACTTTTGGTCAAGGCGGTTACACTCGAGAAATTCTTAAGAATAAAGACAACAAAGTAATTGGGCTTGATAGAGATACTGAGAGTTTAAAAATTGCAAGAGAAATTGAGAAAGAATTTCCAAACAGATTTATTTTTAAGAATTTAAATTTTAGTAAATTAGAAAATTTAAAACTCAAAAATGAAAATGTAAGAGGTGTATTATTTGATTTAGGTTATTCATTCACACAGATTAAAGATTCAAAAAAAGGATTATCCTTCAATTCTATTGGATCATTAGATATGAGAATGGGTTTAAATGAATTTTCAGCTAAAGAAGCAATAAATAAATTAGATGGAAAAAACCTTATTAGAATTTTCAAATCTTTTGGCGACGAGAGGGACGCAAAATTAATCGTTAAGAATATTCTTAAAGACAGATTGCTAAAAGAAATAGATACCCCTCATTTAGTAAAAATTATTGAAAAATCAAAAAAAAGAAATAATAAAAAAACTCATCCTGCAACTAAGGTTTTCCAGGCATTAAGAATTTTTGTTAACAAAGAAATAAGTGAGTTAATTCATGGAATGATTCATGCAGCTAAAGTTTTAAAAAAAGATGGTCTTTTGGTTGTTGTAACTTTTCATTCTTTAGAAGATAAAATTGTAAAATATTTCTTTAGAAGTCTATCAGAACACAAAAGTGTATCTAGATACCAACCTGAAGAAATACGCGAGGAAATCTTATTTAAATTACATCAAAAAAAACCAATAGTGCCATCAAATCGAGAACTAAAAGAAAACCTTTCCTCTAGGTCTGCAAAATTAAGGTGCTTAATAAAAAAGGAAAATTTTTATGATTTTAAAACCGATATTTTAGACAAATTTAAAGATTTAATAGAAATTGAAAATCTCGGACTTGAATTATGAAAAAAATTCTAACTATTAGTTTAATTTTTTCACTTATTGTAATTACCACATTTATAAAAA
>CACHTQ010000018.1 GCA_902582845.1 uncultured Pelagibacteraceae bacterium | reverse complement strand
ACAATTTGGAACGCTAATTTGATGTTTCTTCAATCATTTTCTTGGATTATAGGAGCAGCTATAGCTGCTTTTACATATTATTTATTAGCCAGAGAATAAAACAATGAAAAAAATTAGTTATGATTTTAAAAATAGAACTGCCATCGTAACTGGAGGCGCCCAAGGATTTGGATTAGATATTACTAAAAGGCTTTTAGAGTCTGGTGCGAGTGTAATAATATGGGACAACGACTCTAAGGCTACTGAAAAAGCTATTAAAGATTCAAACAATCCTAATTTAAGTTCCCATGTTGTGGATGTATGCAATTATGGGGAAGTTGATAAAACTGTAAAAGAAATTACAAAAAACTCAAACATTGACATTTTAATAAATAATGCTGGCATAACTGGTCCTACAGCTACATTATGGGAATATGACATTGAGATGTGGAAAAAAGTTGTGGAAATCAATCTAATGGGAACTTTTAATTGTTGCAGGTCAATAGTCCCAAACATGATCAAAAATAATTATGGTAGAATTGTAAATGTAGCCTCCGTAGCTGGAAAAGATGGAAATGCTAATGCTAGCGCATACAGTGTAGGAAAAGCAGGAGCAATAGGTTTAACTAAATCATTAGGTAAAGAGCTAGCAGATAAGAATATAGCTGTAAACGCAGTCACTCCAGCAGGCGCAAAGACTAGAATTTTAGATCAAATGACTAAAGAGCATGTTCAAAGAATGCTTTCTAAAGTGCCCAGAGGTCGATTTTTGGAGGTTGAAGAGTTTACATCATTAATTTGTTGGCTCTCTTCTGAAGAAAATACTTTCTCAACAGCAGCAGTCTTTGATATTAGTGGTGGTCGCTCCACTTATTAACTTCTGGGTTTTTCTTCAACTATCTTGATATTATTGATTTTAGCTCTACTAAACTTGATATCTTTAGACATAACTGGCGCAAAAATCATTATTGACCAATAAATTAAGAGTATAAAAGCTGAAATTGTCTTCATACTATTTATATAGAACCAAATGTTGAATTTTGAATGTTTAAATTTTGTCTAAATAATGTATTAAGAATTTTTTTAATTTTTTATGAAAATTTTATTAAATATTTTAGTCATCACAATTTTATCTATTAACTTGTCTTTAGCAGATAAATTACAAGTCTTTGATTTCACTGAAATAGAGCTCGCAGAACTTCAGGTTAGAAAGGTAAGAGGGGCTGATAATAAAACTCTTTATACGGTTGGAACAAATGATAATGGAAATTATTTGAAATCTGTTGCTGATAATGCTGCTTCTGGCCTTGGAAAAGAGATCAAGATAGACTTAGAAAAGACCCCGTTTATAAACATAACTTGGAAAATTGAGAAAGATCTTTCAGGAATTAGAGAAAATACGAAAAAAGGACATGATTTTGCCGCAAGAGTTTTTGTAATTAAAAAAACTGGAGCTACACCACTATCAAATAGAGCAATTAATTATGTTTTCTCAAGTAATAATGAGGTTGGGGCAAATTTTCGAAGTCCATATACAAAAAAATCAATAGATAATGTTTTAGCTAGCACAAAAGATAATTTAAATGAATGGGTAACAGTAAAAGCTAATGTTAAAGAGGATTTTAAAAGATTACACGATCTAGATGTTAAAGAGCTTGATGGAATTGCTATTATGTCTGATACTGATAATTCAAAGATGAAATCTATAGCTTATTTTCAAAATATATATTTTTCATCTCAATAATTAGAATTTAAGGTATTTTTTAAGATAAATATTAAATAAAGAAAGTATGACAGCTACAATAACATCTTCTAAAGGACTTGCTTGTGGATAGCCAAAGTTCCATGCAGTAACCATCACTAACCAAATTACAAATATATTCATTAAATACTTATACCTTAGTTTCTATTAAATAGTTTACTTTTTTGATATAATTATATTATGCATGAAAATTTTTTTCATACTTTAAAAGTTTACTATGAAGATACTGATGCTGGAGGCGTCGTATATTATGCTAATTATTTAAAGTTTTTAGAGAGAGCTAGAACAGAAGCTCTCCATTCAATTGGGTTCAGTAATCAAAAAGTGAAAGAGGATTTTGGTTCTTTAATCATAGTAAAAGCTTGCAACATTGAATATAAAAAACCTGCAAGTCTTGAAGATGAACTAACTATAAGATCTTTTGTTAAATCTATAACTAAAACATCTTTTTT
>CACHTQ010000017.1 GCA_902582845.1 uncultured Pelagibacteraceae bacterium | reverse complement strand
CAAACGTTAAACTTCAAGATGTTTGTAATTTTTATTTAGGAACATTAGTTCAAGAGGACGACCCTGTTTTAAATAGACAAGTTACGGCTAATTTAATTTTGATAGATCGAGATACTCCTTTACCAGCAACAAAAAGTTCAAGATTAGTAACACTTTATGATGATCAAGAGTCAATCTCGATTGATATTACTCAAAGTGAAGGAAGAGAAAGAAATAGAGAATTTGTAAATATTATTCACCAAGGTGAATTAAAATTTCCTGACAAAAAGCCTAAAGGTAGACCTATCGATGTGACCTACACGTATGACACCTCTGGTAAACTCCATTGTATTTTTGAGGATGAAGCAACTAAGGAAAAATACGAAGTATCAATAAGACCAGAGTCTGCTGAAGATTTAAGAAAAAACTATGAAGCTATCGAGCACATAGTAATTGAGTAAATATTCGTGGCTGTAAAAAAAAAGAAAAAATTCAAACAAAGACTTCAGCATAGTGTCCGTTTTGATATTGCATTCGATGCTTGGAACGAATACAGGGATACATCAAAACCTCTAATAAATTTTGTCCAAGCAGGAAGCATTTCAGATAAAAAATTTTTAGTAGGAGATTTAATATTATCTATCAATAACGCAAAGATAAAAACAGTTGGTGATTTAGATTTTGAGGTAAATAAAATTGAAAAAGTTAAAATAAAAACAATTTCAATAGAAAGTTATCACAAAAATCATGTTACTTGGCCTTGTCATGTAAAAGTAAAAAACAATTTAGTATCGATTGAAAAACAAGCTTTTGAATATCCAGATTTCGATGGTTCTGTAGAAAACGGGGATATCTTAATATCAATTGACTCTGAAAAAATTTCATCTGAATTTGATTTTGGAAGAGTAACTTCGAAATATAAGCCAGGAAATAACGTAGAATTTAAGATCAAAAAAAAAGATAAATCAAAAGAAATTAAAATAAAAATCAAACTTATTAATGCTGTTAAAGCAATAGCTATGAGTAAAAAATCATGTGAAGACCATTATTTAAAAAAAGCTAGTTCATTATTGTTTAAAGAATGGGTTTTAACAGATTACGGAGCCAATCATGATGATTGGAATAAAAGAAGAGAAGATATCATGAAATTAGAGACGATTGCAGAACGTTTTTCTGATGCAAGACATGCTTATAATTTTGACTATATAAAAGATTGGAAAAATAAAGATGTTAAACTTCTCACCAGCTTATTGAAACCTGAATACAAAGATATCAATTTCAAACTCAATTTTTTTAGTTTGATTTTTAATTCAAATATTATTTCAAAATTAAAGAATCTTAATACTAAAAAAGATTGTTGTTATTCATTTATTTTATCAGGAGATGTTATTGGAGGTAGTTGGGACGAAGATGTATCTAAAAATGTAAAAAACTTTGAAAAATTAATTTCTGTCAAAGATAAAAAAAAAGAACTATTAGTAGATGAAATTTCAGAGACATCTTTAAACTTTTTTAATGAAATGATAAATAAGAAGAAAAATATCAACATTAAATACCAATCAAAAGAAAAATTATGGTTTATAAAAAAACATCAAGAAAAACATGCTGAGTTAAGCACAACAAGCTCTACAAATGGATTTGAGGTAATCCCAAATTATTTGGCACATTGGTTTGAAAAAAGATATAAATTTAATAAGGCAAAAGTAAAACTAGCAGTAGATGATTTTTGTAAAAGCTTTTTTTTAGAATATCCTGATTTTAATCTTGAAAGAATTAAAGAAATTGAAAAAATGGATCTTAAAGATGAGCCAGAATACGATGAAAATGATTATGGCTCCGATTACCAAGATAAAATTTATATGTCAACAAGTGTCATTAAAAAGAAAGTTGCTGGAAAAGAGTCATTTGTTGTTAAATTAAATTTACCTAGTGATGAAGAAATATTTAATAACGAAACTGCTAGTAAAGTAATTTATCTTAAAATTTATGTCTATGATGTGACCGATTTAGATGAGAACAAATACTTCAAAATTACAGATAATGGAGAAAGCACAGAGCAATATTTCCTCAACAATTGCCATGTGGTAAAAACAGAGGATTTATCGTGGTCTGAAGGTAATGGAATATTGGTTCAAAATGTAGAATTAAAGCCTTATGAATATAAACCATCAGAATTAGCTTTTCCTTACTCAAAATTGCAATTACCAAAATATGGAAAAAGGAAACTATCTTTTAGAACTTTTATTTGTACCGAAGATCAAAGGTTTGATGAAAACAATGGAAGATTTATTTCTTATGATAGTCCAACTTACAGAGCAGAGGAGTATTTTTTAGAGAGTTATTCAGAAGGATTTGATGAGTACGGTGATTATACAGATATTTTATCTTATTCGTCCTCTGAAATAGAAGTTGAATATAAACAACCTGGATATTTAGAAATTAATAGACGTAAATATAATGATCTAAAAATTGCTTTAAGCTTAGCTTTAAACCAGGATGATCAAAATAATCAGAAAGCTAATTTAGAAAAAATTAAAGATTCAGTGAGATATGATGATTTTTCTGTTGAAGGAAATATCCA
>CACHTQ010000016.1 GCA_902582845.1 uncultured Pelagibacteraceae bacterium | reverse complement strand
AAAAAAATATTTTAAAAATATCAGGATTTATGTCTTTGGTAAAAACTTTAAAAAATTCTCAAAAGACTTAAAGAAAAATGCAAAACTTAAAAGTTTTAAAAATTTAAATCTCGCAGTATCAGCAATTTTTACGAATATTCATAAAAGGGAACACTCAAACAATACAATCTTATTTAGTCCAGCCTCTGCATCATTTGATAGTTTTAAAAATTTTGAGGAAAGAGGCTCATATTTTAATAAGTTGATAAAAAGATATATTAATGAAAGAAAAATTATTTAGTTATATTTCTTTTTATCAATGGTGGAAAAGTATTGATAAACCTATTCTATCATTGATCTTAATTTTATTTTTGGCGGGTTTATTCTTCTCACTAGTATCAACTTCCCTAATTGCATCTGATAAATTAGATACGAATACTTATTTCTTTTTTTTTAAACATACAGTTTTTGTTTTTTTTGGCTTTTTTTTAATTTTTATTTTATCTTTTATACCTGAAAAAGAAATTTATAGAATTTCGCTTATATTTTTCTGTTTATCATTAGTTTTGTTATTCCTGGTTCCTATAATTGGAGTGGAGATTAAAGGTTCCAAGAGATGGATTGATTTGTTGGTATTGCCAAGAATACAACCTATTGAGTTTGTAAAGCCTTTTTTAATAGTGATAATAAGTATGATAATTTGCTCTCAAAAATATACTAATTTTAATTTGAAATACCTCTTATCTTTTTTGTTAACTATATTGATATCGAGTTTTTTGATACTTCAACCAGATATTGGTCAAACTCTTTTAATCGGTTTCAGCTGGTTAGTTTTGATTTTCATTTCCGGTATTAGTATATTTTTTTTGAGCTTAGTTTTTTTTATCTCTCTAGCTACGATAGCATTTATCATTAGTTACCTTCCACAATTTAAATACATAAAAGATAGATTATTTTCTTTTTTTAATCCTGAAATGGGTACTCATAACTTTCAATCAGATAAAGCATTAGAAGCTATAATAAGCGGAGGTTTTTTTGGAAAAGGTATTGGAGAGGGAACATTAAAAAACAGAGTCCCTGAAGCACATACAGATTACATTATTTCAGTAATTTCGGAAGAGTTTGGAGTTATCTTCATAATGTTAATTTTATTAACCTACCTAGTGTTGATATTTTCAGTTCTGAAAAAAGTTTACAAAGAAAATGATAAAAAGATCAAACTAATACTAACTGGATCTATTAGCTTAATACTTATGCAAGCAATGATTCACATAGGAGTAAATATTAGATTATTCCCAACTACAGGAATGACTTTACCATTTTTAAGTTATGGGGGGTCATCAATTATAAGTATTTCTATAATGTCTGGTATAATTTTGAATTTAACAAAATGAAAAATATATTAATTTCAACAGGAGGATCAGGGGGACACGTAGTGCCAGCAAAAATTTTAAGTGAACATTTGCGTTCAAATTTTAATGTTTTTATTTCTACTGACTCAAGGGGGCTGAAATATCTAGATGATGAAAAAAATGATATTATTTTGATAAATACTCCTAAATTAAATTTTAATATATTTTTTATGTTTAAAATATTCCAAGTAATTTATTTGGTGATTAAAACAGTTTTATTATTAAAAAAAAATAAGATTAATATCGTTTTTTCAACAGGAGGATATATGTCATTACCTGTTTGTTTTGGTGCAAAATTATTAGGAATAAAGATATACTTACTTGAACCCAATATGGTTTTAGGTAGAGCAAACAGACTCTTTTTGGGTTTTTGTAACAAAATTTTTACTTATACAGAAAACTTAAAAAACTTTCCTGAAAAACTTAAACATAAAATTCAAATAATAACTCCATTAGTTAAAAAAAATTTTTATGAGAAAAGAGAAATTAAAATAGAAAATAAAGCATTCTGTCTTTTGGTTGTTGGCGGCAGTCAAGGAGCAAAGATTTTTGACAATGTGGTAAAAAATGTAATCATTAATTTGTCAAAAAAAAATAAAATTAAAATCATTCAACAAACTCATAAAAGTAATACTGATCAATTAAAAAATATTTATGATGAGGCTAAAATTGAAAATACCATTTTTGATTTTGAGGAAAATTTGGCAGATTTGATAAATCAATCAGACCTATGTATTACTCGAGCAGGTGCATCTACTTTAGCAGAATTATCAATTATGAATAAACCATTCCTAACAATTCCTTTAGTTTCAGCAAAAGACAATCATCAATTTGAAAATGCAAATTTTTATCAAAATTTAGGTTGCTGCTGGATTATGAGTCAAAAAGACTTTAATGATGTTAATTTAGAAAAATTTTTAAATCATATAATTATGAATAAGTCTGAGTACAATGTAAAAAAAAATAATTTAGAAAAACATAATTTTCAAAACTCATGGAATGATATAAACCAAAAAATACTGGAAACTATAAATGAAAATTGAATTAGCTAAAAAAGAGATTATCCATTTTATAGGTATTGGTGGAATAGGTATGAGTGGTCTCGCATTGATTATGAATGCAAAAGGTTTTCAAATTCAAGGTAGCGATATTAATAAGAACAAAAATATCGAAAAATTAAAAAAACAGGGTGTTAAAATTTTTATTGGTCAAAAAAAACAAAATATTAAAGATGTTACAATTGTAGTTACTTCCTCTGCGATAAAAAAAAGTAATCCAGAATTACTAGAGGCTAAAAGAAAAAAATTACCAATAATTAAAAGAGGGAAGATGTTAGCAAATCTTGTTTCTTATATGAAAAATATTGTTGTAGTTGGATCTCACGGCAAAACAACAACGACATCTTTAGTAAGTTCTATTTTTGAAAATACAAAGCTAGATCCTACAATAATCAATGGAGGCATAATAAATTCGATAAAGAGCACTGCAA
>CACHTQ010000015.1 GCA_902582845.1 uncultured Pelagibacteraceae bacterium | reverse complement strand
AGATGCTTTTAGCAATTAACATCAAAAAAGAGAAAGTGTACTCTGCTTACTCAATAAATTTTAGACCTCCAAACGATAGAAAGCCCACCGCTCAAGAAATAAAAAGATATTCAATTTTCCTCAAAGAACATATTTCAATTATTGATCCTAAAATTTTGATATTAATGGGTACCACTGCAATGGAGGCTGTAACTGGTCTTAGCAATCAAATTACAAATGAAAGAGGAGATTGGAAAGAAATCATAATTGGGAACAAAACAATTCCAGTAATTATCACTTTCAATCCATCTTATTTAATAAGATATCCAGATAAGAAAAAGTTCTCATGGGAGGACCTAAAAAAAATAAGAAAAAAAGTAGAGGATTTGAATATTAAAATTTAATGAAAATAATTGCTGGGGTTGATGAAGTCGGTCGAGGAAGTTTAGTTGGACCAGTCTATGCAGCTGCAGTTATTTTAAAAAGTTCTATAAATACAAAATTACTTAAAGATTCGAAAAGCATATCGAGTGCTAAACGCAAAGTCTTATTTGAACATATCAAAAAAAATTCAATTTGGGCAATTGGAAAGGCATCATTAAAAGAAATTGAAAAATTGAATATTTTAAACGCCAGTTTATTAGCAATGAAAAGAGCAATAAAAAAACTCAAGAAAAAACCATCACACGTTTTAATTGATGGAAATAAATTGCCTAATATGAAAAATTACAAACTTAAATCTATTATTAAGGGTGACCAAAAAATTCCATCTATTTCAGCGGCATCAATTATTGCAAAAGTTACACGTGATAAGATGATTTCAGATCTAGGTAAAAAGTTTAAAGGCTATAATTGGCAAAAAAATTTTGGATACGGTACTAGTCAGCATTTAAAAGCTATAAAAATCTTAGGAATTACAAAGCATCACAGAAAAACTTTTTCTCCTATAAACAAATTAAAATAGTTTTCACGTAAAAACACCATATGTAGTTGTCGCCATACAAAGTCATACAAAACAAATCTAAATAATTCAATCCTAGGTTGACCCAGGAATCTTTTTGGAGTCTAATTTGTTTTTATAAAATGAATTTGAACTTAAAAAATAAATTAATTAATGGAGATAGCCTTCAGGAACTTAAAAAAATTCCTGATGAAACTTTTGATTTAATCTTTGCCGACCCTCCTTACAACCTGCAACTAAAAAGTGAATTAACAAGACCTGATAGATCTAAAGTAAGTGCAGTAAATGATAAATGGGATCAATTTGAAAATTTTAAAAAGTATGATGACTTTACATACTCATGGTTAAGCGAATGTAAAAGAATTTTAAAAAAAGATGGGGCTATCTGGGTAATTGGTAGTTATCACAATATCTTTAGAGTTGGGACTGCAATTCAAAATTTGGGTTTTTGGATATTAAATGATGTCATTTGGAATAAAAAAAACCCCATGCCAAATTTTAGAGGAACACGTTTCACGAATGCCCACGAAACTTTAATTTGGGCATCTAAGTCTGAAAAATCAAAATACACTTTTAATTATCAATCCTTAAAGTGTTTAAATGACGACCTCCAAATGAGATCTAACTGGGAATTGCCGATTTGTAATGGTTCTGAAAGACTAAAAAAGAACGGTAAAAAAGTACATTCTACCCAAAAACCTGAGGCACTACTTCACAGAATTTTATTAGCAACGACAAATAAAAATGATTTTGTTTTAGATCCTTTTTTAGGATCAGGAACAACAGCAACAGTTGCAAAAAAATTAGGTAGAAATTATTACGGGATTGAAAAAGAAAAAACCTATTTTAAAGCTGCTGAAGAAAGATTAAAGAAAGCAAAATCTATAGAAGATGATAACTTAGACACTATTCAGAACGGTAGATCTAAACCAAGAATACCTTTTGGTTCTTTGGTTGAATTAGGAATAATAAAACCAGGAGCTACTATTTTTGATAACAAAAAGAAAATTAGTGCAAAAATTAGGGCTGATGGCAGCATCAAACATGCTCAAACTGAAGGCTCAATCCATAAAGTAGCAGCTACAATATTAGGTGCTGAAAGCTGTAATGGATGGACCTATTGGCATTATAACTTGAATGGAAACGCAGTTCCTATCGATCATTTAAGACAAAGATTAATTTCTAATAATTAGTTTTTATATATTTTACCAAGATAGCTCTCTAAAAACTTTTTGTTTTTTACCAATCTTTTCAAAAAAATATTTCTCAATAATGTTGTTAAAGGATTAGATAAGTGAAAAGCAAATTGATTAAATTTTGAGCGATTATTAACCATTTTTGTTTTATTAACTCTATTTTTAAAAAAATTATCCTCAGTATTAATCTCTATATTCTCAAATAATTCATATGCACCCTCTATTGATTGTGATGCACCTTGAGCAAATGATGGTGGAAAAGCAAAAAAAGCATCTCCTATTAAATGAATATTATTGTATTTAACTTTAAAAAAATCACGGCTGACAAATACTGGATATATCTTTAGATCCTCAATATTATCAAAAAATTTTTTATCCATGTGTGGAACTTTATCTAAAATTTTATTAATGAAAATATTGTCATTAAACAACGAGTAATCTTTTTGCTCATCCTCTGAAAGTTTAAATTTTATCAAACCTATAAAATTTAAATCACCATTAGGAGATACTGGATAAATAACATAGTGAAAATTTGAACCTAAAAACAATGAGATGTTTTTTTTATCAGCCATGTTCAAAGAACTTGGTATTATTCCTCTAATGGCTAACGTATCATTAAATTTAGGTTCATTTTGATTTTTCGATAATAGGCTTTTACTCTTTGAAAAAACTCCATCTGAAATGATTAAATAATCAAATTCATAAATTTTATTGTTTTCAAAAGTAATTTTAACGATTTGATCTTGTTGTTCTATTTTTGAAATAATGTGTTCAAATTTTATTTCTTTTTCTAAATCCTGTTTTAAAAAATTAATAAGTGATGATCTTTTAAGAGTAGTATATTTACAGTTTTCAGTATTAAAATTTGATATATTTAACTCACATATCTTATTTAAATTTTTGACTGAGTAGAAATTAATTTTATCTGGATTAAATTTCTCATTATTTTCTAATTTATCAAACTGAATTTTATTTAATAACTTGATGCTGTTTACAGATAATTGAATACCATAACCCTCTTTTAAATTGATTAAGCTATTTCTTTCAAAGATAGTTACTTGATATTTTTTGTTTCTCTTAAATAAATTGGCAATGAATAGCCCTGAAATACCAGCACCAATTACAGCTACTTTTTTCATTAATTTTTTTCTAAATATTTAACCACTTTTTTAGTGAATGTTGGAAGCATATAATTATCTAATCTTCTTTTATCAAACCAGTATCGATATAATCTTTTTTAAGTTGAGGATATACCTCTCTATG
>CACHTQ010000014.1 GCA_902582845.1 uncultured Pelagibacteraceae bacterium | reverse complement strand
CTAGTGATAAATCAGCTTAGATCAGAAAATTTTATTTAAGTAAATATCTGGAAAAATTAAAGATTATTGGATACTCGCTTGAGATTTATCATCTTTTTTAGACATATCAACCTCAACCCACTCTGTCTTCTTAAGCTCTTTAGTTAGGGCAATTTTTAAAACCTCATCAGCAAACTCAACTGGAGTAATTTTTATCTCATCAATAATCTTTTTTGGCATATCTACTAGGTCTTTTTCATTTTCTTTTGGAATTAAAACCTCTTTTATACCTGCTCTATGAGCTGCTAATAGCTTTTCTTTTAGCCCACCAATAGGTAATACCTGGCCAGTCAGTGTTACTTCGCCTGTCATAGCCACATCTCTTTTTACCGGAATGTTTGTAATTGATGAAACTATTGATGTAACCATTCCTATTCCAGCAGATGGGCCATCTTTTGGTGTTGCTCCTTCAGGAACATGAATGTGAAAATCTTTTTTTTCAAATAATGGAGGAATAATTCCATATTCTAAGCATTTAGATCTTACAAATGATTTTGCAGCTTTAACCGACTCTTGCATGACGTCACCAAGCTTTCCAGTAATTTGCATACGGCCTTTACCTGGCATTGTTGCTGTCTCTATTTTTAAAATCTCACCACCGTACTCAGTCCAAGCTAATCCTGTTACTATACCCACTCTATTTTCAGACTCTAACTCACCTGATTTAAATTTAGGAACTCCCAAAAAGTCTGGTAGATTTTTTGTGTTAATATTAACTTCTTTTTCTTCTCCAGAGACAACCTTTTTAACTACTTTTCTTGCAATTTTAGAAATTTCTCTCTCAAGATTTCTTACTCCTGACTCCTTTGTGTAACTTCTAATTACTTCTTTTATAATATCATCACTCAACTTCATTTCTTTTTCCTTCACACCATTATCTTTTATCTGTTTTGGAAGAAGATATTTGTTTGCAATATTTATTTTTTCGTCTTCTGTGTAGCCTGCCAATCTAATAACTTCCATTCTGTCTAATAATGGAGGTAAAATATTTAATGTGTTAGCTGTAGTCACAAACATCACATCAGATAAATCATAATCAACTTCTAAATAGTGATCATTAAAAGTCGTATTTTGCTCTGGGTCTAAAGCCTCTAATAAAGCTGAAGAAGGATCTCCCCTATAATCATTTCCAACTTTATCAATTTCATCTAAGAGTATTAGTGGATTTTTAGTTCCAGCTTTTTTCATCATTTGAATAATTTTACCAGGTAAAGAACCAATATAAGTTCTTCTGTGACCTCTAATTTCAGCTTCATCTCTCATTCCACCTACTGACATTCTTACAAATTCTCTGTTTGTTGCTTTAGCAATTGATTTTCCTAAAGATGTTTTTCCAACACCTGGCGGTCCAACTAAGCACAAAATAGGGCCTTTAATCTTTTCCATTCTTTTTTGGACTGCTAAAAATTCAATAATTCTCTCTTTAACTTTTTCTAAACCAAAATGATCTTTATCTAAAACTTCAAGTGCTTTTTTTAAATCTATAACAACATCACTTTTTTTATGCCAAGGGAGATCTATCATCCAATCTAAGTAATTTCTAACTACAGTAGCTTCTGCTGACATTGGGCTCATATTTTTTAATTTTTTTAATTCTTGAAGACATTTTTTCTCAACATCTTTTGGCATTTTAGATTTAAGGATTGCTTTATTTAAACTTGTATTTTCATCTTTTCCATCTTCTATTTCACCCAACTCTTTTTGAATAGCTTTTAATTGCTCGTTTAGATAGTATTCTCTTTGAGTTTTTTCCATTTGAGTTTTAACTCTTCCTCTAATTCTTTTTTCAACTCCAATAATACTTGTTTCATTTTCCATTATTTTTATGATCGCATTTAATCTTTTCTTTACATCTATAGTCTCAAAGATTTGTTGTTTCTCAGAAATTGTTGCTGTAATGTGTGATGCAATATTATCCGCTATCTGAGAAGGATCTTTTAATTGTTTTATTGTATTTATAGTTTCACTAGAAACTTTTTTATTTATAGAAGTTAATTTTTCCATTCGTCTAATTGCCGTAACAGCTAACGGGTACAAATCTTCATCACCATCGATCACATCATTGTGAGGTGTAAAATCACAAGTTATAAACTTTTCATTATCTTTAAAATCTATGATTTTTACTCTACGAACACCTTCAACTAAAACTTTTACTGTTCCATCTGGAAGTTTTAAAAGTTGTAAAATACTACCTTCGCATCCATACATAAATATATCTGTTTTCTTAGGATCATCGATTTCAGAATTTTTTTGAGTTACTAAAATTATTTTTTTCTCTTTTTTCATCACCTCATTTAAAGCAGATATAGATTTATCTCTTCCAACGAAGAGTGGGATTACCATGTTAGGAAAAACAACAATATCTCTCAGTGGCAATAACGGTGAAGAAGTTTTTACATCCATAGAATCAATATGGATATTAAAATTATTTTTGCAATACCTTTTTACAAGTTATTAGGGTTATTAAGCCGCTGTTGTCTTAGTTGTTTTGGATTTACCATCCTTTTTTGAGTGAACTATAATAGGCTGCGACAGACCTTTAGCCGCTGATGAGTCGACTATTACCTCTTCAATATTTTCTTGACTCGGTAAATCATACATAGTTTTTAATAGTATATTTTCTAAAATAGATCTTAAACCTCTGGCACCTGTTTTTTTTGCAATTGCTTTAAGCGCAATTTCTTTAAGTGCAGAGTCTTTAAATATTAATTTTGCACCATCTAGTTTAAATAATTCCTGATATTGTTTTGTTAAAGAATTTTTTGGCTCTTGCAGTATCTTAATTAAAGATTTTTCATCTAAATCTTCTAGAGTTGCGATCATGGGCAATCTACCAATAAACTCAGGTATTAATCCATATTTAAGCAAATCCTCAGGCTCTAAGTTCTTCATCCACTCACCAGTCTTTTTATCTTGTATGTTCTTAACATCTGCTCCAAAACCTATGGATGTTCCTTTATCTCTTTGAGAAATAATTTTATCAAGTCCCGCAAATGCTCCACCACAAATAAATAAAATATTTGTAGTATCGACTTGTAAAAACTCCTGTTGAGGGTGTTTTCTACCACCTTGAGGAGGTACACTTGCAATTGTTCCTTCCATTATCTTTAATAGGGCTTGTTGAACACCTTCACCAGAAACGTCCCTTGTAATAGATGGATTTTCTGATTTTCTACTAATTTTATCGACCTCATCAATGTATACAATTCCCCTTTGGGCTTTTTCAACATTATAATCTGCTGCTTGTAACAATTTTAAAATAATATTTTCTACATCCTCTCCTACGTAACCTGCTTCAGTTAAAGTTGTTGCATCAGCCATTGTAAATGGAACATCTAAAATTCGAGCCAGAGTTTGTGCTAATAAAGTTTTTCCACATCCAGTTGGACCAACTAAAAGTATATTAGATTTTGCAAGCTCTACATTTTTACTTGTTTTATTTTCATAATTTAGTCTTTTGTAATGATTGTGAACCGCTACTGATAAAACTTTTTTTGCGTGAGATTGTCCGATTACGTAATCGTCTAGAACTGTACAAATCTCTTTTGGTGATGGTAATCCATCTTGATGTTTGACAAATGTATCTTTGCTTTCTTCTTTTATAATATCCATGCAAAGTTCAACACACTCATCACAAATAAATACAGTTGGACCTGCAATTAAT
>CACHTQ010000013.1 GCA_902582845.1 uncultured Pelagibacteraceae bacterium | reverse complement strand
ACTGTTCCAGCTTGTATAAAAAAAAAAATATTATTTTTTTGCAAGATATCTACAATCTCTAAAAAACCCTCTTCCCTAGATTTTAGCTCTTCTTTAGATCGAATTCTGACTTTACTTTTATCCATTTATATTATTTTCTAAAATTATCTAAAATTCTATTTATCTTGGTTGATGATGTACCTTTTGTATAAGGTAAATAAACGATTTTAACACCTAACTTTTTAAATTCTTTATCAAGATCCCTCCATTTTTTTGTTGCATACCAATCATCACCAACAAACATAATGTCATACTTGAGCTTTTTCCAATTAAGATATTTGTTAAGTGAATTTTGAGATACAACATAATCTACAAATTTATTACTCTTAACTACTTCTATTCTCTCTTTTTGGGAAATAATTGGATATTTTTTTTTATACTTTTTAACTAAATCATCGGTTGAGACACCAACAATTAATTTGTCACATAATGATTTTGCTTTTTTTAATACCCTCACATGGCCAACATGAAATAAGTCAAATACCCCCGCAGTATAACCAATGATTATTTTTTTTTTCATAATCAAATAAAAAATTTTTTTGAAAAGTTGTGAGATTTGTTATTTTTTATTTTCATTCAAGAAAGTTTCTAAATTATAACACATCCAAATTGATGAAGCCAATGTAGACTGGTATTTTCTAGAATCTAAATTTTTATCAGTAAAATCCTTTTTATTCACAATTTTATTAATAAACTTTTGGCTAATGATTCCTCTATTTTTAGTATTGAGGCTAGTCAATGTTGAAAAAATTCTGTCTTTAACTTTACTATTATTCATCCAACTGTCCAGTGGAACAGGAAAACCAATCTTTAATCTGTTTAAAATTTTATTAGGAATAATTTTCTTAAATGATTTTCTTAAAATATATTTTGGAATATCATAATTCTCTGATATTTGTTCAGAAATTAGTTTGTTTTTTTCTTTTATAACCTTTAATTTATATTTATTTGGGATCGTTGCTGCAAACTCTACAATTCTATGATCTAAGAAAGGAACCCTTAGCTCTACACTGGCTAGCATTGACGAAAAATCATCTCTCTCTAGAATTCCTTTTAAGTGAAATTTAGTAAATAAATACTGCATTTGCGAGTCATAGGTCTCGTTTTTGGTGTTTTTAAACAAATTATTTAAATATGCTTTACATTTGTTATCATTTAAACTTATATTAAAATTGTTGTCTAAAATATTTTTTTTTAAATCAAAAGAATTATAAGAATAAAGATGATAAAAGTGATCTAAATTACTTTTAAAATTTGTTTTCCCATAAAAAGATTTGAAATTTTTTAAGAAATCCCTTCTCTCCTCATCGTTTTTAAAATATTTTCTTGATTTTAATTTATAATAATCTTTTGTTGATCCAAATATTCTTCCATAGCCAGAGAAAATTTCATCAGCTCCAGTCCCAGAAAGTACCACTGTTGCATATTTTTTAATTTCTTTACATAGCCTGTATTGACTTACCTCATTTGGTATTGAAACTGGTTGACCTTTAGTTCGAATAATTTTATCCATATCTTCAAAATACTCAGTCGAATTAGATATAATTTTTCTATGTTTCATATCAGCGGATTTTGCTACTATTGAAGAGTATTTAAATTCATTGAAACCCTCATAATCATATCCGATGCTAAAAGCATTGAAATCATGAATATTTCTTTGCTTTATTAGCGCAGATATTATTGAAGAATCTACACCACCAGATAAAAGAGATGCAACATTTACATCCGATATTAATCTATAGTTTACTGAAGATGCCATCAATTCGTTAAGAGTTTGAATATAAAAATTTTCCCCCTTATCTGTATTAGCTTCCTCAAAATTTTTTTGAAAATCCCAATATTTTTTTTTCATTATTTTACCATTAGAAATTTCAATAAAAAAACCTGGTTCTAATGACTTTATTTCTTTAAAGTAAGTTTGATTCCCTATTGGCTGCCTAAACGACAAGTATGAGTAAATAGAATTAAGATCCAGATTTTTATTAGTGTTTTTGTAATTAGTTAGAGGTCTTACCTCGGACGAAAATATTAGTTGATTTTGATAATTTTGATAAAATAAAGGTTTAATTCCTAATCTATCTCTAAAAATATATGAAATATTATTTTTAAAATTGTGATAAGCAAATGAAAACATTCCATTACACTTATCAATAAACTTAACACCTTGGTCTATCATTCCGTTCAGTAAAACCTCTGTATCTGTATTATTTAAAAACTTATAACCTTTAGTTTTTAACTCTTCTCTTAATTTTCTATAATTATAAATTTCACCATTAAAAGTAATCATGTGATTTTTATCTATAGAAAACATTGGTTGTTTTCCTTTTTTTGACAAATCAATAATACTTAGTCTTCTGTGACCAAATGAAACTTTATCAGAAATATAATGCCATTTATCATCAGGCCCTCGATGAGATAATGCGTCTAATGCATTTAAGAAAAGTTTTTTGTTAGTTTTTAAACTGCCTTTGATTGCAATTTCACCAAATATTCCGCACATATTTTATATTTTCTAATTAAATCTTTTAAAAAATGCAATTAATCTATAAAATTCAAATGAACCTTTTCCTCTAGGCACTTTTTCATATTGATATTTGTATTTATCTAATTTGAAACCATATTTACGAAACAATTCATCATAAAATTTATGATTCCTTAATTTACTTCCTGGAAAGTTTTCGTTATTTTCATTTAAAAAAATACCAGTCTTTGTTTGATTGCACATATTTTCGATAAATTTTTTAATATCTTTTTTTTCGATCATTTCCATAACACTTACAGAGAATGAATAATCAAAATTTTTTTTTTTAGTTAAATTAAATTTTGTAAAATTATTTTGGTAAAATTTATAAGTAAAATTCTTTTTTTTTGAAAATACTTTAAATGCTTTTTTACCTTTAGAGATTGCCGATGGAGAAAAATCTACACCGGTATAATCAATTTTTTTATTCTTTATCATAGAAATTAAGTTTGCTGCTATTTCTCCTGGGCCACATCCTACATCAAGAATTTTTATATTTTTTGTTTTTATGGAGTAAATTTCATCAACTAATAACCCAAGATCTAAATAAGGTCGTTTAGAAAAAGAATTATATTTCCAATCATTATAATTAAAAGTTTTATCTACTTTTAAGTTGTGAAATTTTTTATCGCTGTATTTAATTTTAAATAAATGAGATCTTAAGTGTGTATAATAGATTAGAGTTCTCCAATAATTTAACCTAAATATTCTATAAAAAGGTGAAGGTATTATCGAAAATTTATCAAAATTTTTTAAATAGTATTTTATAAAAAATAATAATTTTACTAAAAAGGATATTTCAGTAATCTGTTTTATTTTCTTCATTTTATTTTAAAAAATTTTATTAGTACATTTTATGTAAAGGTGCTTCTTAATTTTTGATTTAAAGCTTAAGAGATGCTCAATTATAATTAAAAATCTGGATATTCGATAGTTATATCTTCCATTGAATATACCATAATGAATGTACTTAGTTTCATTAAAATTTTTCTCACAAAATTGGTCAATACTTTTTTGATATTTGTAATACAAATCAGATGATATATTGAAAATTAATGATCCGTTTTTTAAAACATGATTATTCAAATTATTTAGACATTTGATAAAAATTTCCTCATCAAAATCTAGATTAATTCCAAATGTTTGAATACAAATTCCTAAATTAGTTTTTATATTTGTGTTAAAATTTACCATATTGCCTTTAAAAAAATTATAATTTTGATTTCTATTCAATCTTATTGAATTTAAAATAAGTTCTTCTTTTAAATCTATTCCTTGATAAAAATCTGGTTGGATATTTTTTAAAATTTTACTTGCTCCACAAGCAAACTCCGTAATCGAAAGATTATTACTTTTAATTTTTATATCATTTAAGTCAGAATAAAATATTTCATACATAAATAATTTGGATGGTCTGGGTTTTATTCTTAAATTATCGTCTTGCATTTGTATCAAAAATTTTAATCTTGTTATTTTTAATATTTACAATTTTATCTACATATTTATGTAAATCCTTGCTATGACTGATTATAAATACAGTCTTATTTTGAAATTCCTTTCTCAAACCTCTTAAAATAATTTCCTCAGTTTTTGTATCTAATGCATTTGTGGTTTCATCTAAAAATATTGTGTTTCTATCAATGTACAATGAACGGGCTATACCAATTCTTTGACGCTGACCTCCGGATATATCTATTCCTGAATTTTTAATTTTATGTTTTACCCTTTTAGAATATTTTGAGATCAATTCACTCAGCCTACTAATGTTTATGGATTTATTTAATTTTTTTATGTCAGATATTTTATCTGAACCTAGTGTAATATTTTTTTCAATGGTATCATCAAACAAATAGAGATCCTGTGGTATGTAACATAAATCATTTTGCCATTCATTTTTTATGCTATTCAATTTTTTGCCATCAATTGATATTTGACCTTTTGTAGGTCTTAGAAAGCCAATTAGTAGATTAAAAAATGTTGTCTTCCCAGAACCTGACTCACCGGTTACTCCATAAATAAGATTATTTCTAATTTCTAAACTAGTATCGTCAAAAATTATTTTTCCGTTAAAATCATATTTAATATTTTTCACCTCAATTTTTTTAAAATTAAAAATTCTTTTATTTCTACTTTTTCTTTCAAAATTTATTATTTTATTTAAAGCCTTTGATTTCCTAATCATCTCTGTGACATTTCCATAATAACTCAGGTCTTGAATAGACTTAACTAAAGAATTAACTGAAGGGAGCAATCTCACAAAAGATAAACTTAAAAAACTTAAATAAACAAAAGTCTCGTCTGTTGAATTTGAGGTAAATTTAATAGAGATTAAGAATATTAATAAAATATATGAGACAACTAAAAATTCAAAAAATATTTTGGGTATGACTTGTAAGAGATTATTTTTAAAAACAGTTTTATTTAATTTTTGACAATATTCTTTGAATTGATCTAAAAAAAATTTTTGATTTTTGAATATTAATATCTCTCTTATTGAATTTAGTCCTTTAAAAGCAAAATTAATCATTTTCTCTGAATTTTGTTTTCGTAATACTCCTAGCTTTAATAATTCATTTCGGACTTTTTTGATAAAAATAATTATTATTGGTAAAAAAGTTAAAACACTTATTAAGGTATAAAAAGGATTGATTATTAGAATTACAAAAAAGATTAATAGAATTTTTAAAGACTCGTTAATAAGTAGGTAAAGAGGTTGAATTTGATTTTTTGAAAAATAAGATGCTTCTGTGATAATATTGTTAATTAACTCCTCGTTTTTTTTGTTTAAAAAAAACGAGTAGTCCTGAACTAAATATGAACTAAATAACTTTATTTGAACTTCTTTAGTTGTTTTTACAAGATATTGATGCTCTTTATATGTTATGAAGACAAAAAATATCGTTTTTATAAAAAAAACTATAATTATAAATAAAAGTAAAAAAGTTATAACTGATGTTTTATCATTTGTATTAATGTTAAAGTAAGCATCTAAAAAAGAAACATCTCCATTAAATATAAAATAAATA
>CACHTQ010000012.1 GCA_902582845.1 uncultured Pelagibacteraceae bacterium | reverse complement strand
TGATTCGGCGGCAGTTATGTATCTTCTAGGCACTGAGATGGATTATAAAAAGGAGGATTTTTCATCATCATTTGTCTTCAATAATCCCAATGAAACCGAGCGTTGTGGCTGCGGAGAGTCCTTTAAAGTATAATCCCATTTTGAACATACCAGAGTTGCAATAAACGCATAGATTGATAATATCTACCTATGAACGTCTTTGAAATCAGAAATTTGCAAAACAGCGAGGACAGAAAAGAAAAGAGAAAAACTTTTTTAAGATCTCTTATAAAGTCTGTTGATACTGGAGCAAACGGAACACTTGATTACATTGTTAAAAAAGGTTCTGGCAAAAACAAAATTGCTAAAACCAGACAGTAAAAATTAACAACTGTAATACATCTCAAACTCTATAGGATGAGGTGTGTGTTCAAAATTGTGTATTTCTTCAAACTTCAATGCAATATAAGCATCTATTTGATCATCAGTAAATACATTACCTTGTTTTAAGAAATCTCTGTCTTTATCAAGACTTTCCATTGCTTCTCTTAAAGATCCACAAACAGTTGGAATTTTCTTAACTTCATCTTCTGATAAAGCATAAAGATCCTTATCAAATGATTTACCTGGATCAATTTTATTCTTAATTCCATCTAAACCAGCCATTAACATTGCAGAGAAAGTTAAATATGGATTACCAGCAGCATCACCAAATCTAATTTCACATCTAGCTGCTTTTTTACTTAAAGTTATTGGAATTCTGCAAGATGCTGATCTGTTTCTAGCTGAATAAGCTAATAAAACTGGAGCTTCAAATCCTGGAATTAGTCTTTTGTAACTATTCGTCGTAGCATTAGAAAAAGCATTTATTGCTTTTGCATGTTTTAAAATTCCACCTATATAGTGTAATGCTGTATCAGATAAGCCCGCATATTTATCACCAGAAAATAATGCAGTATCACCTTTCCAAATCGATTGGTGAACGTGCATACCTGAACCATTGTCACCTTTAACTGGTTTGGGCATAAAAGTAGCAGTCTTACCAAATGAGTTAGAAACCATGTGAACAGCGTATTTATATAGCTGTAAGTTATCCGCTTGATCTACAAGAGTTCCAAAATACATTCCAAGTTCGTGTTGACTAGGTGCAACCTCATGGTGATGTTTTTCAACTTTAATTCCCATTTCCTTCATAGCTTTTAGATATTCACTCCTCATATCTTGTTCACTATCAACAGGCGGAACAGGGAAATAACCACCTTTAATTCCTGGTCTGTGACCCATGTTACCGTTTTCGTATTCTCTTCCTGAATTGTAAGGACCTTCCTTACTATCTATTTTAAATCCGGTTTCATTCATGTCATTTTTGAATCTTACGTCATCAAAAACAAAAAATTCAGCTTCAGGACCAAAAAATGCTTTATCTCCAATTCCTGAACTTTTTAAGTAAGCCTCAGCTTTTTTAGCTGTTCCTCTAGGATCTCTTTCATAAGGATCCTTTTTAATTGCATCTAAAACATCGCAAAAAAGATTTAATGTATTATGAGATGTGAATGGATCTACGATCGCTCTAGAATTATCTGGCTTAAGGATCATGTCAGATTCATTAATAGCTTTCCAGCCAGCTATAGAAGAACCGTCAAAAAAAATTCCTTCATTCAACATATCTTCATCCACCATTTTGGCATCCATCGTTACATGTTGAAGTTTACCTCTAGGATCTGTAAATCTTAGATCTACGTATTCAATATCTTTATCTTTAATAGTCTTTAATACATCACTTGAACTCATAATCTCTCCTTTATAATTCTGGACGTTGTAATAACAAAAAAAGACTGATAGATAATGCTCTTTTAATTGATATCACCTATGCATTTTTTACATAAGTTTAATAGGTAATGTGCAAATTGACTAACAATTAAAAGTTGAATAATGAGTTTATTAGACAAAGAGCCAGTTCAAAGAGTTGAAAAAATCCTCAAAGATTTTGATGAATCTCAAAATATAATTGTTTTAGAAACCTCTGCCAGGACTGCCCTTGAGGCAGCTTCATCTTTAGGTTGTGAGGTAGGAGCAATTGTAAAAAGTTTACTCTTTAAAACTGAGAATAGTTATACTTTATGCTTAATTGCAGGTGATAAAAGGGCGTCATTAAACAGGATTAAGAAGGCACTTAAAATAAAGGATGCATCTATGGCTTCAGCTGAAGATGTAAAAAATATTACAGGTTATACAATTGGAGGAGTTTCACCCATTGGTCATTTAAAAAAAATTGAAATTTTAATAGATAAATCTTTAAGTAGATTTGATTTGTTGTTTGCTGCTGCTGGTCATCCAAACTGTGTATTTAAAATAGATTTTACAAATTTAAAAAAAATTACAAATGGAATTACTGAAGAGATTACCGAATGAGACAAGCTAAAATTACAGATTATCTTTTATTAATTTTGCTTGCATTAATTTGGGCTTCTGCTTTTTTTAATATTAAAATTGCAACATACTCATATGGTCCAGTTACCATCGCATTTTTAAGAGTTTTTTTTGGAGCTATTCCAGTTTTATTACTTTGTTATTATAAAAATATAAAAATAGAAGCATTCTCAAAAGATTGGTATTGGTTTGCTATGATTGGGTTTATAAATTTAGTAGCACCTTTTTATTTGATTGCTTATGGAGTTCAATCAGTTCAAAGTAACTTAGCAGCAATTTTAATGTCAACTACACCTTTAAGTTCAACTGTTCTAGGCCATTTTTATACAACAAATGAAAAGTTTAATTTTATTAAAACATTTGGAATTTTAATAGGGTTTTCTGGAATACTTTATTTATTTTCAGATAATTTATTGATCGATGAAAATAATTTTCTATCTGCTCTATTAATTCTTTTGGGCTCAACTTGTTATGTAATTGGTGGTGTTCTAACTTTAAAAATTAGTAAGAAAAAAAATGAAAATGTAACAGGATCTATATTAATTTGGGCTACAATTATTTTGATACCACTCGTCAGTTTTATAGAACAGCCTTGGAACCTAACACCAAGATTAGACTCAACGGTGTCAGTAATATATTTAGGTCTTGTTTCAACGGGTATAGCTTGGTTATTAAGATTTAGAATCTTAGTAAATAATGGATTAATTTTCCAATCACAAGTATCATACTTAATTCCAATTTTTGGAACAATTTTAAGTTATATATTTTTAAAAGAATTAATTACCACAAAAGTATTAATTTCTCTTATAGCTGTTTCAGTTGGAATTTATTTTGTAAGAAAAGCTGATTACAAAAAAACTACTTAAGCTTTGAAAAAGCTTTAATATGCAAAGGTGTAGTTTCACAACAACCACCAATTATTGTAGCTCCTGCATCTTTGAATTTTTTTGCAAATTCTAGCATTTTTTCTGGAGTTAAATCTTTTCTTACCCCAAGAAATTCATTTGGATTTCCTGTTTTGCTTTTATTGTATACTCCAGTATAATTTGGTTTTGGATTAGTTTTAACAAAACCATTTAGTTTGAAACCAAATGGAATATTTAAACTTTTTATTTCTTTAAGATTTAAATCATAATTTTCTGGAGAAATACATGATAAAATTATTCCTAGTAATTTTTCATGATTAATTTTGTTAATAATTTCAGAAATTTTTTCGCCACTTGGTAAATTTGTACCCTCTGATATATGAGCTCCAATTAAATATGGTTTATTAAATTCTTTAATACTTTCTATAGCAATTTTAAATTCTCTTACACTGCTTAAAACATCAAAATAAAAAAAATCAATATACGGGTTTAATAGCTTTGCTTGACTATAAAAATTATCCTTTATTTCTTTTTCTGATCTTGTATCAGCCTCGTAAGTTAAATATTGAGGCGGCAATCCACCAGCAACAAGAGTTTTAGGATATTGTTTTTTTGCTTTTTGAGCTATTTCACCTGCTTTAATATTTAAATACTCGTATTTATCTTCAACATTATTATCTTTTAATCTTATCTTTCTAGTTGTGAATGTAGTCGTTACAATTACCTCAGCACCAGACTTGATAAAGTCTAAATGTGTATCCAATAATAACTGATGATATTTTTCATGAAGTAACGCATTCGCACTCCACAAAGTTCCATTAGGCTCCATACCTCTCGCAAGTAATTCCTGGCCCATACCACCATCTAAAATTCTTGTTTGTTTGAAAAAATTTAAATCCATAAAATCCTCACCTTTTTAGTGCTTTAGCTTTATGCAAGGCGCACAATATAGTTCAAATACCTACAGATTGATTATTATGGGATTTCCGTTTTAGCAGTTAATGCCCGCAATAGGATCAAATCGGCAAAACCTTTATACTTAATTTTAATTAAAAATCTTTATTAATTATATCTACAAATATTAATTAATTTTCTATAGATACAACATATAGTATTTTATTCAATTATAAGTAGTAAATAAAATTTTATAAAAATAGACACTACCCTCATTTACGAGTTTAATTGGTTATGGCTACTAAAAGAAAGAAAAAAGCTAAGCCAAAAACCAATAGAAAAAAAACTAAATTGGTTAAATCTTCTAGAAAAAAAATAAGAACGAAAAAAAAAGTTAGGACAAAAAAGTCTGCGACTAAGAAGCGTTCTAAAATATCTAGAAAAAATAATAAGCTTAAATCAATAAAAAAAACAAGAGGAGTAAAAAAAATGAGTGCAGAAGCTATGAAAGTGTCATCTGTATTAGATACTTCTCATTTGAAAGTAAAATTCCCGTTTAAAGCAAAATACGGGAACTACATTAACGGTAAGTTTGTAGAGCCAAAATCTGGAAAGTATTTTGATAATACATCTCCGATTTCAAATGAAGTAATCTGTTCAGTTGCACGATCAAATGAAAAAGACGTAGATGCAGCATTAGATGCAGCTCACGCAGCTTTCCCAACTTGGGGTAAAACTTCAATTACGGAAAGATCAAACATTCTTCTTAAAATTGCAGATGTCATTGAGAAAAATCTTAATGTATTAGCAACAGCTGAATGTTTGGATAATGGTAAGCCTATTAGAGAATGTATGGCTGCTGATTTACCACTAGTAATAGATCATTGGAGATATTTTGCCGGAGTAATCAGAGCAGAGGAAGGTTCAGTTGCTGAAATTAGTAACAGTGAATATTCTTACCACATTCCAGAACCACTAGGTGTAGTTGGACAAATTATACCATGGAACTTTCCATTACTAATGGCAACTTGGAAACTTGCTCCAGCTTTAGCAGCAGGAAACTGTGTAGTGCTAAAACCAGCTGAGCAAACACCAGCATCAATCATGTTACTTATGGAACTAATTGGAGATTTATTACCTCCAGGAGTAGTTAACGTAGTAAGCGGCTTTGGTTTAGAAGCTGGAAAACCACTAGCATCATCAAAAAGAATCAAAAAGATTGCTTTCACTGGTGAAACAACAACTGGTAGATTGATTATGCAGTATGCATCACAAAACTTGATACCAATTACGTTGGAGCTAGGTGGAAAATCTCCTAACATTTTCTTTGAAGACGTCATGGCAAAAGATGATGACTTCTTTGATAAGTGTTTAGAGGGTTTTGCAATGTTCACATTAAACCAAGGTGAAGTTTGTACTTGTCCAAGCAGAGTACTAGTTCAAGAGTCTATCTATGATAAGTTCATGGAGAAAGCTATTGCTAGAACAAAAGCTGTAAAACAAGACAATCCTTTGAAAATGGAAACAATGATTGGAGCACAAGCATCATTAGAACAAATGGAAAAAATCAAATCTTATCTAGATTTAGGTAAGAAAGAAGGTGCCAAAGTTCTATGTGGTGGAAATGTTGCAAAAATCAATAGTGGTTTAGAAAAAGGAAACTACATTGAACCAACTATTTTTGAGGGTAATAACTCAATGCGTATCTTCCAAGAAGAAATTTTTGGACCAGTTGTAT
>CACHTQ010000011.1 GCA_902582845.1 uncultured Pelagibacteraceae bacterium | reverse complement strand
TTGTTCAACTTTAAATAAAAAACAAAGTAAAATTATTATAGCTGGAATAGCCGTATTAAAAAGAGATGCGTTAATGACTTGGGTATGAATTAAAGATAAGTAAGTAAAAGAATTAAACAAACCAACACTTGTAAAACCTAAAAAAAATAACAAAGGTAAATTATTTAAAATTGTATCTTTATATTTAATTATTTCTTTAAAAGTAAAAGGTAACAATATAATCCAAACAAGTAACCAACGATAAAACACTAAAGTTAAAGGAGGTATCTCAACCAAGAAAGCATACTTGCCAACCATAAAATTACCAGCCCAGAATAAAGTTGCGCATACCAGCATGATATATGCTTTGGTATTTTGCATTTTACTAATTGAATCTTGTTGAGCTATAAGGGGCTAAATTTAAATTGGTGTTTTCTTTAGCTATCATTCCAGAAACAATCTTTCCAGATATTGGTCCTAATGTCCATCCTAAATGATGATGACCAAAACAATAGAACACATTTTTATGATTTTTTGAAGGACCCATAACTGGCAAAAAATCTGGTAATGTTGGTCTAAATCCTAACCATTCATCTTCATGATCAGGCAGATCTCCCAACATATATTTTGCATTGTTAATCAAGTTTTTAATACGCGATTTTGAAAGAGGATTTTTTAATCCTCCAAACTCCACTGTACCTACAACTCTTAATCCTTGTTCCATCGGAGTAATTCCAAACCCTCGATTTGAAAAAATAACTGGTCTTTGTAAAAGATGATCACAATCTTTAAAATGAACATGGTAACCACGCTCAGTATCTAAAGGTATTTTTTCGTCTAAATTATCAGTTAATTTTTTTGAAAAGGCCCCACAGGCTACGACGACTCTATCAAATAAATACTTTTCTGATTCGGTTTTTAATATTGGTTGTTCGTCCTGAAAATCTATACTTTTAACATTCAATTTTTTAAATTTTCCACCTTTTTTAAGAAATAAATCAAAAAATTTTAACAAAATTTTTTTTGGGTTCCTTGCATGTCTCGCGTAAGGATAATAAACACCAGCATGATAAAAAGGTTTTATATTAGGTTCAAGATCATGAATTTCCTTTTTATTCACAAGTTGTTGTTGAACTCCTAATTCTTTTCTAACATTAATCTCCAATTCTCTACTTTTTAAATCTTGATCATTCCAAATATACAAAATTCCTTTGTTCTCAACTAAACCTTCAATATCAACTTCATCAAATAATTCATCATAAGCGGGTAGAGCTAAATCTAAAATTTGATGCATATTTTTTGCAGTATGCATCATCTTATTTTTTGATGTGTTCATTATAAATTTCATAAACCAAGGGATCATTTTTGGAACATAGTTCCATTTTAGAGCAAGGGGTCCTGTTGAACTCATCAACATAGCAGGAACATCCAATAAAATATCAGTTCTATTTAAAGATAGTGATGCATAAGGAGAAAAATGACCAGCATTTCCATATGATGCTGCTGGACTTCCTGGATTTTCTCTATCAAAAACGGTTACTTCAAAACCTTTCTTTTGAAGAAATAAAGCGTTAGAAATTCCCTGAATACCAGCTCCAACTATCCCTACTTTAAGACTTTTATTCATAAGATGACTATATAATGAAATGTTAATTAAGATTAAGCGACAAATTATACTTATGCAATGGATTGTTGACTATGAGTTTTGGCACTCATAACAATTCCAAATCCTATCATCGTAGCTAACATTGATGAGCCACCATAAGACATAATTGGTAACGGTGAACCTACAATAGGCAGCAAACCTAGAACCATGCTCATATTAATAACAATATAAATAAAAATTGATGTTCCAAAACTGTAGCAAAATAATTTTGCAAAATAACTTCTGGAAAGTGCACCTATTCTTATAACTCGATAAATTATAATACTATAAATCAAAAGTAATATTACTGATCCTATAAAACCAAATTCTTCTGAATATAACGTAAATATAAAATCAGTATGTTTTTCAGGAAGAAATTCTAGATAACTTTGAGTTCCTTTAAGAAAACCCTTACCAGTAAAACCTCCTGATCCAACTGCAATTTTAGATTGGATTATCTGATAACCAGCTCCTAAGGGATCTCTATCTGGATTTAGAAAAGTTAATACTCTAAGTTTTTGATAAGGTTTTAGAAAAGAAATGATAATTGGCAATGAAATAATTGATAGCAAACAAGAATAAAAAAAATATTTATGATTTAGTCCAGCAAACCACAAAACAACTATTCCACTTATCGCAATAAGTAACGAGGTACCTAAATCTGGTTGTATAATTACCAAACTCATTGGAACGAATATGATTATTAAGGAGAAACAAATACTATAAAAAGAGTTAACATGTTGTGACTTCATTCTATGAAAATATTTTGCTAAACATAAAATGATAAAAATTTTCATCAATTCAGATGGTTGAATATTCAAAAAATATAAATCAATCCATCTTTTAGATCCTGACGCAGTAATACCAAAATTTATGGTCCAAATTAACATTCCTAAAATAATCACATAAGACAAATAGCCAAGTGAAAACCAAAATTTTATGTTAATTAGCGAAATCACAATCATCATTGTAAAGAAGACAATAAATTTGATGAAATGACTTCTTGTATGAAATAAAACCTCACCTCCATCAGTAGAATACATTGTTGCGAGGCTAATAAATCCAAGGACTAGAAGACATGATAAAAGTATGTAATCTAAATTTCCAAATTTTTGAAAAAAACTATTTTTGTTATTAAATCTTCTGTATTGGTACATTAGATATCCAAATATTTTTTATTGTCATAATTTTTTCTAATTTCATGTCTGTCAACAATCATTTTGAATAATTCTTTTGCTAATGGTGCTGCAACAGTTCCTCCAGAACCACCATGTTCTATAATTATGCTTAATGCATACCTTGGACTTTTATAAGGCCCAAAAGCTACATATAAAGCATGATCTCTCTCTTCATAAGGAATTTCAAATGTTTTAAGATCTAACTCACGATCTCGTTCAGTTATTTTCTTGACCTGTGAGGTTCCAGTTTTTCCAGCAAATCGATATTTAGGATCATCCAAACGAGATCTATAAGAAGTTCCTCTCACTTCATTTGTAGAACTGAACATAGCATCTTGAATAATCTTAATATTTCGAGACTTTTTATATAATGGCGTAAACTTATCTGCATATTGATTGTCATCATTTGCAACTATTTTGGGATAAATTTTGTATCCACCATTAGCTATTTGAGCAGTCATCAAACATAATTGTATTGGGGTTGTTTGAATAAACCCTTGACCAATACCGGTAATTATTGTTTCACCAAGCACCCAATTTCTTCCTAATGCATTTTTTTTCCATTCTGTATTAGGAACTAAACCACTCTTTTCATTATCGAATACATCTTTAAAAACTTTTTGTCCCAATCCAAATTTTTTTGCTGTTACGCTTAATTTATCTACACCTAATCTCCTTGCGACTTCATAAAAATATGTATCACAAGATTGCTTCATCGCTTCTCTTAAGTTAACAAATCCATGTCCTTCTTTTTTCCAACAATGATAAGTTTGTCCATACAATTCTAGAGGATTTTTGTGTCCTTTACATTGAACTGTAAAATCTGGACTAATAATTTCATTTTCCAAAGCTGATAAGGCGACTATAGGTTTTATGGTTGATCCTGGTGAATAATTTCCTGATAGTGATTTGTTAACTAAAGGTTTCATTGGATTGTTTCTTATCAGTTGCCATTCATCTTGACTTATTCCAAAAACAAAAGAGTTGGGATCAAAGGACGGAGAAGAATGCATTGCAACAATTGCACCTGTATAAATATCCATTACGCATATCGATCCTGCTTTTTCTTTAAGTAACTCATTAGTTAATTCTTGAATTTTTGTATCTATTGTAAGTTTGATTGTTTCTCCTTTATCTCCTTTTTGAAATGCTAATTGACTAATCCTTCTACCATAAGCATTAACCTCATATCGCTCCACAGAATTTGATCCAATTAATTTCTGTTCAAATGATTTTTCTAAACCTGTTTTTCCAACCTTTAATCCAGGTACAAATTTTTCTTTTATATTTTCATTTGTTAAAAGGTCATTTTCATTCGCCTGACTAACATAGCCCAAAATATGAGTAAAATTCTCCTTATATGGATAATCTCTTGATATTGAAATAACTGGTTTAACCCCATTAAGATCATACAGGTGGTTATTTATTTTTGAAAATTTTTCCCAACTTAAATTATCTGCTACAATTAATGTTTCCCAAGGTTTTATTTCATTCTTTTTCTTTACAATTTTTTTAAACTGTTTTTCACTTAATTGTAATAATTCTTTCACTCGATAAATTACATATCTAAAATCTTCTACTTCCTCTGGTATTATATGAAGTTGGTAAGCTTCAAAGTTTCCAGCAATAGTGTTTCCAAAATAGTCTTGAAATTCTCCTCTGATAGGAGGTAATTTCCACTCTCGAATTCTATTTTTATCTGAAAGTGTTAAATATTTTTTGTTCTCTTTAACTTGTAAAAAAAATAATCTACTTACTATTCCACCTAAAATAATAATCTTAGCAGCTGCAAGAATAAACATTCTTCGATTTAAGGAATTTAATTTAGTTGCGCTATCACTTATATTAATCATCTAAACTTTTTAAATACCTCTTAAAAAAGATTGAAAATATTATGTAAAATAAAAATGTAAAAAAGTTATTTACAATGAAAAGTGTAATATCCAGCTCGTAAGAAAAAAATAAAAATAGAACAGAAAAATTAATTGAATTTATTAAACTAATTATAAACAAAAAATAAAACCAATCTTTTATCAAATTTGGACTAATTGTTATATTTCTGAGATAAGTAGCAAATATACAAATTAAAATATAGGACAAAGAACTTATCCCTAGTGGTAAACCAACAACAGCGTCATTAAATAGTCCAGCTAAAAAAACCAAAAAATAATCAAACTTTTGATAAGCTTTTAGAGCAAAATAAAAGATTAATATAAATGGAAAATTAAATGAAAAGTAGTCAATGTTTAAATAATTCAAGTCAAATTCATTAAATACGGATATAAATAAAGCAAGAATTGGTAACCAGGTATAAACCTTGTACAATAAATTTTTCTTTTGAAATCTAATCACTTATCTTCCCTTTTCTCATAATGCATTCTTTATATTCTGGGGTACCTACTTTAAAACCAGTACTAAAGAGTTTTTTCGATTGACACTTAGAGCTATAGATTAAATTTAATCTTAAAAATTCTAACTCTTCTTGGTCTAAATTATGTTGTTGAATAACATTTTTTTGAAAATCGTTTTCTGCTTTTAATACCTCGATTTGTTTATTTAATTCGTTAGTAAGAGTATTTAATTCTTTGTTTTCCTCTAAAAATTTAGTGTTACTATCCTCTAAAATTTGCAATTCATCACTTATTAGGTCTAATTTTATTTGTTCGGTATTAGAAGAGACCTCTGTTTGATCATTTACTTTAGTTTTAACTGATGTGGGAACAAGCTCGTCAATCTCCGCAAAAACATATTTTAATTGAGTAAAATCACTGTAAAAATTAATTAATATTTTTTCATTTTCATCTTTTAAATCAACTGTACCTACAGGAATTCCACTTTTAAAAATTGAACCTGTTCCTGATGTATATGCAATTCCTTTATTTTCGATTTTATTTATTAAATCATTTTTGATATATCTAATTTCACCTTTCTTGTCTCCATTACCAACAACAATTGCTTGAACATTCCCAGGTGTGATAGAAACAGGTATATTAGAATTTAAATCGGTTAATAACAATACTCTTGAGTTTGTATAATTTACTTCTATGACCCGTCCCACAAGATAGCTTCGATCATAAATATTTGTTCCTATCTTTATTTTTTCCTTGCTTCCTTTATTAATTATAATTGATCTTAAGAAAGGACTTTCGTGGTCAACAATTACTTTAGCTAAAATCTTATTTGAAGTAGTAGTATAACCATCAA
>CACHTQ010000010.1 GCA_902582845.1 uncultured Pelagibacteraceae bacterium | reverse complement strand
GGTAAAGGATTATACTTTATGGATACTTCTTCAGCTGCAGCAGAGTGTGTAACACTACAAGCAGCAGCAGGATTTAATATCCATTTGTTTCCAACAGGACAAGGTAACATTGTTGGAAATCCAATTGAGCCAGTCGTTAAATTAACTGCTAATCCATTGACTGTTAAAAGTATGGGTGAACACATTGATTGCGATGTATCAAAAATTCTTTCAAGAGAAATGAATTTATCAGAGGCGGGAGATAAACTTATTGAGACAACTCTTAGAGTTGCTAATGGAAGATTAACTTGTGCAGAAGCTTTGGGTCATAAGGAATTTGTTATGACTAAACTTTATAGAAGCGCATAATCACTTTATAAGAATGTTTTTAAAAGATTACTTGGTATTAATACCAGGTATAATACTTGCATTTATTCTTTATTCTCTTTCTCAAGGTTTTAACAATATTATTGGTATTGAACTTTTAGGATATAGCAAAAGCCCAATCTCTACAGCAATGATAGCCATTCTACTAGGAATTTTTTTTGGAAATTTTTTTAAAATTCGAGAAAGTTTCCAAAAAGGATTAGATTTTAGTAGAGACTATATTTTAAAACTTGGAATTATCTGTTTAGGAATACAATTAAAACCTTTTGAATTTTTAGAATTTGGAAAAATAGCAATTCCATTGATAGTAATTTGTATTGTCAGCGTCTTAATTGTAATAAAGCTAATTATAAAAAAAATTCAAATACCTACAAGAATGGCTTACTTAATATCAATTGGTAGTACAGTATGTGGTACTACAGCCATCATGGCAACTGCACCAGTGATTAAAGCTAACAAAAGTGAAATCTCTTATGCTATTGCCAACATTACTTTATTCGGAATACTATCGATGTTGTTATATCCTTACTTTGCGAATTTTTATTTTCAAGGAAACTCATTATTTACAGGTCTTTTTTTAGGTACTGCAATACATGAAACCTCACAGGTAGCTGCAGCAGGATTAATATATGATCAGCAATTCAATAGTCCTGAAACATTAAATATCGCAACTGTTACAAAGCTTATTAGAAATACTTTTTTAATAGTTATGATCCCTCTTTTTGCTTTTCTTTATAATAGAGGTCAAACAAAAGAAAAGGGTTACTCTATTTTAAGTATATTTCCATATTTTGTTTTGGGTTTTGTTGGAATGATAATCTTAAGAAATATAGGTGATGAAGTTTTTTCAACTAATAACAATTGGATTGATTTAATAAATTCAATTAAATCTTCTTCTAAAATTTTTTTGACTATGGCTATGGCAGCTATAGGTTTGTCTACAAATTTAATAGATATTAGAAATATGGGTTATAAACCTTTTATAGTTGGATTTACATCAATGTTGACTGTAGGAATTGTGAGTATTTTAACAATTGAGATCTATGTAAAATTTTTTACTTAGATTGTTTAACTGTCTTTTTAAAATATTTTTCTCTAAATTTTGAAATAGATCTTCTAATAAATGCAGCTGCTATTCCCAAAATAACAGCAAATAGGATTGAAAATAATCCATAGAAGAATGGCATATCCTCAGAAAACTCCTTAATAAACTTTGAGAAGAAATTTAAATCTGGTGAACTTACAGATGTAACTCCGTTCTTAATGTCCTCAGCAAAAAAGGTATCGTAAGCTATTACAATCCCGACTATTAATAATAAAATTGCCAACAAAGCTTTTAATCCAGAGCTGTCAATCTGCTCTCCAAGTTTCTGACCTACTTGAACTCCTACTATTGATCCTATAACTAACATTAAAACTAACATTAAATCAATTGATCCATAATTAATTGAATGAAGAAATGTAACTATCACACTTACAAAGATGGTCACAAACAATGAAGTTCCAGGTACTAATTTTGTCGGCATCTTAATAATGTAAATCATTGCGGGCACTAAAATAAATGCACCACCGATACCCATGATAGCCGCAATAAAACCAACGATTAATCCAATTATGATAGGTGTAAATATACTTTCATATAATTTGGATTTAGGAAATCTCATTCTAAAAGGAAGTCCATGGATCCAATAATGGACATGTAGTTTTTTCTTCTCTACTATATTTTTTTTGGCTTTATCAATTTCACCCAGACTTTCCACCAACATCAGAGTCCCAATTATTGCAAGAATGTACATATAGGCTAAAGAAATTACTGTATCTATTTTTCCAATATCTTTAAAATAAGTGAAAGTAAAAATACCTAATACAGTTCCAATTGTTCCACCAATGACGATCATTAATCCCATTTTGTAATCTAAAGTATTTTTTAACCAATGAGTGGTAGATCCAGACACTGAAGTTGCTAAGATATTGTTAGCCTCATTTGCTACTGCGTAAGCTGGGGGAACGCCCATAAAGATTAAAAAAGGTGTCATTAAAAATCCACCTCCTACCCCAAACAAACCTGAGAGAACACCAACAATGGCACTTATCAAAAGTATTTCTACTGGATTAATAAAAACTTGGGCTATAGGTAAAAAAACGTCCATCTAATAATAAAAACTTAAAATATTACTTATTTAAAAGTAATAAAAGTTCCAACTAAGATTACACCCCAACATGCAGCTATAGCTGAAAAAATTCCAGTTTTAATAAAAGTTGATTTTTTATTAGCTATGTTATTTAGAATTTTTAAATTTGAAAGATGCATCTAAATCCCTGAATACACCCAGTAAAAAAATTGTCAAACTTTAATTAATAAATTGTAGCTCCAAAAATCTTGATCTCACCATCCTCAACCCCTAATACCAATCTTCCTAAAAACTCCCCAGGTATCTCCTTATTAGTCTGTTTGATAAGCACTGTAATGTGGTCACCTCGTCTTAAAGTTCCAAATGGTTCGTAAGTCTCATTTAAATTTGTGATGATTTTATTGTTTGCCCATTGTTTACCAAGCTCTACTTCATTGGCTCCGAACAACATTTGAGTTGAAAAATCTTTAGTAAAACCTCCATAATCCTTCATGTTAGAGGCTCGAACTAAATTTTCCCAAAAAGGTTTACCAATAGTAAAAATCTCCTCATCTGACTTTGATAAAAGATCCATATATTTGTTTAAAATAAATTATGAGGCTTTCTTTTTTTCTTTTTCATCAACTATGTGATAAACCGGAACTTTTTCTAGGGTAAATTTACCAGTTTTAGGATCTCTTCTTGAAACTGTCAAACAATGCCAATTTTCATCATCTAACTTCATATGATCTCCTCTATAATAATAACCTGGCCAACGAGTTTCCTCCCTAAATAAAGTATGCTCAGTCACACATTGTGATGTCAAAGCTCTATGTTTCAACTCCCAAGCCCTCATCAATTGATGATAATCTTCTGCACCAACGTGCTCTAAATCCTCTTGTAACCAATCTAAAAGTTCTAAAGCCTTTTTTAACAAATTTCCGTTAGTCATATAGTTTGAAGTAATACCCCCAACGTATTCATCCATAATCTTCTGAAGTCTTTGTAATCCCTGTATTGGAGAAATATAACTTGGTGAAACTGTTCCTCCAGTTATCTCGTTTTGAGCAACTGTATAGGTTTCTAATGGTTTGTAGACAGCTTTTTTAAAATTATCACATTGTTTATCTGTTACATTAATTCCTTCAGCTTTTTTATCTTCAATATATTTTACTGCTGCTTTTGCTGCTAATCTGCCCTCTGTAAAGGATCCTGATGAAAATTTATGTGCACTACCACCCACTGTATCTCCCGCACCAAAAAGCCCATCGATTGTTAACATTCTGTTGTAACCCCAGAAGTATTCTGGTGGAGACAAATCTTCAGGTCCACTAACCCATGCTCCTGAACATGTCGCGTGTGATCCCATTACGTAAGGTTCAGAAGTTGTTAATTCAGGGTTTGTATACTTTGGATCAATATTTTGTGATGCCCAAACAACAGCTTGTCCAACTGTCATCCCTAAAAAGTTTTCCCATCCAACTGTTTCTAAATGTGGATCTTGAAAAGCCTCTTTAGTGACCATATGGATCGGTCCGCCACCGGCAGCAACTTCTTGTATAAATGCGTGGTTTCTTAAACAAGTAGGTGTTGGATGATGATCAATATATTCACCAACTAATTCTTTAGTTTGATCATACCATTTTTTTTCATAATTTTCGCCATTAGCATTTTGTGTATATGTTTTTAAATGTAAAAAATATGCTCCAACAGGTCCATAACCATCTTTAAATCTACACAATACAATTCTATTTTCCATTTGAGTCATCTTTGCACCTGCAGCAATAGGTAGTGCATATGCAGATCCATTACTCCATGGTGCATACCAAGTTCTTCCCATACCTTCTCCAACCGCTCTTGGTTTGAAAATATGCGACGCACCACCTGCAGCAACAATAACTGCTTTTGCTCTAAATACATGAAAATCTCCTGTTCTCATGTTAAATCCAACAGCTCCACCAATTCTATTTTCTTGAGCTTCATCCATCAATAAATGAGTAACCATTATTCTATTATAAATTTTATCTGCAGATTTTTTTGCTGCCTCAGCAACGATTGGTTTATAGCTTTCACCATGTATCATGATTTGCCATTTACCTTCCCTTAAGTATCTTCCGGTTTTTTCATTTTTCATCATTGGAAGACCCCACTCATCAAACATGTGAACAGTTGAGTCTACATGACGAGCCATATCATAACCTAAATCTTCTCTAACCATTCCCATCAGATCATTTCTGGCATATCTAACATGGTCCTCAGGTTGATTTTCGTCCCATTGCATACCCATGTAACAATTGATTGCATATAGACCTTGTGCGACTGCACCACTTCGATCAATGTTTGCTTTTTCAACACAAATAATTTTTAAATCTCTTCCCCAATGTCTGGCCTCGAATGTTGCTCCAGTGCCAGCCATTCCACCACCAACAACTAATACATCACATTCCTCATAATGTGTTTTGTGCTTAGCCATTAATAATAAACACCTTTTTTAAAAGAATCTTTTGGAACTGATGGTAATTCTTTATTAGTATTTAAACCCTCTGGCTCACTATATAATCTTTGTGAATTAATTTCTCCTTGGTTAGGAGTGTCACCTTCAGCAAGTTTAGGAATAAATTTACCCCAAGGTTTTGTTGTTATTGGGGATACGAAATTTTTTTCTGTTCCATTTCTGAATTTGATTTTCCAAGAGATAGTTCCTTTTTCTTCTTCTCTTCTAACTCTCACACTGTGACCCATAGGAGCAAAATCAGCATAGCCTCTTACGTCAATTGCATGATTAGGACATGCTTTAACGCATGAGTAACATTCCCAACAAAAATTTGGTTCAATGTTTTTTGCTCTTCGAATATTTTCATCTATGTGCATGATGTCTGAAGGACATATATCTACACAATGTCCACAACCATCACATCTTGTCATATATACAAAAGTTGACATAATTTATTTTTCTCCTTTTTTTAATAACATATTAATAGTGTTTTGGCTCTTCTCTTTTTATACCTAAGCCAAATTGCTCAGGGGCGTCTGCTGGTGGGGGAAGATTGTCTCTTGAACCATCAGCTTCAGCTAGATTTTTTTGTATTGCTGCTCCAGGTTTGTAGAACATATGGGCAAATTTAGACCAATAAACACCACCAAATAAAATTAAATTAGATGCAACAAATAAAGTTAAAAATAAATATGATAATCCCGTTTGTCCGTTAAATTGAGTGTAAGACCATGCTAACCCAAAAGTTGAACATGCAAGTAAAGCTAAAACAAATAAATCAGCCTTAATGATTCTATACCAAGGATGAGCTTCTGCTGAAACATCAACTCTTAAAAAAAACCAAAACCAATACCCACCCAAGCAAGTTAATATTGCTCCTGCATGCCAAATTAATGACCAAGTTTGAGAACTTGGTTTATCAGCACCTGTGTAACAAAAAACTAAAACAGCTGAAGACACCCAAAATAAAATTGTTCCGTACATTCCTAGAACATGGGCTAATCTTCTTTTACCAAAACCTAATTCAGAGGTAGTACCAATATCAACGACTGTTGTTTTAGCAATCACGGAAACTTTTTCTCCAACACCTAGTTCTTTTGTTGCTGATAGTTTTGCTTTTTTTGCGTTATTAAAAAAATAAGTCAAATTTTTATGATGTATCATCTGAATAATAGTTCCAACTGCAATCAACAAAACCATTGCAATAATAAAAGATTGCATTGCAAACGGTGAAATAGTTTCTGATAAAATTGAAAATGGATTATTAATTAACATTTCCGCCTTTTGTTAAATTTTGAATTAGTTTTTAAGTTTTATATATAGTTGAATTTATAGTTCAACCTCAAACTGGGGTCAATTTGTCTTTAATAAAGGCTAATTATTTCTTTTATAATGTTGTTTGTTTGGAATGACCGATCGTACTCCACCCTGAGGATTATCTACATCTCCTTCTCTTCGGGGAATCAGGTGAAAATGACAATGCAAGATAGATTGACCAGATACAATTCCTATATTAGTTCCTAAATTAAATCCTTTAACTAATGGATCTTTATTGATTATTTCTTTTTTTACAATTTTTAAAAGATCATTACAGGCAACCAATTCATCATTAGATAAATCAAAATAATCTTTTATGTGTCTTTTAGGTATAATCAAACAATGATGTTCTGAAACCGGATATGAGTCATAACTTGCATATGCCAATTCATTTTCATGAGCACATCCACTTTTTTTAACATTACAAAATAAACAAGGATTGTTTGGGTCTTTCATTTGCTAAAATCTATAAGAATTACATTTATTTATAACAGCATCATATTGTTTTGATAGAAACTTGAATTTTTTTAGGTTTTTTCTTTTCCATTTAAGCTCATTTATAGTTTTAACTGAAGCAACCCCTTTCCCAGATCCTATTAATAATATTTCATCATAATTTTTTATTTCTTTAACCAAAATATCTTTTTTAATTATCTTTCTTATTTTTGTTTTAAAAAATTTATAAGTATTTCCCTCATAATAATCCTTTTTGGGCGTAAAAAATTTTTGATCTTTAACAAATAATAAATTTGAGGTTCCAGTTTCTAATAATTTTTTATTGGATACTAATGCAATATCTGATTGGGAATTATCCATTTTAGACAAATAAGATAAGATTTTTTTGTATTTAAGATTTTTAAATTCTGGTTTTTCTCTTTTTAATTTAACTAACATTAAATTAAAATTTAATTTTGGTTTGACTCTTTTTCTTAAAGATATTGAAATAATTTTCTTATTTATGGCAATTCTCAATAGATGATTATATTTCCTTTTTTTGGATAAATTTTTATTAATTATTTTTAAAATATCTGACTTTAAAGATTTTTTTTTTATTTGATATTCTTTTAATGATAAAATTAAATTTTTTAAATGATTATCAAAGAATAAAATTTTTGCTGGTTTGCCAAAAATCCACATCGTTGTAAAAATTCCATGATCTCCCCAAAGATCTTGGAACTCTATCTGTTTTAAGTCTTTAAGCTGATAAGATTTTTTTAATAAGTAAGTTACCATTGATAGTTAAAAAAGATTCTGGGTGAAATTGAAATCCATATATTTTTTCCTTTTGATTTTCAAATGCCATCGCGACTTTTGAATTTAAACATCTCATAGTTATCTCAAAATTATTAGATTTGAAAGGCTCTTTTAATTTTAGAGAATGATACCTGCCAACTTTAAAAATTTTCCCTTTTTTGAATAAAGATTTATTAGTTATAACTTTTATATTTGATTGAAAACCATGATAAATTTTTTTTTGTTCAATAATATTTGCACCTTCACAAAATAAAATATGTTGAAATCCTAAACAAATCCCTATGATTTTTTTTTTACCTTTATATTTTTTATAAATTTTTGAGGTGATTGGATAATTTTTTGGATTACCTGGTCCAGGTGAAAAAATTATTGTTGATGCTTGCTTAATTTTATTTTCGCTAATTCTATCATAATTATCACACTCAACTTTATCAAATAAAGCAAATTGATGAACTACATTATGAGTAAAGGAGTCGTTATGGTCAATTACATAAATCATTTGAATAAATCTATTAATGCCTTAGCTTTAAGAAAATTCTCATTAAACTCATGATTGGCGTTACTATCGACAACGACACCTGAAGCAACTGAAATTTCGGATATGTTCTTGAAATTTAAAATTGATCTTATAATTATATTAAATCTCATATCGCCATTAAATTTTATGTAACCAAAGCTTCCTGTATAAATATTTCTATTTTCTTTTTCCTGATTATTTAAAAGATTAAGCGTATTCATCTTTGGACACCCAATAACAGAACCGCCTGGCATCATTGCTTTAATTATTTCAAAATTATTTGTATTTTTTTTTAACTTTCCCTTAATTAAGCTAACATAATGAAAAAGGTCTTTATATTCCTCAACGATTTTTTGTTTAGACAATTTTACTGAACCTACCTTGCAAATTCTTGATAAATCATTTCTTTCCATATCAACAATCATATTATGCTCTTTGGTTTCTTTTAAATTTTTTCTAAAATAATTTAATGCTTTTATTTTATTTAACTGCTTAGTTTTTTTTACGGTCCCAGCTATTGGTTTTGTGGATATGTTGTTTCCTTTTTTTATAATTAAAGTTTCTGGGGAACAGCTAATAATTGAGTAATTATTATCTTTAATCATAAAAGCCTCTGGAGCTAGATTGGTATCAGATAACCTTGAAAAAAAATCTAACGGATTGATTTTTGACTTTGTTTTATATTTAGTACAAATTTTTATTTGATATGTCTCGCCACTCTTTATCTTTTTCTTAAATTTATTGAATATTTTTGTATAGTTTTTTCTATCAATATTGATTTTAAAGTTCCCGCATTCAAAATTTTTTGAATCATAATTTAACTTGTTACTGAGTTTGATCTTTTTTTCTGGTTTATAAAAAATACCCTTTGGAAAGTTTAAATTTTTTTGCTTAGGAACTTTTACATCAATCAGATTATTTAATAACTCATATCCAAAAAAACCAATGAAAAGATCTGTGTTTGTTGATTGTTTTTTATATTTTTTTGATAAAAAACTTTTAATATTTTTATTATTTAAAATTATTTTTTTTGAAAAATCAGTGTAAAGATCGAACCCGTTTTGAGATTTGTAAATAATATAGGGTTTCCCTGATAAATGTAGTTTTGTTAATTGATTTGTTCTATTCAATTTATTCTGTTTTTAATCTTAAAACTGGTTCTTCTTTTATTGGTAAATGAATTATTGCTGCAAAAACAGATAAAGCAATTGCTAAATACCACGCATAGTCATATGACCCATAAGTATCGTGAAATAAACCTCCAAGATATGCACCAAAAAACGAACCAATTTGGTGACTTAAAAAAACTATTCCATACAACAAGCCCAAATATTTTGTTCCAAAAAGATGAGCAACTATTCCGCTGGTAGCTGGCACTGTTGATAACCAGAGGAACCCAAAACTTGCTCCAAATATAAATGCTGCAATATTACTAGCTGGAGTGAATATAAAGAATATTATTGAAACTCCTCGCAAAAAGTAGATTGCACTTAAGATTATTTTTTTACTCATTTTTGCAGAAAGATAACCACTTAATAAAGAGCCAAAAATATTGAATAACCCAATTAAAGATAAAATAGCTGCAGCAGTCCAATCCTCAAGACCTCTGTCTATCACATACTTAGGAACATGAGTTCCAACTAAAGTAATATGAAATCCACAAACAAAAAAACCAGATACAAGTAAAATATAACTTTTTGTTTTGAATGCCTCATTGAGTGCTTCAGAAAACGATTGATTTGATGTTTTTTCTACATTTTCAGTTGCAGATGGAGATCTTACGAAGTAAGCAGCTACTAAACCAGCAATTAAAAGCATTCCGAAAACGAATAAAGTATAATTCCATCCAAATTCATTTAGAGAGTAACTTGTGAAAATTGGAGACAAAAAGTAACCAAACGATCCAACAGCAGTCACAAAACTCATTGCAATAGTTCTTGTAGATAAAGGAAAGTGTTTTCCAACAATAGACATTGGAATACTAATGGCTGTCCCCCCCTAATCCTATTCCAATTAACAACCCCATGTGTATTTGAAAAAAAATTCCTGTATTAGGTCCTGTATATAAAAAGAATATTCCAGCAGCGTAAAAAATAAATGCTGAAATAATTGCTATATGACCACCATACTTATCTGCAATAGCACCAAAAATAGGTCCAGTTAATCCCCACATTAACATCTGCATTCCTATCGCAAAACCAAATGCTGTATTGCTTATTTTGAGACTTTCATTGAAATCCATGAAAAACAAACCAAAGGTTTGTCGTACACCAAGAGAAATTAAAACAACAAAACAAGCCGCAAATAATGTAATTAATGCTGTCCTGGATTGAAAAAATTTTTCTGTGCTCATTTCAAATGTCTTAATGCTTGTTTAATATCAGCAATTAAATCATTTGGATCCTCAAGTCCTATATGAAATCTGACTAAATGTTCATCCTTTGCTAAATTCATGAATTTTCTATTTCCTGTTTCCCTAAATTCTTGATGTAAAACCAAACTCTCAAAACCTCCCCAACTGTAACCATATCCGAATAATTTAAGTGAATTTACAAATTTTCTTACAGAATTGATATTATTTGATTTTATTTTAAGCCCCATTAATCCTGAGGCACCAGAGTAATACTTTTTCCACATTCTGAAATTTAAGGAATTTTTCTTAAGTGGATAGAGAAGTTTAATCTTTTTATTTTTTGACAAGAAAGCTGCAATCTTTTTTGCATTTTCTCTATGTCTATCTAATCTAACATCCAAAGTTCTTAAACCTCTAGTAATTAAATATGCATCATCAGGTCCCAATCTTAAACCTGTTATTTTTTCAGCTGCTTTCACTTTTTGGAAAACTTTTTTATTAACTGCTAAGCTTCCACCCATAACATCAGAATGACCAGAGTAATATTTGGTAGCAGATACAATAGACATATCAAAACCAAGTTTTATTGGTTTAAGATAGTAAGGTGTACCCCAGGTATTATCTATTGCTGTTAAAATTTTGTATTTTTTGGCAATTGAAACAATTTTTCCAAGATCTTGAAAATCAAAAGTATTGCTACCTGGATTTTCAACAAAAATTAATTTTGTTTTTTTTGTTATGCTTCTCTCTAAAGTTTTTAAATCATGTGGATTATAAAAAATTGTTTTAATATTAAATTCTTTTAAAAAATCTTGAGTTAAAACTCTCGTCGGACTGTAAACTGGGTCGGTAACAATTATTTCATCACCGGGTCTAACAACACTAAATATAGCTAAAAATACCGATCCAAAACCTGTAGGAGTGGTAAATACATGATAACTATCTTCGAGCTTAGTTAAAATCTTTTGTAAAATATAGGTTGTTGAAGTTCCTTGTCTTCCATAATCGTAATGACCGCCGACTGGATTTTTTTGAGCCTTTTTTTGTGTCTTTCTTATATGCTTCATTGATTTAAATATTATCGTTGAAGCTCTAACTACTGGTGGATTTACTGACTGATTATGAAAATCTTTTGCAGTATGTTTTAAAAATGTCTTAAATGATTTTACCATAAAAAAATTGATAACTTTAAAGGACAATGCTATATCCCTCACATAATTTCAATTAAATTATAACAGAAGGGAATAATGGGATATCCGAAAAAACATAGAGGCCGAAGAAAAATGGGGTCTAAAAAAAGAAGAGCTAGGAAAAAAAATAAAAAGAAATAGTTCTTGATGAATTCAATTGAAAAGGCAAGATCTATAAGCATATGGATATTTATAATTCCATTTGTAGCTGTTAACGCCTGTCTTTTAATAACCACTCAATTTCATTCACTAATTGAACCTCAATATAGAATATTTATGCCATTTCCCTATATTGATGGAGGTGTTTCAATTAGCAGAACAGCGAGATATTTTCCAACTTATTTAATTTTTAAACCTGCAATGTTTTTTACATCTTATTTATTAATAATCTACTGGTTGGCAAATAAAAAGGTAATTGAAATTTTTGATCCTAATCACAAACATAAAAAAAAAATTGTCTTTTTTGGAATTGCTTCTGCAATTGCTCTCACAGTTCATGCAATTTTTTTAGGGGTTAAGTTTGATAATGATCTATATAAACTTTTTAGAAGAGTTATCATGTTTACTTTTATTGTTTTTGAGATTGTTGCTCAAGCTTACTTAGTCGCAACATTATTTTCATTAAAAGAAAAGTTAAATGAATATATCAACAAAAATATTTTAAAACTTAAATTATACTTAGTTTCTCTTCTCATAATTGTTGCTGCAATAAGTATACCAATAATAAGTCTACCAGGTGATAATTTCTTTGGTTTTAATTTAAAATTTTTAAAACACGCGCTTGAATGGGACTATTTTATAGGGGTGATAACTTTTTATTTTTTAACTTTTTTGATGTGGAAAAAAATAAGTTAATCTTTAATCCATCCACCACCTAAAACTTTAAAACCAAATTTATCCTTATTATAAAAAACACATGCTTGACCAGGAGATATTCCATCCTCAAACTCCTCTAAATTAACTAATGCAGTCTTATCTTTGTTGAAATTTACCTTTCCTTTAAGAAGTTTGCCTGTTGATCTCACTTTAACAAAAATATTATTTTTAAATTCATCCTCATTAACAAGGAGATTTAGATTAATAAGTTTAATATCTTTTTTTCCAAGCATTTCTCTTGGGCCAACAATAATTTCATTTTTTTTTGCATCTATTCTAATTACATATAATGCATCTTTATCTGAGACTTTTATTCCTTTTCTTTGACCTATTGTAAAATTAATGATGCCATCATGAACCCCAATCACTTTTCCATCTAAATTTTTAATATTTCCTTTTTTGAAAGAGTCGGGTCTAAATTTTTGAATTACGGAAGCATAATCACCATTAGGTACAAAACAAATATCTTGGCTATCAGGCTTATCCGCTACATTTAGATTAAGTTTTTTTGCTATAGATCTTGTTTCATCTTTAAGCATGCCCCCCAATGGAAATCTTAAATAATTTAATTGTTCTCTAGAGGTATTAAATAAAAAATAGCTTTGATCTCTATTTTCATCAATTGCACGATACATATTGGTTTGATTATCAGTAGTAATACTTTTTACATAATGACCAGTAATTAATGCGTCTGCTTTTAGATCCTTAGCAACTTCAAATAAATCTTTGAATTTTACAGTTTGATTGCACTGAACACATGGAATAGGTGTTTCGCCTTTTAAATAACTATCAACAAAGTTATCAATTACACCTTGCTTAAACTTATTTTGATAATAAAGAATTTTATGTTCAATATCTAATTTTTGAGCAACTCTTTTTGCATCCATTATATCCTGTCCTGAACAGCATTGTTTAGACTTAGCAACCTCTTTACCATCATCGTAGAGTTTTAAAGTTATGCCTATAACTTTATATCCCTCTTTTTTCATCATTCCAGCAACAGTTGATGAGTCTACACCACCTGACATTGCAACGACTACAGTTGTATCAGTAGGACTTTTTTTTAAACCGATAGAGTTTAAATTATTATTCATTTGATGGTATTTATACTTATTTCTATTATAAATTAAATTAAATGATTTTTGATTTTGAACCAGGCGACAAAGTTTTCAATCCAGCGAATAAAGATTGGGGAATAGGACAAGTTCAATCAATAATTAAAGGTAAAGTAACAGTAAATTTTCAAAATGCTGGCAAAAAAGTAATCAACTCTGAAAATATAGAATTAAAAAAAATAAATGATCCAAAGTGATATAAAAAAAATTGTTGAAGATTTAATTGAAACTTTTTTAAATGCAGGAAAGATTTCTTTAGATCTTAGAAAAAAAGGTCTAACTAAAGAAATAAAATCAGATAATACTCCTGTTAGCAATGGTGATTTAGAGGTTAATAAAATTTTAACCAAAAAAATATCAGAATTAACACCAAATATTCCAATTGTATCTGAGGAAACATCCGAAAATAAATCACGAGATAATTTAGAAAATTTTTGGTTGATCGATCCAATCGATGGGACTTATGATTATATTAACAATCTTGATGAATTCACAATTAATGCAGGATTGATAATCCAAAAAAAACCTGCAGCTGGATTAATTTATGCTCCAGCAAAAAATAGAATGTTTTATTCTTATGGAGATAATTTATCTTTTGAATTAATAAGTGGAAAGCCAAATAAATTAGATAACTCAAAAAATTTTAATAAAGATGAAATTAAATTTGTATCCTACTCTAATAAAATCAAACCAGAAATAAATGAAATATATAAAAAACTTAATGTAAAAAAATATGTAAGAATGAAAAGTTCTTTAAAATTTTGTGTAATTGCAGCTGGAGAGTATGATGGTTATGTTGCAGAACCAAGAGCTTCAGAATGGGATATAGCTGCAGGTCATGCAATTTTAAAACATTCTGGTGGAAGTGTGACTGATTTTAATGGACAAGAAATTTTTTATGGAAAAAAAGATTTTAAAAACCCAAGTTTAATCTTAAAAAGTAAAAATATTTTCTAATGGACGATCAGCTAAGAATTATTTTAATCATAGTTGTTTCGGTTTCAATTTTTGGTTTACTTATTTTTGTTTTTGTTAAAAATTATATAAAAAATAAAATTGATTTTTTAGTGAAAGAAAATAAAAAAAATAAATCAAAGTAATTTTACAATTTTAATAAAATCATCTTTTTCAATTTCCATTACTTTTTTTGAGGTTTCAAAATCAAATCCATTTCTTGCTAATAAGGATATGTCTTTTTTGTAAAATAGTGATCTATTGTCCTCTGTCCTCGCGGGGCCAATTCTTTTTTTTTTACATAATTTAATTGCTGAAAAAAAATCTTGATCCGAATTATCATCATGTATTTTGTTTACTGTTTCCTTAATATATTCACTATTGATACCCTTGCCTATTAAGTAATTTCTAATTTTGTTTATTGAACTTCCTCTTTGAATCATACTTTTGGCTTTGCTTTCTGAGTAAAATTTATCATTAATAAACTTATTTTTTTCTAAATCTGAAAGGACAATGTCAATTAAATCAGTAACATCCTGTTTTTTGACATTTGGCACAGAAGTTTTTAAGTATTTTTTAAGTAAGTAAGTTTTAAGCTGTTGTTTAGATGGTGCATATTTTTCTACATATGCAAATGCAAAATTTCTCATCTCCTCAACAGTTACTTTTAAAGTTTTTCTTTTATTTCTTATAGGAATCATAGAAAGATTTAATATAATATATTTTAAAATGATCGAACAAATTTATAATTATTTTACAATAGATATGCTCTACTATTGGGTGAATTTAGGTGTTCTTCCATTTTGGTTAATTTTAATTTTTTTTCCAACATCTAATCTTTGCCGATATTTTGTAACTTCAATATTTCCTTTTTTTATATTGAGCGGTGCATATATATTTTTATTATACAAATCTTATTTAAGTTCATACGATTTTGATGTTAATTTTAGTCTATATCTGGGTATTGATGACACAACAGATTTATTTTCCAACAAAAACTTTCTTATGATGTTCTGGATACATTTTATATCCATTAATCTATTTGCTGGAGGTTGGGTTGTGAAAGACTCACAAAAATTTATGATAAATAAATTTTTATTATCAATACCGCTAATCATTATATATTTAATTGGACCCCTTGGTATATTAGTTTATTGGTTGATAAGAATTTTCTATGTCAAAAACGTAAGTTTATATGACTAAAAAAATCGATTTTTATTTTGATTTTATCAGTCCTTATTCATTTTTAGCGCATAAAAAAATAATTAATTCCAATGATAGAAATAAGTTTAACTATAAAGCAATTCTTCTTGGTGGACTTCATAATTTAGGCGGCATTACCGCCCCTGCTTTTAATGAGAAAAAAATGAAAAATATGAAAAATGACTGCAATTTAATTGCTAAAAAAAATAAAATTGACTTTGTTTGGAACGAAAAATTCCCAATTAATTCTCTTTATCTCATGAGGGGCTATCTTTTTATTAATAATGAAAAGAAAGATAAATATTTTGATCTCTGTTTTGATGCTTATTGGAAAAATAATGAAGATGTTTCGAAAGAGGAAATTGTAAAAAATATATTATCGAAATGTGAGATCAAACCTAATGATTTTGAAACTGGTATTAAAGACCAAAAGATTAAAGACGAACTTAAACATTTGACGAACAATGCTTTCCAGAATGACATCTTCGGTGCTCCGACTTTTGTTATAAATAATAATTTATTTTGGGGCCAAGATAGACTTGAATACGCTTTAGATGAATTAAATAATTAAGTAATTTTAAATTTACTTTGTTTCAATGCACCAAAACCCCCATCAATATGCGAGACTTTTTTAAATCCCATATCTTTTAAAGATTTTGCTGCTAGAGCTGATCTCATTCCACCTGCACAGAATAAAACCATTTCTTTATTTAAATCTAGCTTACCTTGTTTAAAATATGCGCTATCTGGATCAAGCCAAAACTCTAACATCCCTCGAGGAATATGATTTGAATCTTGAATTCTTCCTTCTCGTTCCAATTCTCTTACATCTCTTATATCAATTAGGTTACACTCATTTTTATTACATTTCTCATAAGCTTCATCGGAAGATATGGTGTTTATCTCCTTTAGAGCTTCAGCTACAAGAGTTTGGGATGATTTAATTGTCATTATATTGTAAATATTTATATCATAAATAAAAACATATGAAAAAGTTTTTCATTAAAATTTGTAAACTTTTTGGTTTTGAGATAATTGATCAAAACGAATTCATCTCACCTACGTTAAATAAAGAATTAAATAAAGATCTTTCAATTTTAAATAAAAAATCAATAGTCTTGCCATTAGGAGAGGTAAAGATTACAAGAAAGGTAACTTCAATACTAATTATTGTTAGGGTTAATACAGAAATTGAGGTTTGGGATCAAAATAAAAGGAGATTATTCGAAAAACCAAAAATAGATTATTCAATTCGATCAATAAAATCATTAATAAAATCTATCAATCTTTGTCAAAAAAAATACTCAGATTTAAAAATAAAAACAATTGTTCTAGATGACTCATCAAAAGAGAAAAATCTTGAGAAAATTAAACAAATAATAAAAGAAGTGGATAGCGAAATTATTTCCTTAGACACAAAAAAATTTGAAACCAAAATAAAAAAACAAAAATCACAAGAGACTTTTTCTAATTTAGCTAGTTTATTTCAAAGTTTTGAGATTGGAAAAAAAATTGGGGAAGACCTAATTTTCTTTATTGAGGATGATTATCTTCATTTTGAATCCATGTTAGACGAGATGATTTCCACGTATGAAAGAGTTTCATCTCAAGTGGGTAAAGATATTTTTATGTGTCCTGCAGATTATCCATATCTTTATATGAATAATGAAAAAACGAATATTCTAATAGGAAATAAAAGACACTGGAGAACAATAAACAAGACTTTATGCACTTTTTTGACTAGCAAAAAATTATTGGATTTATATTGGGAAAATTTTTCAAAAAATTGTGAAAATCGTCATGATCCTTTTGAAAAATACATCAATGAGATTTATAAAAATGAGTTTTGTATATCTCCTCTAAAAAGTTTATCTATTCATTTGACAAATGTTAATTCAAGTTACGGTTTATCACCTTTTATAAATTATAAAGATTTGTGGGATCAGAATGAATAAGCCCCTTGAGGGAGGGGCTTATTATTTAACTAACTAAGAGAAAGTTTAGGGACTCTTCTATGAGTATTCGCTGAGAGAATATACAGAGAGCGAAGAGTCCCTTTGTTGTTAACAACTAGTCACGAATTGCATATGCAATTACACCAGTTTCAGTTACATCAGTACCTTTGGTTTCACCTTCTTTACTCAACCTAAGGCCAATAGTTGCTTTAATAGCGCTAAACACAATGTAAGCGACTATAAACACAAATATGTTAACTGATAACACACCAATTAACTGTGAACTGAACGCTGCATCAGAATTTGTAGCTGGAACTATTAATGTTCCCCAAATTCCTGCAAACAAGTGTGCTGGTATCGCACCTACTACATCATCAATTTTTAATGAGAATAATAGTTTTGTACCATAAACTACAATTAATCCACCTACAGCACCAATTAGGATGGCTGCAAAAGGTGATGGAGCTAAAGGTTCAGCTGTTACTGCAACTAATCCACCAATACATCCATTTAACATTTGGACTACATCCGTTTTACCAAAATGTAGTCTAGTAATTATAGCGGCACCTATTACTCCACCTGCACCTGCTAAAAATGTATTCATGAAAATTGTTGATACAGCAATTGCATCAACAGCAGTTCCCATAGCTAACTGCGAACCACCATTAAAACCAAACCAACCTAACCATAAAATAAATACACCAATTGTTACTAATGGAATTGATGAAGCTGCAAACGGTTTTAGAGGCGCTGGAGCACCAGACTTTGTAAATCTTCCAAGCCTAGGACCAATAATCATTGCACCAGCTAAAGCTGCTGCTCCACCAGTTGAGTGTACTAAAGTTGAACCAGCAAAATCAGAAAAGCCTGCTTCTGCTAACCAGCCTCCACCCCACTGCCAACCCATTACGATTGGATAAATAATTCCCGAAAGAACTGCAGCAAATACGAAGAATGGCCATAATTTAATTCTCTCTGCCATCGTACCAGAAACTATTGAAACTGTGGTTGCACAGAAGACCATTTGGAAATACCAATCTGATCCGTCTGAATAACCAGTATCAACAGCACTAGCGTCTGACCAAGGAATAAATTTACCAATATAACCACCTTCTGGAATTCCGTAAGCTAGATTATAACCCACTAACCAGAACATAATTCCTGCGATTGAAAATAAACCTATATTTTTTGCACAGATAACGGATACACTTTTTGATGTAACCATACCTGATTCTAACATTGCAAACCCTGCTGCCATAAACATTACTAGGAAACCGCAAATCAAGAATAATAGAGTATTAAAAATAAACCCTACTTCGGCAGAAACGGTTGTATCTGCCATACCAGCACTACTCATGTTTAATAAAAAAATTAAACTAATAAGTGGCGCACTTATTATTTTTATTAATTTAGTCATAAGACCTCCCTGTTAAAGTAAGCTCTTTTATTTTATTAAATGTTAAAAACTAACGCTGATTACGAAAATTGGGTATGCAGTATTTGCATATAGAAACAGCCTTAACGATAATTTCGTTAAGGCTGTAAAAAGGCGTTATTTCGTTATTTATTGAATACTTCTTTTAAAGCTTTTGCAGGTAA
>CACHTQ010000009.1 GCA_902582845.1 uncultured Pelagibacteraceae bacterium | reverse complement strand
CCCCTGAAATTTTGACAACTAGTTGTTTTTTATTCATTTTAGCTCCGGTTTTATTAGGTTATTTTCATTGTTGTCAAAAGTGTTGATAAATCAAGACTTTTTTTAGTATATTATAAAAAGTTATACACAACATATTGTGTGAACCAAAAAATGTTGATTTTATTGGGTTTTTGAACTTTTCAAGAAAATCCTAATTAAATAATCCAAGGTCTTTAAGATCGTTAAAAGTTGTAAAAAACATTAAAGATATTAATAAAAACAATCCGATTCGAAAAAAACCCTCTTGTGTTTTTTGAGATAATGGTCGACCTAAAACTTTTTCAAATGCATAAAACATTAAATGTCCCCCATCAAGCATCGGAATTGGAAACAAGTTAACTAAACCAAGGCTGATTGAGATATAAGCCATCATACTAATAAACGCCAAAACCCCAAACTCTGCAACCTGCCCTGAAATTTTTGCTATTCTTATAGGGCCTCCAAGCTGAGAGGTATCAGCTTTACCAAAAATCATTGCTCCAATATATTTTAAAGAGGAAACACCCACATAATAAACTTCGTGAGAAGCATGATATATTGCTTGTGCAGGTCCTAGTTTAACGTGGTTAATCTCATTATTATAGGCCCCTAATTTTATTCCAACTATTCTTTTATTAAGTTTATTGCCTAAATTATCCTCACCTGGAACAATATTTGGTTTTATCTTTAAAGTTAATTCATCATACGATCGTTTTACTTTAAAATCTATTATTTCATCAGTGGACATTGTAATAAATTTAGAGACATCCATTATGCTTTCAACTTTGTTACCATCTATTTCTAAAATTACATCATTTTGCTTTAAACCACCTATCATAGCAGGGCTATCTTTTTGAACTTCATTTATAACTGCTGGTGTAAAGTCTTTACCAACGAAAGTATAAATTGAAAAAAAAATTACTAATGCCAGTAAAAAGTTAGCAAGAGGGCCTCCAAATACAATTAAAGTTCGCTGATATAAAGGTTTTAAAATAAATAATTTTTTTTGCTCTTCCTCATTATACTTTTCTAAAATTTCTTTATGATCTGCTTGAGAATATACATTTCTATCTCCAAAAAACTTTACGTATCCACCCAAAGGTATCCAGCATATTTTCCATCTTGTTCCTGATTTATCGTTCCAACCAAAAATTTCTTGACCAAAACCTATAGAAAAATCTGTAACTCCTACTCCATATTTTTTAGCGAAATAATAATGTCCATACTCATGAATAAAAACAACAATTAATATTAGAACAATAAAAGGTATAATATAACTTAACATTTCAGATCAAATTTATATTATCTAACCAGTTTTTTAACTCAATCATTCTTTGTGTCTTATTTGACACAGTAATTTCTTTTTTAATAAAAATTATATGATCTCTAATTGCTTCCTCATCTTTAAACGCTTTTCTAGTTTGGATTAATTTGTCTTTCCTAAACTCAATTAAACTTATCATTTTTTCGTAGGTTATTTCAGGATGATATTGTAATCCATAAATTTTGGATTTACCTACCTCAAAGTATAAACTTTGAACTTTATTTATTCTATTTGATGCTAAACAAATTCCATTTGGCGGCAACTTTATTACCTCATCAAAATTAAACGCTGGAGAATTAAAATTATTATTCTTGTCTTTATAAATAGGATATTTAAATCCCTCATTATTAATCATGATATCATTTGCAATTCCAATATGAGATTTTTCTGCTTTTTTTACCTCTCCTCCAGCAGCAGTCACTGCAACTTGCATTCCCCAACAAATCGCTAAAATATTTTTAACTTGTTTTTGGCATTCTTTCATAAATTCAATTTGTCTTTTTATCTCTGGTGTATTGTTATAGATGTTCAAACTGCTTCCACCCCAAATTAAACCGTCATATTTTGGAAGTTTATTTTTTACCTCATCTAAATTTAAATCAGACGATGGATTAATAACATCAAAATTGTAATGATTATCAAATCCATTGAGACTATCTTTTAAACTCTCAGTATGTGTTTGAATACCTACTTTTAAAAAATTTTGATTTTCCTCTTTTAAATTTCCTTCAACGATTAAAATATTAAAGTTTTTCATTTAAAACAAATTACCAGACATGCTGTGCTGATACATATTTTTCATATCTTCAATCTTTAATTTTTTTGGATTACCATTTGTTGATGGGTCATCTAAAGCCATTTTTGATAAACGATCAATTTGTAAATCTTTCTCATTTATCACACTAGATAATTTATGTGGAATTTCAAATTCTTCTCTTAAATCTAAAATCCATTTCAAAAAACCACCAAAAGATTTATCTTTTAGCTCTAGATACTCTGCGATCTTTCCGACTTTGCTCTCAATCACATCTCTATTGAAAGTTAAAACATATGGCATAAAAATTGCATTTGATAAGCCATGATGAAGATTATTTAAAGCATTTACTGGATGGCTCAACGAATGAATTGCACCTAAGCCTTTTTGAAATGCAGTAGATCCCATACTAGCAGCTGCAAGCATGTTCATTCTAGCTTCAAGGTTTGATCCATTTTTATATGCTTCTGGTAACCATTTTGAAATTAATTTCATACCCTCTAAAGCTATTCCGTCAGCCATTGGATGATAACCTGGAGCACAAAAAGCCTCTAAATTATGTGCTAGTGCGTCCATACCTGTTGCGGCTGTCATTTTTTTGGGTAAATCTTTTGTTAAAACTGGGTCTAAAATAACTATGGATGGTAAAAACTTTGGATGAAATATAATTTTCTTTACTCCTAGTTCTTCATTCAAAATAACAGATGCTCTACCCGTTTCAGAACCTGTTCCAGCTGTAGTAGGCACAGCTATAATAGGAGCGATATTGTTTGGATCAGCCTTAGTCCAGTTATCGCCAACATCCTCAAAATCCCATAATGATAAAGTTTGACCTATCATGAATGCTATTGCTTTTCCCACATCAAGACCACTTCCACCACCAAAAGCAATCACACCATCACAATTTTTTTCTTTATAATGTTTTACTCCGTCACTTACATTTTTACCTGTTGGATTACCAATCACATCATTAAATATTTCAATAGATAAATTATTACTTTTTAAATTTGACAAAGCATCTTTAACAATAGTTGATTGTGCAAGTCCTTTATCAGTCACCAACAAAGGTTTTTTCACATTTAAATTTTTGCAAGCTATGCTTAAATCTTTAATTCTATTTTCACCTACCCACATTGAAGTAGGATAATTCCAATTAAATTTTTTCATAAATTTTTAGTTAATAATATCTGATATTTTTGAAATTTGACCAATCTTAAAGATAAGTGCATCCTCTTTATTAAATCCATAATTCTCAGCATTATCTTTAAATCTTACTGGTGGCTCCATAATTGGCTCCAAAGATAATACAAATGTTCCCCAGTGCATACCAAGAACCTTTTTACTTTTCAAATCTCTTCCAATTTTAAGGGCCTCTTCTGGATTGGTATGATAAATAGATTTATCTTTATAAGGCATAATTGGATAAAAATTATACGCACCAATGTTGATTATGGTTAAATCAATTGGTCCATATTTTTTTCCTAAATCTTTATAAATATTTCCATATCCTGTATCACAGGCAAATAATATTTTTTTTCCATTATATTCAATTAAAAAACTTCCCCACAAAGTTTTGTTGGTATCTGTTAAACTTCTTTTTGACCAATGAACAGCTGGAAGAAAAGTAACTTTTAAATTTTTATTAATATTAATTTCGTCGTACCAATCCATCTCATTGATATCTCGATATCCATTCGTTTTAAAATATTTGCTAAGTTTTAGTGGAAGCAAAACTTTGGAGTCCTTAAAAGGAAATTTTCTTATTGTCATCATATCTTGATGATCATAATGATTGTGGGTGAGTAAAAATAAATCAATGTTAGGTATCTCGCTTAATTTCAATGCTGGTTCAGTAAATCTTTTTGGTCCAAATATTAGTGGACCTGCATTCTTCGAAAAAACTGGATCAGTGATAATAGTAGTATCTCCTAATTTAATAATAAACGTAGCATGACCAATCCAAGCAATATAATCATTATCCTTATATTTTTCTAAGTTACTCAATACTATATTTTTTTCTAAAACGTGACCTTCAGAAATTGTCATATCAAGTTTCTTTTTCTCTTGGTTAAAAATTTTATAAGACCATTTCACATTTGGATCTCTTTTTGGTGAGCCTTCAGGATTCCTAAAAGTACCGTCAGAGAGATGATGATAAGGTTTTTTTTCCATAGCAAATGTCAAATTGTTTAAACTCAAAACTAAAATTAGAAAATATAAAAAATTTATCATATATATTTTCATTTTATATGAATTTAAAATTTTTTATTCTTTTATTATCTCATACTCAAAATTTTGAGTAGTTTCATTGACTTGTAAAAGTTTCGCACCATTTTTGCTATGAAATTTTGTAGCCATTTCAGTTAGAGGAGAGAGCGTGACTAATCTATTTAAGTGGTTAGATTTTTTAATTTTTTTGTAAACTTCCTTAACAATCAATTTTCCACCACCTTTTTTTTTAGACCACACTGTATAAGCAATTGCAATCTGGCCAACATTTTGACCTCTGTGAGTGCTTTGTAGATGGGCATCTTGGCTAAATTTATCTAGTTCCTCAACATTTATTGGTACTTTGTTTGTAAAAGCGAAGCACATTACAGCATGGATTTCTTTTTTGTATTTTACACCGTATATTTTTCTGCCGTGACTTCTTCTGAAAGTCACACTTAATTCTGGTCTAACTGGATCTTCAGAAACATTACATTCTTTAAGTTCAACTAATTCAGCGCCTTTAACCCAGCCAAAAAAGTCATCAATGTTTTTATTAATTATTTGTTTATTTTTTCGAATTCTAGCTTTAATTCTTGGTTTAAATTTTTTTGTGTTTTTTAAACTATTATTATCAAGGTATTTCTCTGCTAGTTTATTTCTTACATTTTTAAAAATCTCTTTCATTTTTAATTTTTATTTATTTTAACTAAAAGTATAATAAAGCAAAAATTACCCCTAAAATTATTACTGTAATCGTAGCAACAATGTAATTTATCTTGATATTAAATTTTTTATAAATCGTTTCATTTATCTTTTCCCAGAATAGAACTAACAAAAATATAGCGATAGCAGGTATGATAAATTTAATCATCGACTATGTGTTTTTGTCTCCAACATATACTGAAACACCTCTAGAGTTAATATCAACATCGAATTTCTTGTGTAATGGAGGGAAAGCTCTTTGTGAACAGTCTAATCTATCACACGTTCTACATGACACACCTATTGGTATTTCCGTAGATTTATCATTAATGTTTAAATTTTCTGAATAAATAAATTCTTTTGCATATTTTGCTTCACATCCCAATCCAATAGACAAAATACTTTTTGATTGTCCAAATCTTCCAATCCCTTTTTCAACTGTTCTAGCAATACAAACATACTTTTCACCATTAGACATTTTGCTAACAGCAGCTTGAATAATGCCAGGTCTTGTCAAAGCTGAATAAACGTTCCAACGTGGGCAAGCGCCACCATATCTTGGAATCTCTATTCCTGATAATGAAAATCTTTTTGATATATTTCCAGCCATATCCACTCTTAAAAAATGAAATGGTATCCCTGGTAATTTTGGATCTTGTAAACACGTTACTCTATGAGCTACCTGTTCAAAAGACGTAGCAAAAGTATTTTGTAGTAACTCTAAATCATACTTAAGTTTTTTACATTCTGTATGAAAAAGTTTATAAGGCATTAAGATTGCAGCACCGCAGTAATTTAATAAAGCAATTTTTGTTAATTTTTTAGACTCATCAGATGGAAAAGTAAATTTTGACAAATATTCTTCAATTTCTTTATCAGCACCCTCTTGGGCTATTTGGGCGGCTGCGTGAAGTTTTTTTGTTTCTAAAGAGCTATAATCGCTTAACAGTAATTCTTTTTTATTTTTTTTGTAGAGTTTCGAGAAAGGTTTATTTTCTTCAGGAATAACATCTTTTACTGTTATGTCATATTCTGATTTTAAATAATCACAAAGAGCTATATATCTAGTTCTATTATTTTTTTGAACTTTTTCAAAAACATTATTTGCGAAATCTTCTAATTTTGGAAAATAGTTTTTATTTTCTTGTAAAAAGTCTGAAATAACTTCACCAGGAAATGAATTCTTTCTATTATCAACAATTTTACCAGATATTGTTTCAATTTTATTAATCATTTCATGATTCTTTTTTTTTAAAATATCTCCTAGTCTTACTATTGCTCTACCAATTTTTGGATTAGTACCAACTAAATCTTTTACTTCTGGACCAAGTATATCTAAATCTTCAAACAATTTATCATCGAGTATTTCTGATAAAGTATTTTCTAAATTGATATCTGATTTTGAGGTTAATTGAGAAAGTTCAATATTCAATTTTTCACAAATTTTTAAGAGTAAATCTCCATCTATTTTCCTTTTTCCACCCTCAATAAGATTAAGATAACTAGGAGATATATTTAAATCCTCAGCCAATTTATTAGCTTGAAGACCTAACTGTCTCCTAAAAGCCTTGATTTTTGGTCCTATTTTTAGATTTAATTGACTCATATTTTCTATTAGTAAATTTTGTAAATTTATTTTTACAAAATTTTTCTTTAGTTTACAACAGTTTTATACTTTTTAATAGATTTTGTAAATTTTGTAAATTATAAAATTTACATGGACGAAAAATTAAAAAACAACGAAAATGAAGCTCAAATCATAAGACATGAAGACCTTGCTAGACATAATAGCAGAGGTATCTACATGAGAGATGATCATTGTGATTGGGGTTCAAGTGGAATGAAAGATTTAGTTGAGACACTTAACGACTCAAATTAATTTTCAAACCCTTAACATTCATTTTCAATCAATTGAACTTTACCGGGGCCAATAATGAGTGCAGAAAAGATTTCTTATGATTTAAAAAGATTTGCAGGAATTAAAAGAGACTATACTCCTGAAGATGTTGAAAGACTAAGAGGCTCAATTAAAATCGAATATTCAATTTGTAAACAACAATCAACAAAGCTTTGGAAATTATTAAACACGGAAAATTATGTTAATACTTTAGGGTCCTTGTCAGGTAATCATGCAGTTCAACATGCAAAAGCTGGTTTGAAGGCAATTTATTTAAGTGGTTGGCAAGTAGCAGCTGATGCTAATAGTGCTGGAGAAATGTATCCCGACCAATCTTTGTATCCTTATGATAGTGCTCCTAAATTAGTAGAATCAATGAATAACGCATTAATTAGAGCTGATCAGATTCAACATATGGAATTAAAAGATGGCGATATGAAAAAAGAGAAGAGAATTGACTATATGCTACCGATCATTGCTGATGGAGAAGCAGGTTTTGGTGGACCTTTGAATGTATTTGAACTTGCAAAAAAATTTATTAAGGCAGGTGCTGCTGGTGTTCATTTTGAGGATCAATTAGCAAGTGAAAAAAAATGTGGTCATATGGGAGGAAAAGTTTTAGTTCCAACTGGTACCATGATAAAAAATTTAAAAGCTGCTAGGTTGGCAGCCGATATCGCAGATGTGCCTTTAATTATTCTAGCAAGAACAGACGCAAACGCTGCAAAATTAATTACAAATGATTACGATGAAAATGACAAACCTTTCTTAACAGGTGAAAGGTCTCCAGAGGGTTTCTATTATGTAAAAGCCGGCATTGAACAAGCTATATCAAGAGGTCTTGCTTATGCACCCTACTCAGATTTAATTTGGTGTGAAACTGCTACACCGAATCTTGAAGAAGCAAAAAAATTCGCAGATGCAATTCATGAAAAATTTCCAGGAAAACTTTTAGCATATAATTGTTCTCCATCATTTAATTGGAAAAAACATTTATCAGATGATGAGATAGCATCCTTTCAACAAAAAATTAGTCAGATGGGTTATAAATTTCAATTTATTACTTTAGCAGGATTTCATACACAAAATATTGCAATTTTTGAGTTAGCTGAAAAATATAAAAAAGAAGGTATGACAGCATACTCAAGAATTCAACAACAAGAATTTGCTCGTGAAAAAGATGGATATACTAGTGTAAAACATCAACGTGAAGTTGGTACATCTTATTTTGACGCTGTTTCCAACACAATAAGTAGTGGAAAAAGTTCTACCACGGCAATGGCAGGTTCAACAGAGTCTGAACAATTCTAATAAAACTACTCCTCTTGTATTATTAGTCATTAACTGGCCCAGAAATGGGTCAGTTAAGATTTGATTTTATAACCTTTTTTAAGAAGAACTGTTACTACTGTTATACAAATAGATAAAAATAAAAACATAGTTCCAATACTTATCCATATATTGAAATCAGAAACTCCATAAAAAGAAAATCTTAAACCATTTATTAAGTAAACAACTGGATTAAAATAAGTCACAGTTTGCCAAAATGATGGCAGCATATCTAATGAATATAAACTCCCACCTAAAAATACCATTGGTGTCACAAACAAAGTTGGAATTATAGACATTTGCTCAAAATCTGAACTAATTAAACCTATTAAAAAACCAAATAAAGCAAAAGTAAATGCCACTAAAATTAATAAAAATATCATAAGCAAAGGATATTTGACTTGAACATCAACGAAAAATAATGAGGTGATAAATATAATTATACTTACTATTAATGTTTTTGTTGCACCAGCTCCTACAAAAGCAAGTACGACCTCTAATGTTGAAATCGGAGCAGCTAAAATTTCATAAATTGTTCCATTAAATTTTGGAAAGAAAATTCCGAAAGAGGTATTACTAATTGACTGGGTTAATAATGTTAACATCAACAGACCAGGCACGATGTAAGATCCGTAGCTTATTCCATCAATTTTTTCTACATACCCTCCAATTACTGAGCCAAAAACTATAAAATATAGCGAAGTCGTTAATACTGGAGATAATACAGATTGAGTTAAAGTTCTTCTAAAACGATCCATTTCATGAAGATAAATTGCTCTCAACGCATAAAGATTAATTTTCATTTTTTTCCCTTACTAAATTTACAAAAATTTTTTCTAAAGTACTTTGTTCAGTTTTTAAATCTTTTAATTTTAGGCCTGCATCTTTTAAATCTTGTAGTAAATTTGTAATTCCTGTCTGTTTCGCCTGAACATTATAAGTATAATTTAAACTCATCAAGTCTGGTGTAAAAGATAAGTTATATTTTTGGAGTGTTGTTGGTATTTGATTTATTTTTTCTTGTAAATCTATTGTAAGTTTTTTATGACCCATTTTTTTTAATAGTTCTTTAGTCTCATCAACAACCACAATCTCTCCCTGATTTATAACTCCAACTCGATCAGCTATAGCTTCTGCTTCTTCTATATAATGGGTAGTTAAAATAATTGTAACACCAGTTTTTCTTAAATTTTCAACAACCTGCCACATTTCTTTTCTTAGCTCTACATCAACACCAGCCGTAGGTTCGTCTAAAAATAAAATTGTTGGTTCATGAGATAAGGCTTTTGCTATTAAAACTCTTCTTTTCATTCCACCAGACAATTGCCGAAGTTTGAGATCTTTTTTATCCCATAAACTTAATTGTTTTAAAACTTTCTCGATATGATTTGGATCTGCTTTTTTTCCATAAAGACCTCTCGAGTAAGAAACATTATTAAAAACTGTCTCAAATTGCTCTAAAGTTAATTCCTGTGGGACTAAACCTATTCTTGAACGAGTTTCTCTGTAATCTTTTATGATATCATAGTCATCTACACTAACATACCCTGAGGTCGGATTAACTATTCCACAAATAATACTTATCAAAGTAGTTTTACCTGCTCCATTAGGACCAAGCATTGCGAAAATTTCACCTTTTCTAATTTTTAAATTTATATTCTTTAAGGCATTAAAGCCATTGTCATAAACTTTTGATAAATTGTTTATTAAAATCTGATTATCTGACATGAGGCATTTATATAGTTATTAATTGATTTAATACAATCAACTTATACGAAGCTTTTTAGCTTTAATAATAAGCAAAGGCAGAAAGGTCGCTACAATAAAAGATAAAAAAAGCAAAGATTGTGTAACTAAAGATGGAAATAAATCTTTTGGTATGAAAATTCCTACTAATAAACTTTTAGAGAAATCGGGTGAAGGGAACAGTAAAAATCCACCTATCAATCCAATCAAAATAGAAATATAAGCTAAATTTTCATTAATTGATTTATCATAAAAACTCAGAAAAACAGTTAATACAAAAGCACAACAAAACAGGTCTGCTAATAAAAAAAGATACAAAATATCAAATCCTTTTGATGCAATAATAAAAGAGATAAAAGATAAAAATAAAATTATATATTTAGAAAAGTTTAAATAATTAGTTTTTTTACTCAAATTAAATACTGCTTTTCCATCTAAAATTAACAAACTTGAGATTGCATTAATTAATGTGTCCACAGTTGAAATTGTTAATGCCATCCCCAGTATAACTACAAATAAAGATAAAAAAATTGTTTGCTCTTTAAGAAATAATGAAAAAAATCCTAGATCTGGTCTAGTACTAGGGTCAATTGAGAAAGCTACCATTCCTGAAAAACCCATAAAGAAAACAATAGGAATTATTATTAAAAAAGAAATAATTAAGCTTTTTTTTAAAGTTTGGTAATTTTTAGCTGCATACACACGTTGCCAATTTCCTTGATGGAACAAATTAGTTGCAGCTACTGCTATAAAAAAAGTTAAGCCTGCAGTATAATTTGGAATGTAATGACTATTCAGAAGTTGAGGATTTTTTTTTAACACAAAATCAAAAGAAAATTTAGAACCTGTAAACGAGGTAATATAAATAAACGAGATGAATAACAAAACTCCTATAACAATCATTTGAATATTATCAGTAAAAATTGAAGCCTTTAATCCACCATATAACGTATAAATTAGAGTAGACGAAAGAACTACTAAAGCTGTAATCCAAAATTCAGTGCCAGATATATAATTGATCAAAACTGAAATAGCGGTTACCTCAGCGCACAAAAAAATGAACATATAAAATATGGTCATCAACAAAATTAGCTTAAATAAACTTTTACCAAATTTTCTTCTCAAAAATTCTATTAAAGAAGATCCTTTGGGGAATTCATTTCTAATTTTTTTTCCTAAGTAAATTAAAAAAAATAGTGGAAAAGCTGTACCTAAAGAATAGCCAATAACTGCACCTATCCCTCCCCAAGTCGCAGCAGATGCAGGTCCAAATAAAATCCAAGCTCCTAATGCTGATGCTGTTAAACTGGTGGTTAATGAAAAGACACCAATATTCCTATTAGCAGTTAAATAATTATTTAATCCTTTGAATTTTTTAGTGTGATTAATTCCCAAAAAAGCAAATAACAAACTGATTGCAATTATTAAGATTAATGAAGTGGATTGTTCTAAAAAAAAAGAATTATTCATTTATTTCCCTTTCTGAATTACCGGACAGGTTCTTAGGGTTTAATCTCAGTCTAAAAAGACACCCCTTTAAATATAATACTTTAATATTATTAAAAAAAAAGAAGAATAATGTTTAGAAATTTAATTTCTATTTTCTAAAACAATTATTCACTAAAATTGCCATTAAAATCCACATCACAAATACCTCGCCATTTGTAAATGAATAATCAGCTCCAGCAAATCCCGCTATAAAATTTATTGCATAAATTATTATAGTTGAAATAACTAAACTGGTTACAAGATTTATAAGTCCGCTTAAGTAGTTCATGATTAATCTTAACTACAATTTAATTGAATGCAAATCAAATTTCTATTTATAGGGGAAGATTTTTTTTGATGCTGGAAGACTACAAAAGACCCAGGTTGTATTCAAGAAATATATTTTACTAAATTGAAAATTAATATCTTGAATACAACCTATATAAAATTTATCTTTTTCATACAAGGAGGTAGTTTTAATGAATCAAATGCCACCTGACACTTAGCTGGGTAGCTTTATATTTCATAAAAACATAAACGAAAAAAATAAAAGTCCATTAGGACTTAAATGCCAAAAAGGCGACTAAGGGGAGCTCTTTTGGTTGGAGAACGAAAGAGCGAACCCCTTCGTTTAATCTTAAAATTTAATGTGGTGCTCTAAATTTACTATGACAAGCTTTGCAATTACTCCACATCATTTGAGTTAAAGTAGCTCTTACATCATCAGCATCCTCAAATAATGATGATAATTTAATCATATCGTCTGATGCTTTTTTCATTAAATCATTAAACTCTTTTTTATTTTCCCAAATTAAAGGTAGAGCTTCAGTTTTAAAACCCTCTTTTGAATTATCCGGAAAATATTCTAACAAAGTTTTATAATTTTCACTCATTTCTATCATTAAAGATTTAGCCTTATCAAATTCTCCTTTACTAGCCAAAGCTTGTACTCTTTTTGCAGTACTATAATTTTTGCTAAACAAGGCTTTTCTTCCTTTTATTATTTCCTCAACGGACATTTCAGAATTAGCTGGAAGCGACAATAATACGAAAATTAAAATGCAGAAAAAATATTTAAATACATTTATGATATGATTAATTAACATATGGGATTAAAAAACACTCTAACAGAATACGGAGCTATTTCAAAAATATTTCATTGGTTAAGTGCCGCAGTATTAATAATTCAAATTCCTCTAGGTATGTATCTAGTAGACATGGATTTCAGTGAAAAAAGATTAACCATAGAAAATATTCATGTTGCAGTCGGTATAAGTATATTTTATTTAACTATATTAAGACTTATATATAAAACTTTTAATCCTACCCCAAACTTAAATAATAACATTTTTCCTGGGCAAAAAATAATTGCAAGATTAAATCATGTGTTTTTATATATTTCAATTTTAATAATAACAATCTCGGGTGCTCTAAAAAAATTATATAACGGTGAAGAGCTTAATATGTTTTTTTTCAATCTTGAAATTCAAGATAATTTTGAATTAGCAGAAATATTTTATGAAATTCATATCCTGGGCAATTATACACTTATCGCATTAATATCTTTACATATTTTTGCTGTTTTAATTCATAAAATATTGTTTAAGGAAAATTTGCTTAAAAGAATTTTATAAAATAATACAAGTTAACTTATCTTTAAATTTCAGTTGATTTTTATAACTTAATTTAATTTCTTCAATCCCTTGGATAAGTTGTTTTTTTGATAATGGTATTAGCGTAGAAATATATCTATTATTAATCATACCGAGATATTTCTTTTTGCTTATTCTCACATTAAAAATAAATTTTTTGTGAATTCTTTGAGGATATAAATTTGTAATAATCTTAAATATCTTTTTATCTCTTATAAGAGATTTATTAAGTTTTAGTTTCATTAATTTAAAAGTTGGAATTTCATTATTTTCTGTATCTAAAGTAAAAATTATAATTTTACCTTTTGTATTTAATATTTTTCTTAATGATTTTAATAATTTTTTTACTTCACTTAATTTTATTAAATGAATAGTTTGTTTAATCAAAATTAAATCGAACTTTTGATTTTTTGTCAAAGAAAGATTTAAAATATTTGCTTTTTTAAAATTAATTCTTTTATCTCTATCTTTATGATTAACAATATCTATACCTAAAGGTTTATATTTAAGTTTTAACCTTGATTTTAAAGAACCTAAAATCTTCCCTCTTCCACAACCAATATCTAAAATTTTAAAATTTGAATTAATTTTGGTATTTTTGATTAAAAAATTATTAAATGAATTAATATAATTTTGTGAAGATAACCAAGTTTTATTGTCCCAATTTTTAATGACAACTGATGCCATATTTTTTTAATCTCCAATAATTATATGGCCATGGTGTTAAAAAACCCACAATAAGCATTAAAGGTACAACCCACCAAGTTAATATTGCTCCACCAGTTAAAAAATAATCGGTTAAATTCATTGTGGTTTCCATGCTTATCATTGAAATAAAACTCATCCCCAATGCTGTTTTAAAAGCTTTATTAAATTCCAAATTTTGACGGATTAGAATAATTGTTTCTAAAATTATACTTGTAATCAACCCATTTATGATTGCTAATATCATAATTGCTAAAACCGGGAATGGTATTTTGGTCAATTGAAAAAATAAAATTGTTCCAAAATCTCCGATCGAACACCCAAGTAAACACCACGCAGTATTTTTAGCACTCTGTTTCCATGTGTGTGAACAAGACCAATCAAATGTAGTGGATTCCATTCTTATATGATAATGTTTAGTTATGATTTTTAAACAACTATTTGATCAAAAATCTAGCACATACACATACTTAATTGCCTCATCTAAAGGAAGAGAAGCTTTGATAATTGATCCAGTTTTAGAAAACGTAAGTGATTACATAATTTTATTAAAAGAATTAGATTTAAGATTAGTAAAAGTAATTGACACACATATACACGCTGATCATGTAACGGGTGCTTCAAAATTAAAAGACATCACGAAATGCTCCACAATAATGGGCGATCATACTCCGGCTGATGCTGTTGAAATTAAAGTAAAAGATGATGAATTTATAAATTTAGAAAATTTAAAAATTAAAGCAATGTATACCCCGGGTCATACTTCAGATAGTTATAGTTTTTTGATGGATAATTATCTTTTTTCTGGTGACACATTGCTGATAAATGGAACAGGTCGAACTGATTTTCAAAATGGAGATTCGAAAGATGCATATAACTCAATTTTTAATAAACTATTAAAACTTCCTGATGAAACTTTTTTATACCCTGCTCACGATTATAAAGGAGAGAAAGTGAGTACTATTGGTAAAGAAAAAAAACAAAATCCAAGATTACAGGTTAGTAGTGTAGATGAATATGTTGAGTTAATGAACAATCTAAAACTAAAAAAACCCACTGAAATTGATTTTAATGTTGCAAAAAATATTAATTTAGGTGCTTAATTTAAATTGAGGCTTTTAATGCTTCGTAAATTAAATCTTCGGTTGTTTCACCAATACTTCTATAAACTTCTTGATTACCTTTAAAAATTATTAATGTTGTTTGATATTGTACATCAAAAAAATTAGAGATTTCCTTTTTAGTCACATCAAATGAAAAATATTCAATATTATCAAATTTAATGTCTAATAATTCACCTTTATTTTTTGCATTCTGAAGGATTTTCATTTGACCAGCACATGATGGGCAATATTTTATCCAAGAACTGATTACTACAATTTTTCCATCTGATTGGGCTTTATCAAACAACTCTTTCTTAAAAGTTGTTTCTTTTTCCATTGCATTTGCACTTAATGAAAATAAAAAGAAAATTGATATTAATATTTTTCTCATAATTTTTTATACCATAAAAATTAAAAACCAATAAGAAGCTAGCCCTGAGATAATTGTCGCAATAATATTTTGACTTATTATTCCAATTAACATTGCAATTATTGCTGCCATTATCTTTGGATTGTTTTCTAATTGGAAATCTCCAGAGTTATCCAAAAAAATAGCAGGAAATATAATTGCAGGAAAAATTGCTGAAGGCACAAAAGAGAGAATTTCTCTTATTCTATCATTGAACATTTCTTTATTTAATAATGCTATCATTGAAAACCTTGTCAAAAAAGTTATCAAACCACAGTATATAATTAATAGCCAGTTACTCATTTTTTTTATTCAACTTAGTTAAAATTGCTGCTGTCAGTAAAGCAGTTACTCCAGCGACAATTACATATGCTTTATAAGGGACATAATTAAATCCAAACGTTGCCACTAACCCTGAAATAATTATCACAATCACATTTATCAATTTTCTAAAATCGTTAACCAATAATGCCAAAAAAGTTAAAGGCACTGCAAAACTTAAACCTAGTTTTTCAGGAATAAAAGCTCCCAAAACAATTCCTAAAAAAGTGGTTGTCTGCCAAATAACCCAACAAGTAATACCACCACCGAATAAATGAAAATATTTATTTTTATCTTTATTTTTTTTAAAATACTCATTTGATCTTGCAAAAGCTTGGTCAACTAAAAAATATGAGATTATAATTTTCCAAATAAGTTTTAAATCTGATAAATGTTCTGAAACAACAGCTCCATACAAAAGATGTCTTGAGTTCACTGCTCCAACTGAACTTATTATAACTAAAGATGAGGCGCCTCCTGAAAATAATTGCAGTAAAACAATTTGTGAAGCACCGCCAAAGACTATTAATGACATTCCCATTGTTTCTATTGGGCTAAATCCAATATCGATTGAAAGAACCCCAAATATTAAACCAAATGGAACAACTGGAATCATCAGTGGGCTAACATCAAAAATACCCTTTAAAAAAACTCTAAATTTATTATTCATTTTAGAGAGTTTTTATTAGAAGCAAACAATATGATCAATATGAATTGGTCTTTTTATGCCAAATTTTTCATTCTCCTCGTGTTGGTGAATATGATGAGAGTGAACAAAAACTGGAATTAATAAATTACTTGGCGTTTTAAGAGTGTAGATAAAATTTGTACCCCTAAACTTTCTATCTATAACTTCAAACTTTAAATTACTTTGGTCATCATGATGCAAGTCCTCTGGTTGAACCAAAAGTTTTACTTTTGATCCTATAGGAAAAGGTTTATTAAAATTACCCGTAATTGTTCCAAGATCTTTATTTTCTAAACTTTTAGGACTTGTAACCTCTGCAGGAATAAGAATGCCTCTATTCAAAAAATTAACTACTTCTATTGAGTTTGGTAAATGATAAACGTTATATGGATCATCAAATTGTTTGAGTTCTTGGTTTAAAATAATTCCACATTTTGATCCTAAATAAAATGCTTCATAAGAGTCATGAGTTACAATTATTGTAGTTATTTTTGAACTCCTTAATATTTTTTTTAATTTTTCCTGTATTTCTTCTTTAAAACTTTGATCAACATTTGATAATGGTTCATCTAATAATAGTAGGTCTGGATTAGTGATTAAAGATCTCGCAAGTGAAGCTCTTTGAGCTTCTCCAGCACTAATTTCATGTGGAAATTTATTTAAAATTAAAGAGATATCGAGTAGATCAATAATTTCTTGAAAGTTTACATTTTTATCTTTTTTATCTTTATTTCTATCGGCGCCTAATAATATATTTTTTTCTACCGTATAATGTGGGAATAAACTGTTTTCTTGAAAAGCAAGTGATATATTTCTGTTTTCAGGCTCAACATTTATTTGATTTGAAGATAATATATTTCCTCTTAACTCTATTGTTCCACTTTCAATTTTTTCTAATCCAGCAATTGTTCTTAAAATTGTAGTTTTGCCAATTCCTGATGGGCCTAGTAGACATATAATATCTCCCTCATTTTCGATGGCAAAAGACACATTAGCTACTTTTGTCTTGCCTCCAACTTTAAAGTTAACATTTTTTACTTCAAAAAAATTTTTACTCATTATTTTCTCTTAAAATATATTTTGAACTAATTATAATGAATAAAGATGCAATTAATATCAAGAATAAAGAAGGTGCAGCAGCTGCCTCTAATAAATCCTCTGAAGCGGAAATATATGCTGTAGTTGCAAAAGTTTCAAAATTAAAAGGTCTTAAGATTAATGTTATAGGTAATTCTCTAATTATCTCTAATGAAATTAAAATAATTATAAATAATAAGGAATTTCTTAAAAAAGGAATGTGAATATTCATAAAGGTCTTTCTTTTTGAGTAACCAAGTAAGTATGCACTTTCATCAACAGATATATTTATTTTTTCATATCCTGATTTTATTCCATTAAATGCTAAAGAGTAAAATCTTACAAAATAAACTAATACTAATCCTAAAATAGAACCAATAAAAATTTTCTTGATAGAGTCAAATCCCAAAGATTTAATTATGCTATTATCAAACCATGCAATAAAACTTATAAATGCAATAGCTAAAATAACTCCTGGAATTGCATAACCCGAAATAGATAAAGTTGATAAAACATTTAAGATTTTATTTTTAGAAACTCTATTTCCATAATTAGATATTAATGAGAATAAAATTAAAACAAAACTAGACAATACAGCAATGTAAAGAGTATTTATTAAAAGTTCAAAAATTTCTAAATCAAATAAATTTTCTGGAAATTTGATTGTCCAATACATCATTTGGAGTAAGGGAAATAAAAAACTAAAAAAGAATATTAAAAAACAATACAAAAATGTATATAAAGATTTATTTCCATTAAGTTTAATTTTTTCCTTTTGTTTAAATCCTCCTCGGGCATTAAAATGATACCGTGCGTTTTTTCGAGAAAAATTCTCTAAAATAAACAATGCAAATATAAATAATAATAAGAAAAAGGATATTCTATTCGCAAAAGCTAAATCATCAAAAGCTATCCAGGAATTATAGATTCCAGTTGTAAGAGTATTGATTGAAAAAAAATCAACTGCACCAAATTCTGCTAAAGTTTCCATCGCAACTAAAGATAGTCCAGCAACTATTGCAGGCCGAGCGGCAGGAAGTACTATTTTATAGAAAGATTTAAATTTTGAAAAACCTAAGTTTTTTCCTAAATCAATTAAACTTTGAGATTGATATAAAAATGAAGCCCTCGCTAGTATGTAAACATAGGCAAATAAAGAGAAAGAGATAGATAATATTGCGCCAAACATGCCATCAAATTTAGGAATGTGTTGGTTATAATTTCCTTCTCCAAAAAGATTTTTTAAAATTGTATATGCAGTGCCATAATTTTCAAAAAAAGCAGTTAACGAATATGCATAAATATAAGGTGGTACTGCAAAAGATAATATCAATGCCCATTTAAAAAAGTTAGAAAATGGAAAATCAAAAAAAGATACCAAATAAGCTGAGCTAGTACCTATAATAAATGTTAAAATAAGAACACATATTAGTAATACTGATGAATTAAAAATGTACTCGATTAAAAATGTATTTTTTAAAAGTTCATAATAGTTTGAAGTTTCTTCAAAAAAACTTGTAAATACGGTAATTATTGGAATTATGACAAATATTGAAATCAATAATGAGAAAAAAAACCATATATTAAAAAATTTATGCATTTAAAATTTTATATTATATTAATTTTTTTAGAAAAGTAATTAATGTTTATTAAGTATTTCAAATTTAGTGTCCACCGTAATCTACATTTACGATGGACACCGGAAAGAAAAATTAGAAATCAAAAACTTTAAGGAGATGCGGAACTTCCTTAGGTTCAATTTCTTCCAGTTTTCTTTTATTTATTCTTTGATCGATTTTTTTACACTCCATAATACATGGGGAACATGCCTTGGAAGATTTATTTAAATCAATCTCTGAAATAAATTTTTTTTCTTGTTTCATTGTTACTTCCAACCAGCAGCAGTCATTACTTCTACTGCAGCAGCCTGATTTTTTCCATAAGAAGCTAACTTAGTTTTCATGTCTTGTTTGAAATCTAATCCTAAGTTATTTACTACTAATGGACTTGGTGAAACACCGTTAATCATCGGAAACTCGAAAGTGTTGTTAGTAAAATGCTCTTGAGATTGAGGAGTCAGTAAAAACTCTACAAGCTTAATAGCGTTTGCTTTATTAGGAGCACCTTTAACTAAAGCTGCACAACTAACATTCATGTGTGTTCCTCTATCATTTTGATTAGGGAAGAAAGCTTTAACTTTCTTAGCTGCTTCTTGTTGTTCTGCACCTTTTTTACCAGACAACATAAGTGCAAGATAATAAGTATTAGCTACAGCAATATCAGCTTCTCCTGCTGCGACTGCCATAATTTGAGCTCTATCATTACCTGTAGGTGTTCTTGCCATGTTTGCAACAACTCCTTCAGCCCATTCAGCTGTAGCTTTTTTTCCATTATTTTTAATTAATGATGCTACTAAAGATTTATTATAAATATTGCTAGATTTTCTAATTACTAATCTACCTTTCCACTTAGGATCAGCTAAACCTTCATAAGTCATTCCAGATAATTCTGCACCTGTAACTCTCTCCGGCGAATAATAAATTATTCTAGCTCTCTTAGCTATTCCAACCCATTTATTTGTTCTAAAAGTTTTTGGTACAGCATCTTTGATTGCTACTGATGTTAAACCACTTTGAAGTGCACCTTTTGCATCCATCGCTCCACATCTTCCAGCATCAGCTGTAATATATAAGTCAGCAGAAGAATCAGCACCTTCACTTAGAATTCTTTTTTCTAAAGCACCTGATTTTCCGTTTATCAAATTGACTTTTATTCCAGTCATATTTGTAAACTTAGAATAAAGCTCACCATCTGCTTTATAATGTCTTGCATTAAAAACATTCACCTCATTTGCCATCACAACTGATGAGGCAAATAAAGATGCTATCAATGCAAAAATTGATATTTTTTTCATTATTTCTCCATTCTTCCGCATGATTTAATTGAGAATGAGAATTATTCTCATTGATAATGATTATCAATCGCAAAGATGTCGCAGGCTAACTAAGACTTCCAGTCGCCTATTTTACTGAATAAAAAGTTCCTAAAAGCCTGAACTCTGGCTGTGTTTTTTAAAGATTGTGGATAAACGAAGTGTGCCTCTGTGATTGGTCCCTCAGATTTAGGCAAAACTTTAATAATATTGGTCGAATTGCTTACTAAATATTCAGGCAGTGCTGCTAAACCTACTCCAGACTCCACTGCTAGTAAAAGTCCCATAACACTGTTTACCTTCATTATAGGTTTTCTTTTTTTTCCGTCATGCATCCCTAACTTTAATGCCCACTCTGGATTATAAACTGGTGAAGGTGCTCCTTTGCCAAATGATATGAATTTGTGTTTATTTAAGTCACTCACAGTTTTTGGCATACCATATTTTTCTAAATATTTGTTAGACCCATAAATATAATATTTTAGATCTATAAGCTTTTTTTGAATATAATTTAATTGTTTAGGTCTTCTCATAAAAATACCAATATCTGCTTGTCTTGTACTTAAGTCCAACTCCTTATCCTCAAAAATCAACTCAATTTCAACCTCGGGATTTAACCGCATAAATTCCTCAATTCTAGGTGTTAACCAATGAGTTCCAAAACTTCTAACTGTTGTAATTGTCAATTTTCCTGTTGGTTTATTTTTTTGATCTCCTAGTGAAGTTTCCACTTCTTTGAGTTTACTTATAACTTCGTGTGCAGTCTTAAATACATACTCTCCATTTTCGGTGAGCGTAAGACCTCTTGCGTGTCTTTCAAATAATTGAACTTTTAAGTCTTGTTCCAAAGATTGAATTTGTCTACTTATCGCAGATTGACTAAGATTTAGATTTATAGTTGCGTTGGTAAAACTTCCTGCTTCTGCAACTGCATGAAAAATTTTAAGTTTATCCCAGTCCATTATTTATTTAAATCAACTAAAACTCTTCCAGAAATTTCACCCTTTAATATTTTAGGATAAGTTTCAATTAACTCCTCCAAGCTAACAGTTTGAATAGATTTTTCTATTAAGCTAAAATCAATTAATTTTGCAGCTTCTCCCCAAATAAATTCTCTTCTTTTGATGCTACAATTAGCTGAGTCCATTCCCCAAAGTTTTATTCCTCGTAACATGAAAGGAATTACATTAGTATTTAATTCATTTGTACTTGCATTACCACATACTGCAACAATCCCATTTGAATTAGTTTGAACAATTGCATTAGCTAAAATTTTACCACCGACTGTATCGACTACCCCATCCCATAAACCTTTATCTATAAGTTTTGGATCTTTATCAAATTCACCACGATTTATAACACTTTTAGCACCTAATGATTTTAAATAGTCCGCTTTAGAATCTTTTCCTGTTACTGCAGTAACGTTGTATCCCATTTTATTGAGTATCATAACTGCAACGCTTCCTACTCCACCAGTAGCACCTGTAACCAAAACCTCATTTACTTTGGCACCTAGTAATATTTCTTCTCTAGCTTTTATCGCAAATGCTGCCATTAAAGATGTAAAACCCGCAGTGCCTAAGATCATTGCCTGTTTAGTTGTTAAATCACTTGGTTTTTTTACTAAGAAATCGCCATTAACTTTTGCTATTTGGGAATATCCACCATAAAAAATTTCGCCAACTCTAAAACCAGTTAAAATTACCTCATCACCAGATTTAAATTTTGGATTTTCACTTTCTAAAACAGTTCCTGAAAAATCTATGCCTGGGATATGGGGAAACTCTTTTACTAACCTACCACCATTTTTTAAAATCATTCCATCTTTAAAATTAAGATCTGAATAATCAACTTTGATGGTTACATTACCATGTTTTAAAAAACTTTTGTCTAATGATTTTACTTCTCTTGTAAAGTTGTCACCTTCTTGATTTAAAACTAATGCTTTAAATTGGTCTGACACTTTTAATCTTTTGAATTGCTTATTAACCTTAAATATCTATTTTGATAACTTAAATCTTCTTTGAATTGACCTAAATAATAATTTGTGACTGTTGTAGCTTGTTCTTTTTTAATACCTCTCATAGTCATACATTGATGAGTTGAGTCTATTGTAACAGCTACCCCTTTTGCATCTAAAGATTGCATTAGTGTATTCGCAATCTGCATAGTTAATCTTTCCTGGGTTTGTAATCTTTTAGAAAAAACCTCAACAACTCTTGCTAATTTACTTAATCCAACAACTCTTTCATTAGGGATATAAGCTACATGAGCTTTACCAATTATTGGTGCCATATGATGTTCGCAATGACTTTGAACAGAAATATTCTTTTGAATAACCATGTCATCATACCCATCCACATCGCCAAAAGTTTTATCCAAAACTTGAATAGGATCTTCCTTATAACCTTTAAAATACTCCTTAAATGCTTTAACAACTCTTTTTGGAGTTTCTAATAATCCTTCTCGATTAGGGTCTTCACCCATCCATGACAAAATAGTCTTAAAAGCTTCTTCTGCTTCTTTATCAGAAATCTTCTCTGAATTTTGATTATTATCAATGTCTTTAACTAACTTCATGAGGGGCTTTATACATATAAATGCGTATTTTTAAAATATTTAATATATCTCTATATGTGCTACATAATCACCGAATATGTTCAAAAAAAGAGAAAATGTGGTTGAAATTGAAGAGGGAAATCTTCTATCACCTAAATTTGATAATGATGGTTTAATACCTGTCATTACAATGTGCTCTCAAACAAAAGAAATTTTAATGCATGGTTATATGAACGTTGAAGCATTTAAAAAAACTATCGAAACAAAAGAAGCTCACTACTATAGCAGATCGAGGAAAGCTATCTGGCACAAAGGTAAAACAAGTGGTTTTATTCAGAAAGTAATTGAAATCAAAATTGATGATGACCAAGACTCGGTTTGGCTTACTGTTGATATTGGAGACGGAGCTAGTTGTCACGTCGGTTATAGATCTTGTTTTTATAGATCTATACCTCTTGGGCCGATTGATAATGGTAGAGAAGTTAAGATGAAATTTACTGAAAAAGAAAAAAAATTTGACCCAGAAAAAGTTTATAAAGGTCAACCCAATCCAACAAAAATATAGATTATGGAAAAACTTGAAATGAAACTTGTAAGACCTTTTGGGCCATCAGTGTTGCATGCAAAAATACCTGTCAATACAGTTGAGATGTTAAATAAATATATAGATGATATTGTCGCTGATAAAAAAAAATCATCTAAACTTGATCATGGTCATCAATTAGTTGGTGATGTTACGCAAGAATTTATGCTTGAACCAGAAATTATGGAAAAAAGTGGATGGGGACAATTTTTAGCTAGTTGTGTAACCCGATGGGTAGAATGGGAATTAAAAAAGAAAATCTCGAAATTTAAGATAATGACTTCTTGGGTGGTTAGACAATTTGAAAATGAATATAACCCTACTCATTGGCATAATGGTCATATATCAGGTGCAGGTTTTTTAAAAGTTCCCTCAACTTTTGGAAAACACGTGCAAAAAAAAGATAAAGACTATCATGGTGGAAGTCTTCAACTAATAAATGGCACACGACATTTTATGTCACCATCGACTGTTTCTTTAAAACCAAAAGTAGGAGATTTTTATTTCTTTCCAAATTATTTGATGCATACAGTTTATCCATTTAAAGATACTAAAGAGGAGAGAAGATCAATATCATTCAATGCTCAAATTGATGATAGTGTTTATGACATTTACTCCTAAAGATAAAATTCAAAAAAATGTACTTGGAGAAAAATTAGAATTATGTTCCAAAAATCCTCTTACTGGTTGGTATAGAGATGGTTGTTGTAATACTGATGAAAATGATCATGGTTTACATACTGTTTGTGCAAAAGTTACAACTGAATTTTTGGAATGGTGTAAAGAAGCTGGAAATGATTTAATCACACCTCACCCAGAGTTTGGGTTTCCAGGCTTAAAAGATGGAGATGGCTGGTGTGTTTGCGCAACTTGGTATGCAAGAGCGGTAGAAGCTGGAAAAGGTTGCCCGATTTTTTTGAAACGAACTCATGAAAATACATTGAAAGTTTTGCCAATCGAAACACTCAAAAAATTTGCAATAGATCTTTCATAATATAAATTTGGATTATGGGTGAAAATATTTTATCGGTCATATATCTTTTATTAGTAATTGCACTGGTCTTCCCAGGTTTTTATTATGCAAATAAAAATAAAAAAGTTTTTTTGAAAAATCTTATTATTTGGCTAGGTATTATTGGAATAGTAACAATTTTTGCTAATTTTCTAAGATAGCTAATTACATATTTCCATACTTTGGTCCACCGCCTCCCTCTGGAGTGACCCAAACTATATTTTGAGAAGGTTCTTTAATATCGCAAGTTTTACAATGAATACAGTTCTGAGCGTTTATAACAAATTTGTTAATATTATTTTCTCTTTGAACCTCATAAACTCCTGCTGGACAATATCTTTGGGCTGGTTCGTCATATTTTTCAAGAGTATATTTTATAGGTAAATCTTTATCTTTTAGCTGTAAGTGCACTGGCTGATTGTCCTCATGATTAGTCCCAGTCAAATAAACTGAGCTTGTTTTATCAAAAGTAATAACATTGTCAGGTTTAGGATAATCAATTTTTGGCATTTTATCTGCAGGTTTTAAAGTTTCATGATCGGAATGCTTATGTCTTAATGTAAATGGAAGTTTTCCTCTAAATAAAATTTGATCAATTCCTGTAAAAATTATACCTAAAATTAAACCCCAATTAAAACTAGGTTTTACATTTCTTGCTTGATACAGTTCTTTATATAACCAGCTTTTTTTAAATAATTCCTCATATAATGATAAATCTTTTTTAGACTGAATATGTTCATTAATAGCCTCTGCAGCCAAAATTCCACTTTTCATAGCAGTGTGAGATCCTTTTATTTTTGGCATGTTTAATGTTCCCGCGTCACATCCAATAAGTAATGCGCCTGGCATAAACATTTTTGGTAAACTTTGAATACCCCCTTCAATTAAAGCTCTAGCGCCATAAGAAATTCTTTTTCCACCTTCTATAATTTTTTTTATTGATGGATGTGTTTTAAATCTTTGAAACTCATCAAAAGGAGAAAGGTGAGGATTTTGATAATCTAAACCTATTACATATCCTAAAAACACTTGTTTGTTTTCAGCATGATAAATAAAACTTCCACCATAAGTGTTTTTATCTAAAGGCCATCCAGCTGTATGCATCACTAATCCCTCCTCATGATTTTTTTCATCTATTTCCCAAATTTCTTTAAATCCAATTCCATATTGTTGGGGATCTTTGTCTTTATTAAGATTAAATTTTTTAATTAATTGTTTTCCTAAATGACCTCGGCAACCTTCAGCAAAAACTGTTACCTTACCAATAAGTTCAATGCCTGGCTCAAAACTATCTTTTTTATTTCCTTGTTTGTCTATGCCCATGTCCTGCGTGGCTACACCTTTAACAGAACCATCATCATTAAATAAAATCTCACTTGCAGGAAATCCTGGAAATATCTCTACACCAAGTGCTTCTGCTTGCTCAGCAAGCCATCTACATAAATTTGCAAGACTAATTATATAATTTTTATGATTTTTTTGAACAGCAGGTAACAACCATGTTGGCCAACTTAATGATTTTGTTTTTCCTAAAAATAAAAATTTCTCCTTAGTGACTTTTGTCTTTATAGGTGGATTTAAATCTTTCCAATTTGGAATTAATTCGTCTAGTGCTCTAGTTTCAAAAACATTTCCACTTAATATATGCGCACCGATCTCAGATGCTTTCTCTAAAATACAAATATTTAAATTTGAATTTAATTGTTTTAGTTTAATAGCAGTTGTTAATCCTGATGGTCCTCCACCAACAATTACTACATCATATTCCATTGACTCTCTGGACATAATAATTTTTTACAGATTATATTATTTTTGTATAGTGTTTAATTTGTTCAGTTCCTCAATAAATTGGGGTACTGCTTCAAAAAGATCAGCTTCTAGACCATAGTCTGCAACACTAAAAATTGGAGCTTCACCATCCTTATTGATTGCGACAATCACCTTGCTTTCTTTCATTCCAGCTAAATGCTGAATAGCACCAGAGATACCAATTGCAATATATAAATCTGGAACTACAACTTTTCCAGTTTGACCCACTTGATGATCGTTGCTTATATATCCGGCATCCACAGCTGCTCTTGACGCTCCAATAGCAGCATTTAATTTATCGGCAACAGAAGTGATTAATTTAAAATTGTCTCCACTCTGCATTCCTCTTCCACCAGAAACAACCACTCTTGCAGTTCCAAGTTCTGGTCTATCTGACTTAATTTCTTCTCTTTTTACAAATTTTGTATTATTAAACTCTTCACTTGGTTCAGCTTTTTCGATTGGCGCAGATCCGCCTGAACTCTCACATGGATCAAAAGAAGTTGGTCTAATAGTAATACATTTTTTTGGATCTTTGCTTTTTACTGTTGCAAATGCATTTCCAGCATAAATTGGTCTTAAAAATGTATCTGCAGAAATTACCTTAATAATGTCACTAACTTGTGAAGTGTCTAAAGAAGCTGCAATCCTTGGCATCAAATTTTTACCAAATGTATTAGCTGAACAAACAACATGTGAATAGTTTTCTGCCAATTTCACTATTACTGGTGCAAAATTTTCTGCCACAAAGTTTTCGTAATGAGCTGCCTCCACTTGAATTACTTTTTTGACTAATGGTAACTCTGATAATTTTTTTGCTGCATCTCCACAGTTATTACCAATAATTACAGCATGAAGATCAGTATCCATTTGAGAAGCTGCAGTTACAGCATTCAATGTAAAAGGTTTAAGCTCTTTGTTGTTATGTTCTGCAACTAATAAAACTGACATTATATTACTTTAGCCTCATTTTTTAATTTTTGCACTAGCTCAGCCACACTTTTTACTTTTATTCCTGCTTTTCTTTTTGGTGGCTCTTCAACCTTAATTTGCTCGATTCTTGGTGATGTATCTACTCCTAAATCTGACGCATTTATTTGCTCAATAGGTTTCTTTTTAGCCTTCATTATGTTGGGCAAAGACGCATATCTTGGTTCATTAAGTCTTAAATCACAAGTTACAATAGCAGGAATATTAATCTCTATTGTCTCTAATCCTTCATCAATCTCTCTCGTAACTTCAAGTTTTTTATCCTTAATCTCTATCTTTGAGGCAAATGTTGCTTGAGGCCAATTTAGTAAGGAACTTAACATTTGACCAGTTTGATTACAATCATCATCAATTGCTTGTTTTCCCATAAAAACTAAATCTGGTTTTTCTTTTTCAACAATTTTTTGTAATAATTTGGAAACAGCTAAAGGTTCTAAAATACCATCAGCTTTAATAAGAATGCCTCTATCAGCGCCAACCGC
>CACHTQ010000008.1 GCA_902582845.1 uncultured Pelagibacteraceae bacterium | reverse complement strand
ATGGCCAGTAAATTTAAACAAATCATACACCTTTCCATATCTTGAAAAAGGTAGTAATTACTTAATGAAAGTTTTTCCAAATGAAAAAGCATATCAAGATTCTAAAGAAAAAATTGAAGATTTATAATCCCAAGTTGAATGAAGAATGTGGGGTATTTGGAATTAGCAATATAAAAGATGCCTCTGCTTTAGTCGCTCTTGGATTGCATTCTTTACAACATCGAGGACAAGAAGGCTGTGGAATAGTTACATTTGATGGAGAAAGATATTATTCAGAGAAAAGATTTGGGTTAGTTGGTGACAACTTTAACAAAGAAAAAGTCTTAGATAATCTTAAGGGAAATTTTGCAATTGGTCACAATCGATATAGTACCACTGGAAATAATACATTAAGAAACATCCAACCTTTTTTCGCAGATACTAATGCCGGTGGGATTGGAGTTGCTCACAATGGAAACCTAACAAACTCAATTTACTTAAGAAATAAACTTGTTGAAGAGGGAGCAATTTTCTACACGACTTCCGACACTGAAACAATTGTTCAGCTTATTGCAAAATCAAAAAGATTAAAAACTATCGACAAAATAATAGATGCAATATTTCAAATTCAAGGTGGTTATGCTTTGGTTATGCTAACTCAAAATTTACTTGTTGGAGTAAGAGATCCTTATGGAATAAGACCTTTGGTAATAGGTAGATTAAAAAATAGCTATGTCCTTGCATCTGAAACTTGTGCATTAGATATTATAGGTGCAAAATTTGTTCGAGATGTTGAAAACGGTGAAATTGTTTTAATAGAAAATGATAAACTAAAAAGTATTAAACCATTCCCAGAAAAAAAGATTAGGCCTTGTGTTTTTGAGTATATTTATTTTGCAAGGCCAGATAGCATTCTCAATGGAAAGACAGCCTATGAACATCGTAAAAATTTAGGAAAAGAATTAGCAAAAGAAAATGATATTGATGCAGATATTATTGTTCCTGTTCCTGACTCTGGTAATGCTGCAGCTCTAGGTTTTGCGCAACATTTAGGTAAAAATTATGAACATGGATTAATTAGAAATCACTATGTAGGAAGAACCTTTATAGAGCCAACTCAAAAAATAAGAAGTCTAGGGGTTAAGCTAAAACTCAATGCAAATCAAACAACAATAGAAAATAAAAAGATTATTCTTGTTGACGACTCTTTAGTCAGAGGAACGACATCTCACAAAATTGTAAAAATGCTATATGATGCTGGTGCAAAAGAAGTTCATGTGAGAATTGCTTGTCCTGAGATTAGGCACCCAGATTTCTATGGAGTTGATACGCCAACAAAAAAAGAATTATTGGCTGCGAATAAAAATAATGACGAAATCTGTGAATACATTGGTGCTAAATCATTAAAATTTTTATCTATTCAAGGCATGTATAAAGCTATTGGATTTGATAAAAGAAATGAAAATTATCCACAATTAACAGATCATTATTTTACTGGAGATTATCCTGTAAAACCTATTGATGAACTAGGTGATAGCAAAATAACACAACTTTCTTTATTAAGTACTGCATCAAATAATTAATTTATGAAAAAAGTAAGTTTTACAGAAATGAAAAATGGAACTAAAGAGGATTATCTTTTTCTTGATAAACATGAAAAAGATTTTGCAAGTAAAACTGCAGATAGAATATTGAAATTTATGTCAGGACTTACTGAAACTCTAGAAGGTTACCAGGTTTCAAGATTAGAACATTCACTTCAGAGTGCTACGAGAGCTTATAAAAATGGTGAAAGCGATGAGATAATTGTGGCTGCTTTATTACATGATATTGGTGATGAGTTAGCTCCAATGAACCATTCAGAATATGCTGCAGCAATTCTTAAACCATATGTATCAGCAAAAACTCATTGGATTGTTGAGAAACATGGTGAGTTTCAGATGTATTATTACGCACACCATTTAGGAGGTAACAAAAATAAAAGAGACGAATATAAAAATCATAAATATTATCAGGATACTGTAGATTTTTGTGAAAAATATGATCAAAACTCATTTGATCCAAATTATAAATCATTGCCATTAGATTTCTTTAAACCCTTTGTAAAAAAAGTTTTTTCGAGAAAACCATATTCTTCGACGTAAAATTTATAGGTTATATTATTAAACATGACTATTTCTAAAGAATATGTAATTGAATATTTCAAATCCGGAATAAAAGAAAAAAAAGATTTCAGGATTGGCATTGAGCACGAGAAATTTTTATTTAATAGCAAAAACAATAAAAGAATTGATTACTCAAAAGTAAAAGAGATGTTTTCTGCGTTAAATGAGTTTGGTTGGAATCCAATAAAAGAGGGTGAAAATATTATTGGTTTAAACAAAGATGGCAAAAACATAACTCTTGAACCAGGAAACCAAATTGAATTGTCTGGAGAGAAACTTAATAATATTCACGAAGCATGTGCAGAGTCTTATGATTATTTATTTGAACTAAAACAAGTCACAAAAAAACTTGATATAAAAATTGTGAGTACTGGTTTTGATCCCATTTCAAAGCTTGATGAAATTCCCAACAATCCTAAACAAAGATACAAACTTATGACAAACGACATGCCACTTGGTGGAGAATCAAGTCTAGATATGATGTACAGAACTTGTGGAACTCAATTAAATATTGATTATTCCTCAGAGGAAGATTTTTTCAAAAAATTTAAAATAGTAAATTCAATAGTTCCAATCTCTATTGCTTTGTTCGCTAACTCTTCAATAGTTGAAAAAAAAAAGAGTAATTACTTATCTTATAGATCTAAAGTATGGCAAAATACTTCCCGGGGTGGTCTTCCAAAATTATTTTTTGAAAATTTAAATTTTGAAAAATATGCTGATTTTATTTTAAATTTCCCAATTTTATTTATACTAGATAAACATAAATATATTTCAGGTAATAAATATATTTTTAAAGATTTCATGAATGGAAAGATAGATGAAATAAAAAATCGTCTTCCAACAGAGAGTGATTTATCCTTACACTTAAGCACCATATTTACAGAAAATAGGTTAAAAAAATATATTGAATTAAGATCTATGGATACTTGTGGCTGGGATTGTCTTTGTGCTGGTCCTGCATTCTTTATTGGGATGCTATATGGAAATTTGGATGAAGTTTACAGTTTAATCTCATCATGGGATAAGGATAAGATAATTAATGCTTATTTAGATGCTCCTCAAAAAGGTTTTAATACTCAATTGATGGGTAAAGACCTTTTTTATTGGGCATCAACTTTACTAGAGATCTCGAGAAAAGGATTGGATGATAGAGATATACTAAATAAAAACGGAAAAAATGAAACTTTGTTTTTAAATCATTTGCAAAAAGTTATTGATAATAGAACAACAAATGCAGATCATATGATTACTAAATTTTCTAAAAATGAAGATTTAAAAGATTTATATGACAAATAAAATTGTTGCCATACAAGGTAACCACCCCTCTAAACTTAATCCAAAAACAGATACAAGTATTTTTTTAGCTAATGAGATCCAAAAAAAGAAGTATAGGGTTTTTTATTATGATCCTAAAGATTTATCAATAATAGGTACAAAAGTCATAGCTAAAGGTTTTTTTATTAAGTTTAATTATGAAGATAAAAAATTTTATAAAATTCAAAAAAAACAAAATTTAAATCTTATAAAATGTAAATACATTTTAATTAGACAAGATCCGCCTTTCAATTTAGAGTATATTTCAACAACTTACATACTTGAGACAATTAAAAATAAGGTAAAAATAATTAACAACCCTACTTCAATAAGAAATATTTCTGAAAAACTTTATTCTGTGAAATATCAAAAGTTTATGCCAAATACAATTTTTACTCAGAACATTGAGGAAATTAAAAACTTTTTTAAAAAAAATAAATATGTAATTATAAAACCTATTCACAGTTTTGGTGGGAATGATATTCATTTACTCAAAAAATTTAATTTAAAGTTTATTCAAAAATTTGTCAAAAAACATGCTCATATAATGTGTCAAAAATATTTACCTAAAATAAGTATCGGAGATAAAAGAGTTTTTTTGATTAATGGGAAAATATGTGGTGCAATTTCTAGAGTACCTAAAAAAGGTTCATTTCTAAGTAACATGAGCAAAGGTGCAACACCAAAAAGTATTAAATTAACAACATTAGAAAAAAGAATTTCAAAAATAATTGCGAAAGATTTAAAAAAAGAACAAATTTTTTTTGCAGGGATTGATTTTATTGATCAAAAGCTTAATGGGGATATTAATGTCACCTCTCCAACTGGACTAAAAACTTTATTTGATATTTCTAAAATTAATCTCGCAAAAACTTTTTGGAATGATTTAAAAGCGTGAAAAATTTAACAGACCAACAAAAGGGATCTTTACTTGCTTTTGTGGCTGTAATGTTTATTACACCTGACTCTTTATTTATCAGACTTTCTAGCATTGATACTTGGGGGCTTGTTTTTTATAGAGGAATAATTCCATTCTTAACTGTTTTCTTTGGGATGCTATTAATCTACAAACTTAACTTTTTTAAAATACTTTTTACTAGTGGTTATCACGGTATTATATATATAGCTACTTTCAGTGTTACTAATATTACTTTCGTAGTTTCTATTCAAAATACTAATGTAGCAAACACACTGGTAATGATCGCAACTGCACCTATGTTATCAGCTATATTGGGTGCAGTGTTTTTAAAAGAACCTCCTGATAGAAAGACGTGGATTTCGATAATTGTTACTTTTGCTGCAATCATCTATATCTTCTTTGACTCCCTTAAGCTTGGTAATTTTTATGGTGATATACTGGGGTTTATCACTGCTATTGGTCTTGCAGTAGGTGCTGTCACTATCAGATCCGCAAAATCAAAAAATTTAGTCCCTGCTGCAGTTGTAGGTAAATTATTTGTTGCTACTTTTGCACTGTTTTTCATTGAAAGCTTTGTCTTAGTAGAAAAAGACTTAATTATTGTACCTTTAATGTGTATTCTTTGTGTAGCAATACCATTCGTTTTAGTAACTATTGCTCCAAGATTTATACCAGCTGCTGAGGTAAATCTTTTCTTCTTGTTAGAGACAATCATTGGCCCAATATGGGTTTGGTTTGTTATTAAAGAACAGCCTAGTATTGAAACACTTCAAGGTGGAACCATCATAATTATAACAATCGCTATTCACTCTTTTTTGAAATTGAAAAAATCTTGATTACCGTCACAATTAAGTCTTGATTTAATAATAGATGGCAGATAATTAGCGCAAATTTTATGAATAAAGTTTTTAAGAATTCTTGGGCATTGTTTTTAGGAATGGGTTTCATAATGATGGCTTATGGTTTCCAAGGATCATTACTTGGGGTAAGAGCTGTACAGGAAGAATTTAGTTTGACAGCAACTGGGTTTATGATGTCTGGATATTTCATCGGATATTTCATAGGTGCAGCTACTATTCCGAACATAATTTCAAGGGTTGGTCATATCAGAGTTTTTGCAGCTTTTGCATCTTTAGCATCACTAATTATTTTAGTTCACTCAATTTTGATTCATCCATTTATATGGTTCTTATTAAGAGTTCTAACTGGAATAAGTATGGTTTGTATTTACACAGTTGCTGAAAGTTGGCTTAACGATAGATCAAGTAATAAAAATAGAGGAAGTGTCTTATCGATTTATATGGTGATACTTTATGGATCTATGGGGATTGGAATGTTTTTATTAAATTTCAGTGCTCCAAAAAATTTTCAACCTTTCATATTAGTTTCTGTAATAACTTCAGCTGCTTTAATACCTATTTTGCTTACTAAAAAAAAACCACCTACTTTTAAAAAAATAAATGCTATGTCACTTAATGAACTTTATAAATCTTCTCCATTTGGAATGTTTAGTTCCTTTTTTTATGGCACAATACAGTCTGCTTTATTTACTCTACTAGCGGTGTATGCAACATCAATGAATTTTACTATTTTAGAAATTTCAATTGTTACTTTTTTACTAGCAATTTCTGGTGCAGTTGCTCAATTTCCTGTTGGAAAAATTTCTGATGTTTATGATAGAAGGAAAGTAATTATTGCATCAACTTTTGGAGCTGCAATTTTCGCTATCATTACAATATTTGTTTCTGGACAGATGTATTTACCTGATGGATTAGCAACAAGTAAGACATGGTTTTATATATTTTTTATCTTGTTTTCTTTTTGTAGTTTGCCTATGTTTTCACTAATCCTTGCCCACACAAATGACCATATTACAAAGGATAAATTTGTTGCAGCGGGCGCAGGACTTCAATTCACATTTGGTCTAGGTGCTATGAGTGGTCCTTTTTTATGTTCAATATTTATGGACCTCGTTGGTTCAAATGGTTTTTTTGTTTTTTTATTTTTCTTTCATTCTTTAATAGGTGCTTTTGGAATTTATAGAATGAGAGTTAGAGAGTCTGTAGAAAATCCAGACTCACAATTTGTTGCAATGCCTCAAACAATTACACCAGCTGGAATTGAACTTAATCCTACAACAGAACCAATTGACGAACCAATTAAAGAGGAAAATAGAGAGATTAACTAAGTTTCTCTATATGCTCTGACATTTTAGATAAAACTTGTTTTTTATTTAATTTGTCTGTTCTTATTAAAATTGCGTCTTTTACTTTAATTAGTGGACTATTTTTTCTTTTTTTATCCATAGAAGTTCTTTTAATTAAAGATTTTCTCACATTTTTTAAGGAAACCTTCTTTTTAATATCTAGCCATCTTCTATAACTTGCAACTTTAACATTACACACAAAGTAAAAAGCTAAATCATATTTTGGATTTTTAGCTAATATTTTACTAGCTATATCCCTGCCCTCTACACAAACCTTTTTATTTTTTTTAATCAATGTCTTTTGAAAAGCATTTATAATTTTTCGGATATTCTTATTTTTTGCTATAATAGCAGCATAGTTGCTAATTTGTTCAGAATGTAGATTAAATTTTACTATTTTTTTATAAGAAATATTTTTAAATCTTTTTTTTAAAAAATTAATACTGTTCTTTGGTTTATAATTAATGATTTCTTTACTTGCATATCTGTATAATAATCCTGAATTAATAAGTAATAATTTGTATTTTTTAGAGATGAGTTTTGCAGCCGTGCTCTTTCCACTTGCTGACTCTCCATCACAAGCTATTATTAATTTTTTAAATTTTCTCACTTAACTTTAATAATATTTAGATTTGTTTTATGCAAAAAAATTGTGAATTTTTATAGATATTTCAGAAATTAATCACTTACAGGTTGAAACTCAAAATAAGCACAAATTACCTCATTACAAAACTGAAATATTGAAAATAAGTCAAATATTTGTTTCTATTCAAATTATAAAAAATGCCTAGAAAAAAAATTAAACAAAAAAATTCAAAAAAAAGTACTGGGATGGTAAAGATTAGTAACCTAACTCCTAAATCTTTTTTAAGTAATGCTTTCTCTAATTATAAAAAAAATAAAGAACTTAATAAAATTAAAGCTATCAAATTAGAAAAATTAAAGGAAAAAAATCAAATCCTTAAAGAACGAAAAGATCTTAAAGTTTGGGAGGAAAGACTTATAAAAGAAAGCAATAGATTAAAGTTTGGTGAGGATGAATTAAGATTAAAAGAAAAAGAGATCAAAATTAAAGATGACGCACAAAAGCTAGAGGCGTCACGTTTGGTAAAAAAAGATGAAGAATTAATATTAATAAGTAAGGAACTAAGAGCTAAAGAAAAAGAATTAAAGCTTAGGGATGAGGCACAAAATAGAAGAGATATTGATTTGAAAGTTAGAGAAGAAGAACAAAGAAACCTTGAACTTAAAGAAAAAAGAAGAAAAGAGAGAACCTTAAAAATGATCAAGGAAGAGGAAGAAAAACAGAAAGAGCTTGAGTATATCAAAATAAAAGAGTGGGAAGAAAAATTTGATAGAGAACAAAAAGCAAAAGAACATAGAGAAAATTTAAGAGAGGAAAAATTAAGACAAAGAGAATTAGAAAAACTTAAATCATTTGAAAAAACTGAAAGCCCAGTTGAAAAAAACCTTTCCTCTGGTTTGGAAAAATTTAAAGTTGATGTAACTAAAGAAAATTAGTTTTTTTGATTAGGAAAATAATCCTTTAACTCACCTTCTCTATAAACATCTGCTGTGCAACAATGAACACCGCCGCCAAATGCATATGCATCCCTCAATTCAACTGGAACAACCTCTATTCCTAGCTTATCAAGTTGTTCCGCTTGGTAAACTTCACTTTTTTCAACACAAACTGTTTTTGGATCAAGAACTAAAACATTCATTGATAACCATACTGATGAATAACAAAGTGGAGGTGGTTCGTTATGAGCAGGTTGAGCACTATCGATAATTTCCCACCCGTTATTCTCAAATAATTTTCTTTGTTCTTTTGGAAGTCTCCTTTGAGGATTGTTTATAATAAGACCCTCTTTGATGGGGGTAAAAGTTGCATCTATGTGAATTGGATATGGATCACCTGGAAAATTAACAGCATGAACTCTATGATCTTTAAAATGTCTTCGAAGCCAATCAATCCCCTTTAAGTTTGTTGTAAAACCATGTTGAACAATTAGGTCCTTCCCGAATCTAAGAATATCTGCTGCATCAAATAGGGGCTCTTCTTCAGTAGTTACAAAAAATTTTTCCTCAGTCCATTTAAGTCTTTTTTGAATTCCAATCTTATCTGACAAATAATCCTCACGGTAATCAGCATTTGTCAATCTAGGCTTTGGAGCAGTCTCATGACGCATATTCTTATCTTGTTCAAAATATTTTTTAATAAGAGGTCTATAATTTAAATATTCAAACCATCTACATCTATAACTCATTGTTGCTTCGAGCATTTCATTACCCACTGTAAGTATGATGTCTCTTGCTGGCATACATCCAAACATACTTTCAACTTCCCAATCTGGAGTAGAAATTTTTTGATTATGATTAAGTGGAACAGGTCGATCAACTTTAATTCCTCTTTTTTCCAACATTGATGCAAAATTATTTAACAATTCATTTGCTTTATCGACTGTATCTTTGGTACGTGGTCCATGAGAACCTTTCATATCTGAGTCTTCAGGCACTTTAGCATCTAAAGCAGGTTCTGGTGCAGGTATACAGCAACCATCTGCTCTTCCAACAATAACGTGCTTAAGTGGATCCCATTCATTCCAGCTATTAACAATAACTTTATCTTTGCTCATGTTTCTAGATTAATTTAAAGCTATAAATCTTTTATTCCAACGCATTACTAAACTGTAATAAATTAATGAAATAAATAGAAAAAATCCTCCGACTATAGTGTAAGTATCAGGTACTTCATTTATGCCCAAGATAGGTAACCAAACCCAAAAAATTCCACCAATAACCTCGGTCAATGATAATAATGTTAATTCTGCAGCAGGAATAGCTTTTGAGCCAATAGAATATAAAATTAAACCCATACAAACTAAGGTTCCATGAAGAGAAAATAGAGCACCATTGTAACTTGTTGAAAAAAATACTTGTTTAGTGCTTAGGAGCACTATTGATGAAAAAACAAAACAAAATAACCCTGAAAAAGCTACTGTAGTAAACTTAGGAGTTTCAGTCCTCCATCTCAAAGTAACAGAAAAAACTGAAAATCCAATTGATGAAAGCATTCCGAAAATAAAACCAATCACAGAGTTAGAGCCTGAACTTCCAAACGCCATAATTATAATTCCTACTGTTGCAATAAAAATAGAGATCCAAACATTTAAAGATATTTTTTCTTTAAGAAATAAAAAAGCTAAAAGTGCAGTAAAAAAAGGCATAGCTGCAAGACAGAGCAAGGTAATGGCAGCTGATGTATTTGTAATTGAATAAATAAAACTTATCATAGCTATTCCTAAGCCTGTTCCACCAATAATGCCCGAGTAACCCATCTTAAGATAATTTTTATAAAATTTAATCCCTTCTTCAAAATAAAGATAAAGATTTAATAGAATAAATATTGTTAATCCTCTTCCAAAAATATATTGCCATGGAACTTGATTAGGATTATCCATATATCTCACTACGAGAGGTCCAAAAGACCACAAAATACCCGCAAACAAAACTACTGGCACTGCGATTTTTGGATTTTTTAATTCAAGCATCTGCCAAGATTAAATCTAAAAATTTATAACTACAACAAAAATGAGATGGCTTTAGCTATGAATTTTACTTTTCCATTTAAAGTTGTGCTATACGTATTTCTATTCTTGATTGGTTTTTATTTTCATATAATTAAAAATAAATATGGATTTAGAAGTGCTAAATATTGCTGCTGACACGACAAACAATAGAGATGTTAAGAACCGGACACATGTCTCAAAGTTAAAAAATTCAATTTGTGGGGATGAAATGCAAATAGAGCTTATATTAAAAAACGAAAAAATTTTAGACTTTGGCTACCAGGGAAAATCCTGTGTATATTGCCAAGCTTCAGCAAGTTTGTTATCAAAAATTTCCATTAATAATCAAAAAGAGAAAATTAACGATTTATGTGATAAGGCTGAACTATATTTTAATGATGATGTTAAAATTTCTGATAAAAAATGTATTTCTTTAAAAAAATTAATAAATAAGAAAAATATCAATAAAAAAGATTGTATATTGTTACCTTTCAAAACTTTAAAAAAGATAGTATCTAGTTAGGATATGAGTAATTTAAAACAATCTTTTTTTGCTGGTTTATTTTCAATTATCACAATTGGGATTTTGACTTTTTTAACTTACAGAACTGAGTTTGGAATATTTTTATTAGCCTCATTTGGATCATCTATGGTTCTACTTTATGGATATCCTGAAAGTCCATTTGCCCAACCGAAAAACGTTTTTTTTGGCCATCTAATTACGGCCATCGTAGGTTTGTTTTTTCTAAACTTTGTTCCATTACCAATCTTTTTAACTATCCCATTAGCAGTAGGATTTGGGGTTGGGTTAATGATCCTATTAAATGTTACTCATCCACCTGCAGGTGGTAATCCAATAATAGTTATTATTGGGAGTGTCTCTTTTGATTACTTGATAAGTCCTGTAATTTCGGGATCAATTATAATTATTATTTTTGCAATAATTGTAAACAAATTTATTTTGAAAAAGTCTTATCCTAGTAAAAAATAATTCTTTATGAAATTATAAAATTATTTTCAATAACCAAACCTATTAATATTCCTATAATCAAAGCAAATATTAATTTTTTCTTATTCACTTTTTTGTGCTGAAGATTTAAGATTTTTAATACCAGACGAAAATAATTTTGATCTCAAACTTTGTTTAAGATTTTCCCAAAGCTTAGCCATTCCTAAAGGTTCATATATCATAAATATTATCATCAACAGACCAAATATTACTTGTTCTATTGATGAAATGATTGTGGCATCAATAGCTCCATGAAATACATTATTTCCTATAGCATTTAAAAGAACTGGGAAAAGTAAAATAAATGCTGCCCCTATAAAAGCACCATTAATAGTCCCAAGTCCTCCAAGAATGCACATAAATAATATTTTAAAAGATAATTTAATATCAAAAGCAACTGGTTCTAAAGATTTTAGATAACAAAATGCAAAAAGAGCACCAGCCACACCACAATAAAACGCACTGATAGCAAATGCTTGAACTTTAGTTCTTAATAATGAAACTCCCATAGATTCAGCGGCTATATCCATATCTCTTACTGCCATCCAATTTCTGCCTGTACTCCCTCTTGCCATATTCATAGCTAATAAAGTTAAAATTGTGGTCACAGCTAAGCATACAAAATACATAGCTAATGGAGTTGTAAATGGTTTTCCTAAGATTACTATGTCTTGTGCTGTTATAATTCCTGAAGAGTCATAGTTTTTAAACCATCCAAATTTATCTATCATCCATATAATAAAAAACTGTGAGGCTAGTGTTGCTACCATTAGATAAATTCCTCTTACCTTTAAACTTGGTAGACCAAATAAAATTCCAAAAGCTGCAGCAATTAAACCTGAAACTATCAGTGAGCCAACAAAACCAAGATCGGGCACCCTTAAAATAAGATTAAACATTGCGAAAGCACCTGCAGCCATAAACCCAGCAGCACCCAAAGCTAATTGTCCCGTATACCCCATTACAATTTGTTGTCCGATAGTAGCTAATGCCAAGCAAAGCCAAGGAATTAATATGGAGGTGTACCAATACTCTGTTTTAATAAATGTCGGTATTATTAATACACTCAAAACCATACAAACAGCTAAGTTGATCAGGTCTTTTTTTGTGTAAGTCATAAAAATTGGTTTCATAAATTAAACTCTCCTAATAATTTTTTCTCCAAATAAACCCTCTGGTCTATATAATAAAAAGAATATTGCTAATACATATGGAGCCCATCCTTCAATTGCTCCTCCAAAAAACGGTCCAATGTAAACCTCTAATATTTTTTCTACTGCACCAATAATTAAACCTCCAATAATTGCTCCTGGAATTGACGAGAATCCACCAATAATTAAAACTGGCAAAGCTTTCAATGCAAGATCAACAAGTGCAAATTGAACACCGGCTCTAGCTCCCCACATGCATCCTGCTACTAAAGCTACAACACCTGCAGCAGACCAAACTAATAACATTATATGTTTTAAAGGAATTCCTATAGAACTTGCCGCACCCGCATCATCTGCAACAGCCCTTAAACCTAATCCAATTTTTGTGTATTTGAATAATAGAAATAAACCAATAATCATTATAGCTGCAACTAATCCAGCTGTGATATCAAGTGCACTGATAAATAATTTTAAATTATCTGCGATCCATGGCACTGGAAAATCTCCTATACCTAAATCTAATCTTCTAACTTCTACTCCCCATGCTGCTTGAGCAAGTCCCTCCAAAACATATCCTAAACCAATTGTGGCCATTAACACTGTATCTTCACTAGCATTCATCAAAGGTCTTAAAACCAATCTCTCAGTACACAAACCAACCACTACCATCAAAAGGGCTGCTAAAATAAAGGCGAGCACAAAGGGTATATTGAAATCTTGCATGAAGCCACAGAAAGCAAGCACTGAGAAAAAAACCATAGCTCCTTGTGAAAAATTAAATGTTGCTGAAGCTTTAAAGATAAGAACAAATCCTAAAGCAACTAAAGAGTACATTGTACCAGCAAGTAAACCACCAACCAGAACTTCCATAAAAAATAATAGTTCATTTGCCATATTATAATCCTAGTGTTCCACTCCCAAGTAAGCATCTATTACTTTTTGGTTTGCCATTATTTCATCTGGTGTTCCATCACCAATAACCTTGCCGTAATCAAGTACAACAACTCTATCAGATATATCCATGACCACTCCCATATCATGTTCGATTAGAACCATAGTTGTACCAAGTTCATCATTTACCTTTAAAATAAATCTACACATATCTCTTTTTTCCTCGACATTCATTCCAGCCATTGGCTCATCTAATAGAATTATTGAGGAGTCGGTTGCAAGAGCTCGGCCTAACTCAACTTTTTTTTGTAATCCATAAGGAAGTTTTCCAACAGGAGTATCTTTAATATCTTCTATCTCTAAAAAACTTATTATTTCTTCTGATCTCTCTCTATTTAATTTTTCCTCTTTTTTTACTTTAGGAAGTTGTAAAGCGACTTCTAGAAAATTTGTTTTCGTGTGAAGTTTTCTGCCAACTAAAATGTTATCCAATACTGACATTCTTTTAAAAAGAGCTAAGTTTTGAAATGTTCTAGATAGACCCATTTGAGCCATAATATTTGGGGTTATATTAGGTACTACTTGTCCTCTAAAAGATACAGTTCCTTGTTGAGGTTTATAAATTCCATTAATACAGTTTAACATCGAGCTTTTTCCAGCCCCATTAGGTCCGATTATTGCCCTAACCTCGTGCTCAAGAACATTAAATGATGTATCAGTGATAGCCTTAACACCTCCAAAGGCGAGTGAAATATTATTCACCTCTAAAATTGGCTTTCCTATTTTAAACTTTCTTTCGTATGCCATCTTTAATTAATTTTTTTGTTTAAACTTTCCTCTTTAAGAACATCTCTAAAGTTTTTTCTACCTTTTTTTGATATGCCTAAGTATAATTCTTTTACTTTATCATTGTTTAATAAACTTTCCGCAGTCCCCTCGAGCATCACTTTTCCAGTTTCAATAATGTAACCATAATCAGAATTTTTTAATGCAATATTAGTATTCTGTTCAGCAAGCAAAATACTAACTCCTTCTTTTTGATTTAACTCTTTTACAATATTAAAAATCTCGGCAACTAATTGAGGCGCTAGACCCATTGTTGGCTCGTCTAGTAACAACATTTTAGGTTTTGCCATCATTGCTCTTGCAACTGCAATCATTTGTTGTTCTCCACCTGATGTAAATGCTGCTTGACTTTTTCTTCTTTCTTTTAATCTTAAAAAATAAGTATAAATTTTCTCTAATTCTTGATCAATATCTCCTTTAGATAATTTTCTTGAATAAGCTCCTGAAATAATATTTTCCTCAACAGTTAAATGACCAAAGCATCTTCTGCCCTCTAATACTTGTACCATTCCAAGACCAACCATTTGAGATGGATTTTGTTTTTCTATTGAGTTTCCATCATAATCGATTGATCCTTTTGTAACTTTACCTCTTTCGGAGGCTAACATAGTTGAGACAGCTTTTAATGTCGTACTTTTACCTGCTCCATTTGCTCCTAATAACGCAACTACTTTTCCTTTGGGAACTTTTAAAGAAACATCATGTAAAGCTAAAATAACGTTGTCATACATTACCTCAATATTTTTTATATCAAGAATGTTTACAGAATTATCACTCATTAATTTTTTTCTTAAAATACTATTTAAATGGGAAGCTTGAAACAGTTAAAATTGTTTAAGCTTCCCACTCATGTAAATATTAATTGATTAAATTAATTATCCACATTTTTTTGGTGTAATGTTGTTTTCTTTAGCAAATTTTGCTGCAGAGTCTTCAACTAAACCTCTAATAAATTTAGGGTCTAATGGAGCTTCCCAACCAGTTACCTGATTGAATTTTTTTCCATCCCACTGCATTACAGCAAATTTACCGGCACCTTCATGGTTTGCACATGAAATAGCAAATGGAGCTAGCATTCCTCCAACTCCAAGTTCAGTAAGTCTAGCTTCAGTCATGTTTAAAGCCTCATAACCATCTCTAAACTCAGCACCAGTCACTGCTTTACCAACTTTGTTATGCATCTTTTGAGCATTTTTCAAAGCCTCAATCCACATAACTGCAGCACCTAGTCCTCTATTCCAGTAAACTGAACCAATTCTATTTGGATCAGCTAAGTTACCTTTTCCAGAACCATATACTTTGTCTTTGATGTCTTTAACTAATGGATATTCTCCTGGTAAAGCATTAGCAACAGCATAAGTTCCTATTGCAGCATCACCTGCTGGATACATATCCTCTTCAGCAGCACCGAATGTTACGTACATCATTCTATCTCTTGGGAAATTAATTCTAGCAGCATTAGTCATTGCTGTTGAATTCATTCCAGAACCTGCTCCCCAGAAAGTAACCCAATCAGGATTTTCTCTTCTGATTTGCAGCCATTGAGATTGTTGTTCTAGACCTGGAGGTGGAATTGAAATTTCAACTAATTTCATTCCCCAGTCAGAAGTTATTTTTCTCATTGCTGGTAATGGCTCTCTTCCGTAAGCAGAGTCAATGTGTAAGTGAACGATTTTTTTACCTTTCATCTTATCAATTCCGCCTTCGATCTCAGCCATAAATTTTAATTTTACTGCTATTTGAGACCAGTAGTGACTTGCAGCATTAAATACCCAAGGCCATACTCTTCCATCAGCACCGTCAGTTCTTCCATAACCATATTGAGCTAAAACAACATTGTCTTTTGCCATACGGTTAATAACTGCATATGCTCCTGGTGTTCCTAAAGTATCAAACACAACTATTCTTTGACCATCTTTTTCAAGTAGTCTCTGGTAACACTCAACTGTTTTCACAGCGTTGTACTCAGTTTCACATTCTTGCCATGTAAGCATGACTCCGTTCACACCGCCTGTCATATTGACATAATTCATGTAGTCAATCTGAGCCCCATAGTAACCAGTCCCCATTGCTGAATAAGGTCCAACACGGCTACTAGCTACAGGAAAGTATTGAGTTTCTGCTCCGAATACTTTTTGAGGTAAAGCGAGTGAAGAAAATACAGCTACAACTACTGTTAAAGTAGATGCAACCCTTTTTAACATTTTTGTTAACATTTCTACCCCTCTTAATTTAAGTTATAATTTAGATTAAATCATATGCTTTTAGATTGTGCAAATTTTAATCATTCCAATTCGCATTAGATCTCTTTTACCCAAACTTTTGATAGCTTTTCTACAACCCTTAGATGAAATAAAACTTCAGATTGAAAAAAATTAATTTTTCTAAATTTTTTGCTTCCCTCAAAAGGGTAAGCATTTCTATATCTGTTTTTCTAAGAGTTGGCTTAATAATTTTATTTAATGTTACTAACTCTATGGCATAAAATAACTCAATATAAGTCATTTGAATAGTGTTTCATCTTTAACTATTCGGCAAATCATTAATAATTATTATTTTTGCAAAGATTATTTATAAATTGATTTTTTAAAAAGTCTCACCCATTCAAAAATAATTCATTGCTTGGGATCCTAAAATAATGTTAGATGCGCTAAATAAATATTTAAATGTACAGGAGAATAAATGAAGATATTATGCGTATTATATGATGATCCAAAGGGTGGAATGCCTAAATCATATGCACTTTCAGAATTACCTAAAATAGAAAAATACCCAGATGGAATGACTTTACCATCACCTAAAGGAAGAGACTACACTCCAGGACAATTACTAGGATGTGTGTCTGGTGAGTTAGGATTAAGAAAATTTTTAGAAAGTAATGGTCATGAGTTAGTAGTGACTAATAGTAAAGATGGGGATGGATGTGAAGCTGACAAACATATTGTGGATGCTGACATTGTAATTTCTCAACCTTTCTTTCCATATTATTTAACAAAAGAGAGAATTGCTAAAGCCAAAAATTTAAAAATGGCAATTACAGCAGGAATTGGTTCAGACCATGTTGATTTACAAGCTGCAATGGATAACAAAATTGATGTTGTAGAGGTAACTTATTGTAATTCAAGATCTGTAGCTGAACACATCGTTATGATGATTGTTTCAATGGTAAGAGATTACCATAATCAACATAGAATTGTTAATGAAGGCGGCTGGAATATCGCTGATGCCGTTCAAAGATCATATGATGTTGAGGGTATGCATATTGGAACAGTTGCTGCAGGACGTATTGGTTTAGATGCATTAAGAAAAATGAAACCATTTGATGTTCATTTGCACTATTTTGATAGACATAAATTACCTGACTCTGTTGAAAAAGAATTGAACCTTACATTTCATGAGTCTGTAGAGTCGATGGTAAAAGTTTGTGATGTGGTAACAATTAATTGTCCCCTTCACCCTGAAACTGAGAACTTATTTGATGAATCAATGATAAGTAAAATGAAAAAAGGCGCTTATATTGTAAACACTGCTAGAGGAAAAATCTGTAATCGAGATGCTATTGCAAAAGCATTAAAAAGTGGTCAATTAAGTGGTTACGCTGGAGACGTATGGTTTCCTCAACCTGCACCAAATGATCACGTGTGGAGAAGCATGCCACATCATGGTATGACACCTCACACTTCTGGAACATCTTTGACTGCACAATCAAGATATGCCGATGGTGTAAGAGAAATATTGGAATGTTTCTTTGAAGGTAAAGAAATTAGAAATCAATATTTGATTGTTAAAGATGGTCAGTTAGCTGGTATGGGTGCTCACTCGTACAGTAAAGGTTCAGCTACTGGTGGATCCGAAGAAGCAGCAAAATACAAAAAAAAATAATTTCAAATATAATTAATAAAGGTGGCTACTTATAAGTAGCTACCTTTAAAATCTGGACTTATCATAACGAATTTGTTTATGATAATTAATGAAGTATTTTTTCATAATTTTCTTTTTTTTAATTAATATAAATTTTTCATATTCTGCTCCAAAAGATAAGGCATATTTCGCTGGGGGATGTTTTTGGTGTGTTGAGGAGTCATTTGAAAAATTAAAAGGTGTGGAAGAAGTAATTTCTGGTTATTCTGGAGGTATTACTGAAAACCCAACTTACAAAGAAGTTACTTATGGAAATACTGGTCATTTTGAAGTTGTAGAAATAATCTATGATAAAAAAGTTATTTCATTCAAAGAATTATTAGAAAATTTTTGGATTAATATTGATCCATTTGATGCTTACGGTCAATTTTGTGACAAAGGATATAGTTATAGGTCAGTTGCATTTTATCAAAATGATGAAGAAAAAAAATTAATAGAAAAAGACATAAAAGATTTACAAAATAAATTTAATAAAAAAGTTGTTACATATATTAGGAATTTTGAAAAATTTTATAAGGCGGAGGAATACCATCAAGATTTTTATAAGATTAAATTAGAAAGATATCTTAGATATAAAAAAGCGTGTGGAAGAGAAGAATTGTTAAAAAGAATCTGGAGTCAATAAACTTTATGAAGAATAATATGAATTGGAATTTCGATAACTCTTATTCAAGGCTGTCTGATGCATTTAAAGAACATATTGAACCTATTGCCGTAAAAAATCCTGAATTAGTTTTAATGAATATGGATTTAATTGAAGAGTTAAACTTGGACTTTTCCAAAATTGATAGAAATGAATTAGCAGCTTTATTCACCGGTAATATTCTTCCAGAAGGGAGTAATGCTATTGCTCAAGCTTATGCTGGTCATCAATTTGGACATTTTACAATGTTAGGAGATGGAAGAGCGGTTTTAATAGGAGAGCATTTAACCAAAAATAATGAGAGATACGATATACAATTTAAAGGTTCAGGTAAAACAGCATTTTCAAGAAATGGTGACGGTAGAGCTGCACTAGGTCCAATGTTAAGGGAATATATAATTAGTGAAGCAATGCATAATCTAAATATTCCTTCAACAAGAAGTTTAGCAGTAGCTAAAACAGGTGAGGAAATAATGCGAGAGACTTCATTGCAAGGTGCTGTCCTAACTAGAGTGGCTTCAAGTCATATTAGAGTCGGAACTTTTCAATACGTTGCAGCACGTAATAAAAAAGATGAGTTAGAAATTTTACTAAATTATGTGATTAAAAGACATTATCCAGAGCTAATAAATTCAAAAAATAAAACGCTAGACCTTTTAAAAGTACTTATTGATAAACAAATTGATCTTGTAGTCAACTGGATGCGTGTTGGTTTTGTTCATGGAGTTATGAATACTGATAACATGACAATTTCTGGTGAAACGATTGACTATGGTCCATGTGCATTCATGGATACCTATGACCCAAAAACTGTTTTTAGCTCAATTGATAAGATGGGAAGATATGCTTATTGCAATCAACCTGCTATTACAAAATGGAATCTTTCAAGATTTGCTGAGTGTTTAATACCTTTAATTGATGACGATGAAAATAAGGCGATTAAAAGTGCAACCGAGTTAATTGAAACATTCCCTAAAAAATATGAGGAAAAATGGTTGAATATGATGAGAAGTAAACTTGGATTGTTAGGTGAGGATAAAAAAGATAAATTTTTGATTGTCGATTTACTCACTTGGATGCATCAAAATAAAGTAGACTACACAAATACCTTTTGTCATTTAATGAATCTTAAAGACTATGATGATGACTCATATAAAGATGACAACTTTCAAAACTGGAAAAAAAATTGGCAAGAAAGATTAAAATTAAATAATAATACTCCAGAAAATTATATAAAGTTAATGAGAAGTGTTAATCCTCTTGTAATACCAAGAAATCATAAAATTGAGGAGTCATTAGAAAAAGCAAATGACAACAATCTTAAGTCATTCAATAAGCTTTTAGAAATTTTAAAAAAGCCATATGAAATACAAGAAAACATTTCAGATTATCTTAAAATGGATAGTTCTTTAAAAGGGTATAAAACTTTTTGCGGTACTTAATGTTAAAGAAATTATAAGACGTAAGGTTCTGGCCTTGCTTTTGCGCCTAATACTCTTTCCACTGCCATATTTGAAATATCAATCGATTGATAAGAGCCTGTTGTAATTAATTCTGTTAAAGCTCTACCAATTCCTGGTGCTTGCATCAATCCTCTTCCCGTAAAACCAGTTGCTAAGTACACATTTTCAAATTTAGGATGTTTTCCGACAACAGCATTATTATCTAATCTATTACAATCATAATAACCTGCCCAACCACCAGTTAACTTTAATTCTTCAAATGCTGGAATCCTTTTTGCTAAAGCAGGCCAAACTAATTCCTCAAAATCATCCCATGCTGGTTCGAGATCAGTGGCATCAAAAACTGATTTTGGTGACCCGGCTAAATACTCTTTACCTTCAGGTCTCCAATAAACACCTGTAGTTAAATCTCCAGTTAACGGCATTTCGGGTATATGCTTTGGACACTTAACTCTAAAGACTGTATGCTTTTGAGGTTCGACCGGAATATCCTCTAATAATTCCTTTGTCCAACATCCAGCAGCAGAAACTATTGTTTTAGCTTTAATTTCTGACAAAGATTTCACCTCTCCTTTTATAAATTCTGCACCTTGCTCTATTGCTTTACTTTTTAGAGCTGTATGAAATAGAAAAGGATCAATCCATCCTTCACTTTTATTGTCAGTAAATGTAGCAGTTTCTATTCCTTCTTTATTAATGTAGGGAAAAAATTTATCTAAATCAGAACCTTTAATATTCTTAGTACCTGCCTCACAGGCTTTGTGATTTTCTAAAGCCTTATATTGTTCCTCAGCATGTTCTGGGCCAAACATTAATAAATATCCGTTTGGAACCATGCTTGCTGTAGGATTTGGATTTTTTTCTGTTTTAAGTAATTCTGGAATTTGGAATATAAATTCTCTAGCAAATTTACCTAACAGGATATTTTCGGTTTGAAAAAATTGCCTTCTAAAACCTCCTAACGAAAGAGGAAAAGAAGCTGATTTATAAGTTGGGTCTCTTTCAATTACTTTTACTTTTCTTCCCTCTTTGGATAAAAAATAAGCTGTCGCTGCACCAATAATACCACCACCGACTATTACAACATCATCCATTTAATTTAACACCAATAGGTTATAATTAAGAAATAATGCATAGAAACACCAAAGTAAATATGGAATCATTAAGTAAAAACTTACAAAATTGACACGTTTAAATCTAATAATCAGGACTATTATGAAAGTTATCAAAATAACAAGAACAACCAATGCAAAAAATATTTGATGTAATCCAAAAAAAATAATACTCCAAGTTGCATTTAAAACTATATGTATAAAATAAATGTAAATTGTATTTACATCTCTTTTTTTACTGTGCCAAAAGAACCAAATAGCTAATGTCATCATCACATAAAGTGTTGTCCAAACAGGTGCAAATATCCAATCTGGTGGATTATAATTTGATTTCACAAGACTAGAATACCAAGGTTCTTTAAAGCTAATTGAGACTAAACCTCCAATAAATGACGCAGAAAAAGTGATTATAAAAAAAAGAATTAATGATAAAAATTTATTTTTTAACATATAAGTATTATACATCTTTATAAAATGAATAAAAAAACTATTTGGATAACTGGTGGAAGTACTGGAATTGGAAAAGCTTTAGCTATAAAATTTGCTAATGAGGGATGGAATGTTGCAATTTCTGCAAGACGTGAGCAATTATTAGAGGAAATTTCAAATGAATATGAAAATATAAGTTCTTTTCCGTTAGATGTTACTAATAAATCAAATTGTAATGAAGTTTTTAATCAAATTATAAATAAATTTCAAAACATAGATATTTGTTTTTTTTCCACAGGAACTTGGGATCCAAAAAAAGAAAAAGATATTGATGTGGAGCAAATTGAAAATGTTTTTAAAGTAAATTTTTTTGGAACTTTAAATAGTATTAAAGCAGTAGAAGAATACTTTAAAAATAAAAAAAGTGGAACAATTACTATTGTTTCATCAATTGCTGGTTACCGAGGATTGCCTAATTCAACAGGATATGGACCATCAAAGTCGGCGTTAAATAATCTTGCTGAAAGTTTATATTTTGATTTTGGAAGATCAAATGTGCGTGTATGTTTAGTTTCACCAGGTTTTATTAAAACTCCGATGACTGATAAAAATGATTTCAAAATGCCTTTTTTGAAAACACCTGAATACGCAGCAGAAAAAATTTACGATGGTTTGGTAAATAAAAATTCTTTTGAGATTCATTTTCCGAAATCTTTAACAATGATTTTGAAAATTTTGAGTTTTTTACCAAATAAAATTTATTTTGGATTAATTGGAAAACTCACCAAATATCAGAAAAAATAATTAACTTCAAAATTAGAGAATATTTAAGGGGGTGCTTTTGGGATAGTCCTTAAAAACCGGGAGCTAAAGATGGCTAAGAAGGACTATCTAAGTTAATATATCAAAACTCAAAAATAAATGCATTAAAGATTTTTTTTGAATTTAAAGGATTTATGAAAAAAAAAGGTCACAGGCCAGTCACTCGAGTCAAGAATCCAGAGCCCCACGCCGAAAGTCCAGATTGGGTCATATGGGCTGCCTGGGCTGATAGAATTACTTTTGAGGAAATAGAAAAAAAAACTGGGTACAAGGAGTCAGATGTTATCAAGATAATGAGAAGATCATTAAAACCATCCTCTTTTAGACTGTGGAGAAAAAGGGTTAATCAAAAAAGTATAAAACATAGAAAAAAGTTTGAGTATTCTCGAAAACAAATAACTAGCAAAATAAAAAAAGGTGATTATCTATAATCTATGAAAAAAATAACAATTTATACCGGTCCAATGTGTAATTACTGTGATGCAGCAAAAAGATTGTTAATAAGAAATAATGTAACTTATAACGAAATAGATATTTCAAAAGTTGACGGTGCTATGGATGAAATGATTAAAAAAGCTAATGGAAAAAGAACTATTCCACAAATATTTTTCGATGATCAACATATTGGTGGATATGACGAAGTAAGAGGCTTAGAAAAAGAAAATAAACTTCAAGACTTACTAAAATAACTAATCTTTTACAAAAACAACTGTTAATTCTGCAACTTTTATACCAAATTTAGTCATTGTTGCACGGTTTATCGCTACTCGATCATCCTGTTTAAAAATCCAATCATCAAAAGTAATTTTCATTTCTTTTCCTTTAACTGGAACTAACAAAACATATTCAAATTTAAAAGCAGGACCATAAGAATACCCTTTTGCTTTACCTACAACATCTCCAGCTGTGCCTTCATAATTGTTGTCATCAATTTTTGTAATTTGCCATTGTCGTGTTTGAATTTCCCCATCATCCCAATTAAATTTTTCATCAAGTATTAATTTTTTTCCGTCCCATTGACCATTTAAGTCAGCAGAAAACTGTCTAGTTACTTTTCCAGATCTATTTTGAAGTACACCCCAAGCTTTAACATTACCAGATAAGTAATTCTCAATTATAAGTCTTGGCTCTTTATTTTTAAAATCTTCTGGTTTCATAGCACTATTTTGTGAACAGTTTGTAGTTAAGAAAAGAAAAATTATCAATAAAATTGATTTAATATTTATAATTTTGATCATAAGAGCACCATAGTTCTATTTATTTTGAAGTGAAAATTGAATTAAATCAATATTTTTTGATTTAAATCCTGCCTCACAATACGAGAGATAAAATTCCCACATTCTTTTGAAAGTTGAATCAAATCCTTGTTTTTTAATTAAATCCCATTTCTTATTAAATTCATTTTTCCACATAAACAATGTATTAGAATAATGATCAGCATATGAATCATAAGATTTAATAGTCAAACCATTTTCAGAAACATACTTATTAATAATTCCTTTGCTTGGTAAAAATCCTCCAGGAAAAATATATTTTTGAATAAAATCTTGTTTAGTTTTATATCTATCAAACATACTATCATCTATAGTGATAGCTTGTATGGCTGCTCTTCCGTCATTAGATAAATTATTTTTGATCGTTTTAAAATAACTTTCTAGATAGTTTTGACCTACAGCTTCTATCATTTCAATTGATGCTATTGAGTTATATTTCTCTTTTAAATCTCTATAATCTTTTATTTCAATATTTACTTTTTCGTTCAATCCGCATTCGTGCATTCTTTTTTTTGCATATTCAAACTGTTTTTTTGAAATGGTGATGCAATCTAATTTTACATCATATTTTTTACCTAAATATTCGGCAAAACCACCCCAACCACATCCAATTTCTAAAATTTTATCTCCATTATTTGGTTTTATTAAATCAATCAATTTTTGATATTTATTATTTTGAGCATTTGATAGATCTTTATTTCGCTCATCAAATATCGCACTTGAATAGGTTAAGGTCTTATCGAGCCAAAGAGCAAAAAATTCATTTCCTAAATCATAATGTTTTGAAATATTTTCCTTACTCCTTGCTCTAGTATTTTTAACGAACTTATTCTTTAAGTAATTAATAATTGGAAAATCTAGTAAACCAGAAAATTTATATATTATTTTAATATTTCTTGCAGTGATCTCAATTAAATTAGATAAATTATCAGTCTCAAATTCGTCCCTCATATAAGATTCTGCAAAGCCAACACTTCCACCTTTAATTAAATTAAAAGTAAAGTTAGGTTTTTTAATTTTAAGAATTGCTTTTAGGGGGCTTTGTGAGTTACCGAATTTTAAAAGTTCTCCATTATATTTTGTTATTTCTAAATAACCATATTCAATATCTTTTAATATTTTAAAAACTATTTTGTCAGAAAGGTTATATAAACTCATTAATTCTCAAAACTAATATTATTTTTAATTTTAAATTTTTTTTTAATAAACTTTATTCCTTTCATCCATAATTTAAACGCTTCAAAATGTATCGCAGATATAATCTTAAAAGTCATTAATGGATGTTTTAAGTAAGATTTTAATAGTTCTTTACTATTAAAATCAACTCTTTTTCCATCTTGTGATGCGAATAAAATCTTTTCATTAAATTGATATTGATCAATTACAACTGAAATTTTCTCTGAAGGTCTTAAAATTCTAAAAAAATAATTACAATTCATCTCAATAAATGGAGATACATGAAATTTTTTAGAACAATTATGTTGTAAAAGATTATTATTTTTAGCCTTAAAAACATAAGTATGTTGTTCTCCAAAAGTATTTTTTACTTCATATAGTATTGATATTAGATTTTCATTGTGATCATAAACAAAAAAGACGCTCAATGGGTTGAATACATATCCAAAAATTCTTGGATAACATAATAATTTTATCTTTATATTTTCTGAATTTATATTGTTTTCTATTAAATTTTTTTTTACCCAATCAATCAATGATGAACCATCTCTATCACCATGATCTTTGTCAAAAAAACTTATCAGATTGAAACTATTATACGAAAAAAAACTGATTTTTTTATTTAAATAATTTAAATCGGACAAGTCAATTAATAATGAAAATACATTATATTTAAAGAAATGTATTTTTGGCTTGAATCTTTTATGAACTACTGTTCCATTGTAAATTGAACTAGTCATCAAGGTTTTTTAGCATTTCAATGGATGATTTTATTCCATCTTCATGAAAACCGTAACCAAAATAACTGCCACAAAAAAGAATATTTCTTTTATTTTGCAAATTTTTAAGCTTACTTTGATAATTTAAAGCAGATTGATCAAAATATGGATGGGTAAATTTTACCTTTTTTAAAATTTTAGTCTCATCAATTTCAGAATAGGGGTTGAGTGTAAGGAATATATTTTTTTCACACTCTAAATTTTGAAGTAAATTTAACCAGTAAGTGATTGAGTTTTTTTCAATTTCATTTTCCTTCATAGATGAGTTCCAAGAACACCATGCATTCTTATTTCTAGGCATTACTGACTCATCTGTATGTATATAAGCAAAATTTTCTTTATAATTAAAATTAGATAAAATTTCTTTTTCTTGATCGGTTGGGTCTTCAATCATTGACAGGGCTTGATCAGCATGTGTTGCGATGATTACTTTATCGTAATCAAAAAATTCATTTTTTCCACCGTAATACAAATCAATACCGTTTGTTTTACTAATGATCTTATTAACTTTATAATTCTTAAAATATTCGCCACTAATTTTTGAAAGAATTGTTTTTACATAAGACCTACTTCTATTGGAAACTGTGTACCATTGTGGTCTATCTTTGAATTTAAACAATCCATGATTTTGAAAAAATTTTAAAAAAAATTTCAAAGGCATTTTGTTTGCCGCATATGGTGGCATAGACCAGATAGCTGACACCATAGGTATTAAATGATAATTGATAAATTCTTTTGAAAGATTATTTTTAACCAAATAATCACCTAATGTTATTTCCTCATTTAAAGTGTTAAGTTTATCAGATTTTTTATAAAATTTTATGATATCAAAAAACATTTTCAAAAATCTAAAATTAAATAAATTCATTTTATTAGAAAAAATTCCACTCAATCCTTTTCCACAATATTCAAAGTTTGAATTTTCTACTGATACAGAAAAAGACATATCGCTTTTTTCAATTTCAATTTTATTTTCCTTAAAAAAATTAATCAAATTTGGATAAGTTTTAAAGTTAAATACAATGAAACCTATATCCACCGGAACTTTTTTGGTTCCAACCATTAAATCAATTGTGTGAGAATGACCACCAAAGTGGTCTTCTTTTTCAAATAAATCTACATGGTTTTTTTTTGAGAGATAATAAGCAGCACTTAGTCCTGAAATGCCTGACCCAACTACAGCAATTTTCATCAATAATTATGCTGCATCTTCTTTAAAATCATCCATGCTTGGACATGTACAGAAAATATTTTTATCACCATAAACATTATCTACTCTAGCTACTGGTGGCCAAAATTTATTTATTTTTAAAAATTTAGCTGGATAAGCAGCTTGTTCTCTAGAATATTTATGTGTCCAATTATCAGAAGCTAGCTCAGTGTCAGTATGAGGAGCATTTTTGATTGGATTATCAACTTTATCAAATTTACCAGTCTTAATAAGATCTATTTCTTGTTTAATCTTAATTAGCGTATCACAAAACCTATCTAGCTCTGACAAGTTTTCACTTTCTGTAGGTTCTATCATCATTGTTCCAGCTACAGGCCAAGACATTGTTGGTGCATGAAAACCAAAATCAATTAATCTTTTTGCAATATCTTCCTCTGTAATACCTGTTTCTGATTTAATCGATCTAATATCAATTATGCATTCATGTGCAACATTACCATTAGAACCTTTATACAAGATTGGATAATGATCCTTAAGTCTTTCAGCAATATAATTTGCATTTAGTATTGCAACTTTTGATGCAAGTTTTAATCCCTCAGATCCCATCATTTTAATGTACATCCAGGAAATTGACAAAATACTTGAGCTTCCCCATGGAGCAGCGGACACAGCCCCAATTCCTGTTGCGGGACCACAATCTTTTACAACTGGATGATTAGGCAGATAAACTTGAAGATGTTTTTTACATGCAATAGGGCCCATGCCTGGTCCACCTCCCCCGTGAGGTATACAAAATGTTTTATGTAAATTTATATGACAAACATCAGGACCAAAGTTTCCTGGTTTAGCAATACCAACTAATGCATTCAAATTTGCTCCATCCATATAAACTTGCCCACCATGTTTATGAATCAGTTCGCATATATCCATAATCTTTTCTTCAAATACTCCGTGAGTAGATGGGTATGTGACCATTAAAGCTCCTAAATTTTCAGAGTGAAGCTCAGCTTTTTTCTTTAAATCATCAAAATCTACGTTACCTTCTTTATCACAATTAACTACAACTACTTTCATTCCAACCATTTGTGCGCTTGCAGGATTTGTTCCGTGCGCTGAACTTGGGATTAAACATATATTTCTATTTTCATAACCTCTATCTAAATGATATTTTCTAATTACCATCAATCCTGCATATTCACCTTGAGCACCGGCATTTGGTTGAAGTGAAACTCCTGAAAAACCAGTAATTGATCTCAACCAATTTTTTAGATCTGTGAATAATGTTCGATACCCCTCCATCTGCTCAATAGGGACAAAGGGATGAGGCTCAGCTAACTCTCTCCATGAGATAGGTATCATTTCTGCAGTAGCATTTAATTTCATCGTGCAAGAGCCTAAAGCTATCATAGTTCTATTAAGTGCTATATCCTTATCCTCTAATTTTTTCAGATATCTAAGCATTTCTGTCTCAGAACGATATGAGTTAAAAACAGGATGTTCTAAATATTTAGAAGTTCTCAATAAACTTTTCGGTAAATTGGGTAAACTTACTGTTGGATCTTCTTTTTTTATGGACTCAGCTGCATTAAAAATTTTTAATAGTTGATTCACTCTATAAACATTTTTTTTCTCATCAAAAGAAACTGCAAGCATTTCAGAGTTTACTTTTCGAATGTTAACTTTTTGATTTAAAGCATTTTTGTAAATTTGATCAGTTTTTTCTTTGGTAAGAATAGTGACAGTATCAAAAAAGAAATCAGAATATATTTCATATCCAGATTGTTTTATTTTATCAGCAAAATTTTTTGCTAATTGAGAAACTCTTTCAGAAATTTTCTTAATTCCTTCTGGACCATGATAAATGGCATAGGCTGCTGATACTATGGCTAACAATGCCTGAGCAGTGCAAATGTTACTTGTAGCTTTGTCTCTTCTAATATGTTGTTCTCTGGTTTGTAGTGACAATCTATAAGCCTTGTTTCCATGTCTATCTACAGAAACACCAACTATTCTACCTGGCATAGATCTCTTAAATTCATCTTTCGTTGCAAAAAATGCTGCATGTGGTCCTCCATAACCCATCGGAATACCAAATCTTTGTGAACTGCCAACTGCAATATCAGCCCCAAGTTCCCTCGGCGTTTTAAGCTTAGCAAGCACTAGAAGATCACAAGCTAAAATAGCTTTACCATTTTTTTTATGAATTTTGCTTATTGCCTCGCTTGGATCTTTAATATCTCCTAAAGTTCCAGGATACTGTAATATTCCACAAACAATATCCTCTTTTAATTGTTCTAAAACTTTATCTTCATTCCCAACAAGTACTTTGAGACCCATAGGCTCTGCTCTAGTTTTTATAACCTCAACAGTTTGAGGGTGACAATTTTCTGAGACAAAAACTAAATTACTATCACTTTTATCAAGTCTATAACTTAAACCCATAGCCTCTGCTGCCGCTGTACCTTCATCAAGTAAGGATGCATTTGCAATATCCATTCCTGTAAAGTCAACAATCATTTGTTGGAAATTTAAAAGCATTTCCAATCTTCCTTGTGCTACTTCTGGCTGATAAGGTGTATATGAGGTATACCAGCCTGGATTTTCTAATATATTTCTTAAAATTACATATGGTGTATAAGTTCCGTAATAACCCATGCCAATAAAATTTGAGTAAATTTCATTTTTTTTAGAAATTGCTTTTAATTTTCTTAATGCTTCATACTCTGAATTAGACTCACCAATATTAAGTTCACCCTTAAACTGTATTTTTTCTGGAACAGTATTGTTAATTAAATCATCTAATGATTTATAATTTAATTTTTTTAACATTTTAGATTGATCATCTTCAGATGGACCAATGTGTCTTTTTATAAAATCTTTTTCAGAATTATGTAACATTAGGTATTATTCTCCTTTGCAAATTTATCATAGTCATCTTTGTTCATTAAAGAGTCCATTTCAGATTTATCTTTTATTTTTAATTTAAAGAACCAAGCAGAATTTTCAGGGTCTTGATTTATTTTGGATGGATCATCTACAATTTCTTGATTTGTATCAACAACTTCACCACTAACTGGAGTATAAACGTCACTTGCAGCTTTAGTAGATTCAACAACTCCTGCAGTGCCATCTTTTTCAACATTAGAACCTTTCTCAGGTAGCTCAGCAAACACAATATCTCCTAGCATTTCTGTTGCATGCTTTGTTATGCCAATTGTTGCAACATCACCCTCTAATTTTATCCATTCATGCTCTTTAGAATATTTTACTTCACTCATTAATTTGCTCCTTTTACGTAACTTTTTTTATAAAATGGTAGGCTACAAATGTTTGCTGCATATTTTTTGCCCCTCACCTCTAAAAATACTTTAGTATTTTTTTTTGAAAATTCATTTTCTACATATCCCATTGCTACAGGGCCATTTACACTAGGTCCGAATGTACCACTAGTAATCTCTCCAATATGAACATCTGATTGATTAAATATTTTCGTTTTTTCTCTAGCAATTATTCTTCCCTCAGGTTTAATCCCAACTCTTATTTTGGTGACACCATCATTCAATTGTTTAATAATGATGTCTGAACCAATAAAGTCACCTTTAGATATTCTTTCTTTTGAAATTGCCCATTTCAAATTCGCTTCAACTGGTGTTTTATTTTTATCAAGGTCATGACCATACAAGCATAAGCCAGCTTCTAATCTTAAAGTATCTCTTGCTCCTAGCCCTACCAATTTAGATCCTTTATCAATTAATTCTCTTGTCAATTTATCTGCAAAGTTATTTGGAACCGATATCTCAAAACCATCTTCACCTGTATATCCGGATCGAGTAATGTATACTTTTTGATTTTCGAATACAAACCAGTTTCCAGACATAAAATTTAAATCTTTTACTCCATCAACAACATCATTTAAGATTTGCGATGATTTTGGTCCCTGAATTGCTATTAAAGATCTATTTTCATCCAAAACCATTTTGTACTTTTCGTTTAATAGTTCTTCTAATATTTTAAAGTCATTGTCTTTACATGCTGCATTTAGAATTATTAAAAAACCTTCATCAATTTTTGTAATGATTAAATCATCTTGTATCCCAGCATCTTTATCCATTAAGAAGCTGTATTTAGAATGATTTAATTTCAAATTTTTTAAATCTAATGGAAAAATTTTTTCTAAATCTCTAATTAATTCATCGCCACCATATATAAATAATTGACCCATATGTGAAACATCAAAAATACCAGAGTGATTTCTTGTGAATTTATGCTCCTCTACAATACCTTCAGAGTATTGGATTGGCATCTGATAACCTGCGAATTCAACAAACTTTGCGTTACAATCTTGATGTAATTGGTAAAGCGATGTTTTTTTTGTATCCATATTAACTCATTATACCCATCTGTATATTTGCCTGAGAGTTTTGCTCCTTCGGCGAGAATTAAATCTCTTTCCAGAGTTAATATGTTACGGTCCTTTTTGCCTGAGAGATTCCTGGGCGGTTGCTCCTTCGGCGCTACGATAATCTGTAGTCTCTCCCGTACATCAATAGTCCTATAAGTAACTTAAAATGTCAATTAGAAACGATTGCCTTTGGTTTTTTTAAAAGCGTATAAAACTGCAGTAATACAGCAAAAAGTATTATTGCTCCTCCTATCAACCCATATAACGATGGTATTTCGTTTACAAAAAGAAAAGCCCATATAGGACCAAGAACAGATTCGGATAGCATGATTATTCCAACCATTGCAGAAGGAGTTGTTCTTGCACCAATCGTTATAAATATAAAACCGAAACCTATTTGAAAAAATCCAGCTAAAAAACCTAAAAAAATATCATGAGGTGAAATCATTATAGTAGGTGAAAATGATAAACCAATAAGACATGAACTTATCCCTGCAACAAACTGTGCTGGGACCATATCAACTGATGGAAATTTTCTAACAATCATTATCAAAACTGCAAAAGTAATTGGCATTGTGAAAGCTGCTAAATTTCCAGATAATTCTCCTGGAGATAATGAATTTCCAACCATTAATAGCACTCCGGACATTGCTAAAATAATTGAGATTAGCGTAATTAGATTAATTTTTTCTTTTAAGAAAAAGAAACCAAATATAGCTAAAAATAAGATTTGAAGTGATATGATGAAATTAGTATTAGCAACAGTAGTATTATACATAGCAAAAACATAACCACAAAAACCAATAGATAATATTAATCCACCAATAAAACCTGGTAATCCAGAGTCATGAAACGATTTTAAAAATTTGCTTTTGTAGGTAATTATCAAAAAAGTTAAAACGGTAAGAGAGAAAAATAAGGATCTCCAAAATAATATCTGCCATAATGTTGCTCCCTCAAAAGATTTTACAATTAATCCACCAAAGCTTAAACTAAGAGCACCAAAAAATATCAGTAATGGGCCAGGTAAACTTTTTAAAATATTCATTAAATTTGTGAAATTAAATTTTGAGTCTCTAAGTCATACAATTTAAAAAGGGTTTCTGCACTATTTAAATCGACCTCCTGAAATTTGATAGTTGAGCCAGGAGTTAATTGAACTAATTTATCATAATCAGCACTCACAACGACGCCGATTTTAGGATACCCCCCTATAGTACCATGATCTGAGAGCATGATTATTGGATTGCCATCAGCCGGCACTTGTATCACGCCCTTAATTAAGCCTTCAGATCTAATATTAGTATCAACTATATTTTCTATTTTTTTTCCCTCTAATCTCATTCCCATACGATCGGATAATTTAGAGACTTTAAACTCATTTTTAAAAAAAATTTTCTTACCCTCTTCAGAAAAATAATTAAAATTTGTTCCTTTAATTACTCTAATATTTTCTATTTTTGTATTAACATAATTTAATTTTCTATTCACAAAATTATTATTAATTTCTTTGATTTTAATTTTTTGGTTATCAGCTAACTTTTCTCCATTGTTAGATCCTATCTTTGCTTTTGTGTTAGTTGAACAACTAGACCATTGAAATTTTAAATCAAATGTACCACTGATTGCTAGATATCCATAAACGGATTTATTAGTTGATATAATATCTAACTCGTCACCATTTTCTAGAATGAATGATTGATAACATTCTCCATCAATTAAATTATCACCATTTTTAATTTTAAAACTGACATCGCCAGTAATGACAATATTAATTTTATCTCCATTATATTTCAAATGAGGGCCCTGATATGCAAATTCTATTACTGGATGGTTATGATCATTACCAGTAAGTTTGTTAGCTAATAAATAGTTTCTTTTATCCATGGCTCCACTGAATGGGATACCTATATGATAAAGATTACTCCTTCCAAGATCTTGGAAAGTTGAATTAATACCAGCCCTTAAAATTTCAAAATAATTTTTATTCATGATAATTTTGGTAATTCTCTTTAGTAATTCTCTTAAATGTAACTAAATCACCCGGATTAATTAAATTTGGTTCTTTTTCTTTAGTGCTATCAAAAATATTTAATGGAGTATTTCCAATGATATTCCATCCTCCAGGGCTTTCAAAAGTATAAATATTGGCAAATTGCTCAGTCAAACCAATTGAACCCTTTGGCACTTTAACCCTCGGTGTATCAAGACGTTTTGCTCTAAGATTTTCATCTAAATCTCCAAGAAAAGGCATTCCTGCGATAAAACCTGTCATATAACAAAAAAATTCTTTTTCAAAAAAACTCTCGTAAATTTTTTCTTCTTTCATCTTAAGTTTTTCTTCTAATCTTTTTATATCCAAAGAAAATTCTTTTTCACAACAGACAGGAATTTCAAATTTTTTATTTTGTATGCTATCGCCTTTAATAATTTCTATATTATCAATTACTTTTTTAAGTTTATTAAAATTAATTTTTTTTAGATCAAAAGAAATAATTAATTTATTATAAGATGGGATAATATTATTCACCCCTGCAATATTTTTTTTTTGAATAGTTTTAAAATATTTGATTACTTGTGTATTAATGTCTTTATTTACCTCTTTACCAAAATCACAATATAAAGCTGCGTCACCAAGATTTGATATATTTTTTATCATGCCATGTTATACTGAAGAATAATGAGTATTGAAATTAATATAAATTGTGATTTAGGCGAAAAATCTAAACATCATTCTAACAAGCATGATCCTGACTTACTTGAAATAGTTAATTCAGCAAATATAGCATGTGGTTATCATGCAGGTGATGAGGAAACTATGAATCAAGTTGTAGAAATATCAAAAAAAAATGGTGTCAGTATAGGAGCACATCCATCTTTTAATGATCCTGAAAATTTTGGGAGAGAACGAATGAATTTATCTTCTACTGAGTTAGAAAAATTAATAACTGATCAATATGAAATTCTTCAAACAATTTCGTCTAACCATGGTGAAAATGTAACTCATATAAAACCACACGGAGCGTTAAATAATATGGCATGTGAGGATATTGATTTAGCAACGACCTTAGCAAAAGTAATCAAAAGAATAAATCCAGACTTAATTTATTTAGTGCCGACTGGATCTAAAATGGAACAAGCTGCTAAAAAATTAGATATGAAAATTGCTTGTGAAATATTTGCTGACAGAAATTATGAAGATGATGGAAATCTTGTATCAAGAAAAAAACCTCATGCTTTAATCACTGACCCAGAACAAGCAAAAAAACACGTATTAAAGATGCTACAAACTCAGTCACTTAATTGTCACAGTGGGAAACAAATACCTTGTGAAATCGATTCTGTATGTATACATGGCGATAATATTAGTTCCTTGGAAACAGCTAAATCTATAAAAAAAAATTTACTGGATAATGGACTAAAACTAGAAACATTAAATAAAATGAAAAAATTTATATGATTAAAAATTTACTTATTTCACTGTTTATATCTACTTTAGTAGTCTCAAGCTCATATGCTGCAGGATCGAGCGATAGTGGTTCCTCTAAAACTAAAACAAAATATGATATGGCTGTTACACATATTAAAGCAGCAAAAAACTTTGAAAAAAAAGATAAGTTAGATAAAGCAAAAAAAAGTTATTTGAAAGCGCAAAAATTATTGGTTCAATCTAATAAAAATTTTCCAAATAAAGCTGATACATTAAATTATCTTGGTTTTACAACTCGAAAGCTTGGTGATTTTGAAAATGGGGAAAAATTTTATTTACAAGGATTAAAAATTGATCCAAAACATATAGGTATAAATGAGTACCTTGGTGAACTATACGTGGCTACAAATAGACATAATCTTGCAGTTGAAAGACTTGAAGTTTTAAAAGATTGTAACTGTAAAGAATATGACCAGCTAAAAGCAGTTATAGCTGGTGAAAAATCAAAATATTAATTACTAATAATAGACAACAGAATTCTAACAATTATAATTGTCTTTTAAAATAATATTACCTTGTTAGAAGAATCGCTCATACTCTTACAGATCATATTTATTGATATTATCTTGGCTGCAGATAATGCAATTATAATTGGTTTAATCGCTGCAAATTTTGTACCTAAAAATAGAAAATTAATTATTTTTTGGGGCGTAGTCGGTGCACTTGTTTTTAAGGTTTTATTTGCAATTTTTGCAACTTATCTTTTCCAATTTTATTGGGTCAAAATAATTGGAGGTCTTCTTTTAATCTGGATTGTTAATGACCTAAGAAAAGATTTATTTGAAATAAAAAAAATTAAGTCACCCACTAAAAAATCAAAAGAGCCCTCATTTATTAAGAGTATTTATAAAGTCCTTTTTGCAGACATAACTATTAGTTTTGATAACGTCATAGGGGTTGTGGGTGCTGCAAAAGGAAATTTTGGGTACATGATGTTTGGGCTGATCTTGTCAGTTGTTCTTACTGGTGCATTAGCTACCTATCTAGCTAATTATATACAAAGACATCTTTGGATTGCCTATATTGGTTTAGGTTTTATTTTACTTGTTGCTTTACAGTTGATTATTGGTGGATTAAATGATTATGGTGTTTTATCAATTAATGAAACCTTTAAAAAATACTTCTAATCAAAAAAATTGCCACTTAAACACTTAGTCATTTTAATTTTTATAATGATAGCTCACGGAAGCGCGTTTCCTGTAGCTAAGTTAGCTCTTAATAATTCTGTCCCACCCATCTTAATGGCTTCATTAAGAATGGGATTGGTATTTTTGTTATTAATACCTTTTTGGAAATTTAAATTACCAAATAAAAAATTTTTTAAACCATTGATTTTATTTTCAATATCTATGGGTGTTTTGGTTTATGTATTTATGAATCTATCATTATTTCATTCCTCAATAATTGCTCCTATAATTTTAGGATCCCAACTTGCGATACCGTTTGGAATACTAGCAAGTGCGTTTCTATTAAATGAAAATATAAGCAAAAATAAATGGATTTTGATTTTCACGTCCTTTCTTGGAATAGTTATAATTTTTTTTGATCCTAAATTAACAGAAAACTATTTAGGTTTATTTTTTGCAAGTCTTATGGCTTTATTTTTTGGACTAGCACAAGTTTATTCAAGACAATTAAAAGAGCTTCCAATAAGTATGATAAATGCTAGCACGGGTATTTTTGGTTTTATAATACTCTTAATTATTTCAGTTTTCATTGAGGGTAATGTTCAAGAAAATATTGTGCAAATAAATTTTGAGTCATGGATGCTCATATCTTATCAAGCAGTAATAGTATCTTTATGTGCACACCTGCTGATGTTTTATCTCTATAAATTTTATACCGTTGGTAAGATTTTTCCTTTTTATTCTCTCTTTCCAATATTTGGGATTATTCTCACCTATCTAGTTTTTGATGAAGTGCCCACTATTTTGTTCATATTGGGTGGTATAATTGTAATTACTTCAGTGTTTTTTTTACACAAAATTAAATAATTTGCTTATTGCAACTTTTTATAAATCAGATTTAATTTGATTTTTAAAAATTGTTAACAATTAAAGAGGATAATAATGAAAAAACTATTTGTGGCTGCATTTATATTTGTTTCTACTTTTACAACAAATGTTTTTGCAGAAGTAAAAATGGGAATTATATTAGGATTTACTGGTCCAATTGAATCCCTTACACCAGCTATGGCAGCATCTGCAGAACTTGCTTTTAAGGAAGCATCAGATTCTGGATCATTACTTGGTGGTGAAAAAATTTCAGTTGTAAGAGCAGACTCAACTTGTGTTGACTCAGCGGCAGCAACAGCAGCAGCCGAAGGTGTTATTGCACAAGGTGTTGCAGCAATTATGGGAGCTGACTGTTCAGGTGTAACAGGTGCAATAGCATCAAATGTTGCAGTACCAAATGGTGTTGTAATGATTTCACCTTCAGCAACATCTCCTGGTTTAACAACTCTTGATGATAAAGGATACTTTTTTAGAACAGCTCCTTCAGATGCAAGAGGTGGACAAATCTTAGCTGATGTTACTAAAGACAGAAAAATTAAAAGTGTAGCAATCACTTATACTAATAACGACTATGGAAAAGGTTTAGCAGATGTTTATAAAGCAGCTGTTGAAGCTCATGGTATTAAAGTTACTACAGTAACTGCACATGAAGATGGTAAGGCAGACTACTCATCTGAAGTAGCAACACTTGCTTCAGCAGGTGGTGATGCAGTAGCAGTAATAGGTTACTTAGACCAAGGTGGTAAAGGAATCATTCAAGCATCTTTAGACTCAGGTGCATTTGATAGATTTATTTTATCAGATGGTATGATTGGTCAATCTTTGGTTGATGCATTTGGAAAAGATTTGAATAAATCTTTTGGTTCATTACCTGGTTCAACTGGAAAAGGAGCTGGAGTATTTGCTAAAGTTGCAAGTGCTGCTGGTATAGATAGTTCTGGTCCATACACAGGAGAATCTTATGATGCTGCCGCTTTAATAGTTTTAGCTATGCAAGCAGGTAACTCAACTGATAGAGCATCAATTGCAAAAAATGTAATGGATGTTGCTAATGGTCCTGGAACAAAGATTTATCCAGGTGAGCTTAAAAAAGGTTTAGATTTATTAGCTAAAGGTAAAAAAGTTGACTACGAAGGTGCAACTGGAGTTACTTTTACTAGCGTCGGTGAAGCTGAAGGTTCTTTCTTAGAACAAGAAGTTAAAGGCGGAAAATTCAAAACTAAAAAACAAAGATAATTTTTTATCTTTAAAGAATTAAACCCCTGACATGTTTGATGTCGGGGGTTTTTTTTAAAAAAATAAATATTTATCTGCCATATATAAAGCCCAAGCTATTGCAGCACCTGTAATAATATATTTCATAATTTTATTTTATTTCTATTTTTTCAGGAAGTATACCCTTAGGTCTATACCTCATAATTAATAACAAGCCTATTCCCATCATTAAAAATCTGAAATACGGAACACTTTCAATTAAATGAACTTTTAAAAAATGTGTGTCTTCTAAACCTGCTGTTGTTAAATTAACCAAATATAATCCAATTGGTGCTGCCTCAATCCATAAGAACCAAACTACAAAACCTCCAAGAATTGCTCCAAAATTATTTCCACTTCCACCTACAATAACCATCACCCAAATCAAAAATGTATATCTCAAAGGTCGGTAGCTTCCTGGTGTAAATAATCCATCTTGTGTTACAAGCATAGCTCCTGCGATACCAACAATAGCTGATCCTAAAACAAAAATTAGCAAATGTTGTTTGACTACATTTTTTCCCATAGCATTAGCAGCTTCCTCATTATCTCTAATAGCTCTCATCATTCTTCCCCAAGGAGAGTAAAGAGCTTTTTGAGTCAAGATTAAAAGAATAATCACAACAACTAAAAATAAACCTGAATAACAAAGTTTTACAAATACTGATGATCCTTCTATTACAAATTGATTAAGTGCTTCTTGTCTTTCTGACAGATCAGAAATCAAAGCTAATTTTCCTGAATTAAATTTTTCAACTAGATTTATAAACCATTCTGTTTCTTGTAGGTTAACTTCATATGGAGCAGGACGCTTTAATCCAATTACATTTTTAACACCTCTGGTTAACCAATCTTCATGTTTAATAATTGCTATAACTATTTCTGATATTAATAATGTTGCAATTGCCAAATAATCAGCTCTTAAGCCCAATGCCACTTTTCCAATGACAAAAGCCAATCCTCCAGCAAAGAAAGCTCCCACAATCCATGAAAAAATTATTGGAAGCCCTAACCCACCTAGAAATCCAGTTCTTGCTGGATTTACTTCCTCAATTGCCTCAATACCAGGTTCAGAGACAAGTCGTATAATAATCACTCCTAAAATGATTATTGCAGCGATAACGTAATTTCTAATTTTAGATTTTTGATATCTTTTAAGAACAAATCTAACAGCTAAAACAATTCCAATAATAAGAAATAGACTTAAAAGAATGTTGGTACCCCCTGCACTCCATGCTTCTTGAACTGGATTAACAGAAATTAAAACTGCAGCTAGACCTCCTAATGCGGTAAAGCCCATTATTCCAAAGTTAATTAAACCAGCATAACCCCATTGAATATTAGCGCCCATAGTCATAACAGCTGATATCAAACATAAATTAAAGATAGATAAAGCAATATTCCAAGATTGAAATATACCAACAAGGATAATTAATCCCATCATAATACTGTAAGCTGCGATTACATTTAAATTTTTTCTCACAATATCTTTCCTTTAAATATTCCTGATGGACGATAAAGCAATACAATTACCAATATTGAAAAAGATACTGCAAATTTATAATCAGTAGAAAGTAACTGAATTAAACCACCAGGTTCCATGCTTTCTGGTAATACATACATAAAGAATTTCTTATATGCGTATGTCAGAAGTATTTCTGAAAAAGCAATCACATAACCTCCAAGAAAAGCACCAAAAGGATTACCAATTCCTCCAACTATAGCGGCAGCAAATATTGGCAGCATGTTATTGAAATAAGTAAATGGTTTAAAACTTTTATCTAAACCATATAAAACTCCACCTATTGTTGCTAAAATTGCTGCGATCATCCAGGTTATCATGACAATCTTTTTTGGATCTATTCCAGAAAGCAATGCTAAATCCTCATTATCGGAATAAGCTCTCATACTTTTTCCAGTTTTAGTTTTATTCAAAAACCAGAATAAAGTTGAAACTAAAATTATTGTAACAACAATTGTAATGACTTGCGTTGACTTAATAGCAAGTCCCTCGTTTAAACCTGTCATTTCTTTAAATTCACTTGCTCTAATTAAAAATTTTTCACCATCAAAAAATCTTCTATCTGATGGACCAATTATAATTCTTACAACTGCCTGAGTAACAAACATCACCCCTATACTCACCATTGCTAATTGAACTGGAGGACTCTTGTTTAGTCTGTAATATTTAAATACAAACTTATCAATAATTAACATGTATAAACCCATAAAGAGAATTGCAAAAGGTATTGCTAAAAGTGCGGTAGGTAAAAACCCGAGGGATAAACCAAGTGACTGAAAGTACCAAGTAAAAAGTATAGCAACCATTGTGCCAAATGACATCATGTCTCCAGTTGCAAAATTTGCAAAGCGCAGTATTCCATAAATCAAAGTTACAAATATGGCTCCAATAGCTAATTGAGATCCGTAGGCAAGAGCAGGAACAAAAATATAATTTAATAAAAGAATTAACGCGTTTAGAAAATCCATTTAACCACCTAAAAAAGAGCTTCTTACTCTTGGATCATTTAGTAATTCTTTACCTGTCCCTGAATAACGATTTTCACCAGTGACTAATACATATCCTCTATCAGAAATATTGAGAGCTTGTTTTGCATTTTGTTCAACCATCAAGATTGCAACGTTTGTTTTTTTTACTTTAATAATATGATCAAAAAGTTCATCCATCACTATTGGAGAAACTCCTGCAGTTGGTTCATCTAACATGAGCACAGATGGTTTGATCATAAGAGCCCTTCCTAGCGCAACTTGTTGTCTTTGACCTCCTGACAATTCTCCCACAAATTGTTTTCTTTTTTCAGTCAAAATCGGGAAAAGATTATAAATTTCATCGATCACTTTTGTATAGTCTTGATTGACTAAGAAAGCACCCATTTCCAAATTTTCCTCAACTGTCATTCCTGCAAATACATTTTTTGTTTGAGGCACAAATGAAATTCCCTCTTTAACTCTATCTTGTGGAGAAAGTTTTGAGATGTCCTTACCATCAATAATTACAGAGCCTGATTTTAGATTTAGTAAACCTAACATTGCTTTCATTGCAGTCGATTTTCCAGCTCCATTAGGTCCAAGAATGGAAACTATTTCTCCTCTTTCAACATTTACAGTGCATGAATTAATTATATCTGGACCCTTACCATATCCACCTGTCATGTTATTTCCCTCAAAAAATGCCATATCAATTATCTTTTATTTTTGAACCTCTGCCTAAATAGCTTTCAATTACTCTTTCATCTTTTTTTGCATCTTCCACCGAACCTTCAAATAAAACAGATCCTTCTGCCATAACAATTACTGGATCACATAGTCTTCCTATAAAATCCATATCATGTTCAATCATACAAAAAGTGTAACCTTTCTCTTTATTTAATTTCTCTATAGCTGTGCCTAAGTCATTTAATAAAGTTCTGTTTACTCCTGCACCAACTTCATCTAATAAAACTAACTTTGCATCTACCATCATTGTTCGTCCCAATTCTAATAGTTTTTTTTGTCCTCCAGATAAGTTTCCAGCTAATTCATTCTTTAAATGACTTAAATTAAGAAAATCGACCACTTCCATTGCTTTTTCTTTTATTTGACTTTCTTCTTTTGCAACTAATCCAGGCTTGAGCAAAGCATTCATCAACTTTTCACCTGATTGATTGCCTGGTACCATCATTAAGTTTTCTAATACTGATAAATTTGTGAATTCATGAGCTATTTGAAAAGTTCTTAGCAATCCTTTTGAAAATAATTCATAAGAGGGAACATTAGTGATATTTTCATTATTAAATAAGACATTGCCGGCAGATAACTTTAGGTTTCCTGCAATTAGATTAAATAAAGTAGTTTTGCCTGAACCATTTGGTCCTATGATACCAGTTATTGTTCCTTTTTTTACTTTTAATGTACAATTAGATACAGCTGCTAATCCACCAAAATATTTTGATAAATTTTTTATTTCTAAAATATTATCTTGCATTATTTAATTAGATTATAATCTCTTATAGATATTTCTAAGTGATTTCTCTAATAATTTATAATATCCAGTCTTTTTAAGCTCATTTACACCCTGCCAATTTAATCCTCCAGGCGTTTGCTCATCAACTAATCTTTTGAGAGGTTTTGATGAACTAGTAACTGCTAATTCAGCCAGGGCTGAATATAAAAGAGTAACATATTTTTGTGCATCTAATTTATTAATTTTTTTTCTAATGAGCCAATTTGATAGAATGTTTAATAATTCATAAAAAGATGCCATAGTGCCAGATATCGCCCAAAAATTTTTAGATAATTTTTCATTATTTATTTCAATTGTTGTCCCAAGATTGTTAAAAAAGTTTTTTACTTTTTTATTAGGTGGAAAGATCGCTACTGGTCCTTTACCTAGTCTTATTGGAGGCATTGGTATAGCTCTGACAATAATTAATTTTTTTTTTATTAATTTTTCTAATCTTGAATAATTAGGTGTAGACATAAAACTTATCAATATTTGGTTTTTTTTGAATTTTAGACCAGGTAGGATTTTTTCACCAATTTTTGGTAAAAGTCCAAGAAAGATCCAATCTGAATTATTAATAACTTCTTGATTATTTCTAGCTATAGTTATTTTTTTAAATCTTCTTTTTAAATATAGAGCTTTTTTTTTATTCCTCGGTGAAATAACTATTTGCTTATAGTTAATTTTAGAATTGCTTATTCCTGTAACAACATCTGAAACAATGTTTCCTGTTCCAATAAATCCTAGCTTCATATCATAAACTACATTAAAGAAATGATTATTTGAACAAAAAAAAAGGCTGGTTAGAAACCAGCCTTTTTTAAATTTTAATTTAACTTTTTGTTAGAATGATTTTCCAACTTTAAGTGACGCTGCAGCTCCATACATATTACTTACTGAAACTTTCTTATCAGCCTCATTGGAGTTGCTTGCAGACACATCATCATAATCAGATACTGTACCTTCTAATCTTACAAAGAAACCATTATCTGCGTTATGCTGGACACCTACACCTATTGTATAACCATCTGTATCTACATTAGGATAAGCACCACCAGTTCCTAAGCTTTCTTCTGTTGCTACATCTGCCATAACATAACCTAATTTAACGTAAGCATTTTCTGTTATGTTTACATTCGCATAGATAGTTGTGTGATCTTCAAATGAAGCTTTGACAGTGTTTGTTTTCAACGAACCACTCTCAACATCATCTCTTTGTTTGTTGGTATTCTGTGGTGTTTCAATGTCTTCCAAATAATACTCAACTCCAAACGATACAATACCCACGTTATATTCAACGAAAGCACTTGCAACGCTATCTGTGAAAACACCCGTTTCTTTACCATCTGTTCCTCTAGCAGTTCCGGCACCACTAGTAGATGTTTCTTTACCAGTACCCATATAAGCTCCTGAATTATATCCAAGACCAACTGAAAGTCCTTCAAGCGATGCAGAATTAGCAGTTTGGATTCCTAGGAAAGAAACGAAAGATATAGCTAATACAGCTAATCTTGTTTTTAAGTTTTTCATAAATTTCCCTTCATAACTTAAATTAATATATTAATGGTGATTTATTAGCATTAATTCGTTTAAATTGTCTAAATTTATTTAATCAAAAAATTAAAAAATAGTGATATGTTGCAAAATTATCACAAAAAAGACATGAATTATCAACGATTTTTTAACCCAATTAGATATCTATTATTAGTTGAACAAAATTAAAAGCACAAGAGTTAAAAAAGATAAAATTATTATATTAGATTCTCAAAATTTCTTTCACTAAATATATTCAATTTTTACTCTTAAAAATTAAACATACACCATTATTACAATATCTTTTTCCAGTTGGTTTAGGTCCATCGTCAAATATATGACCGTGATGAGCTTCACAGTTTTTACAATGATATTCTGTACGCGGATAACCAAGCAGATGGTCTGTTTTAGTATTAAATGCGTCAGGTAATGACTGAAAAAAAGATGGCCAACCAGATCCACTTTCATATTTAGTTTCAGATGAAAATAACTTAGCATCACAATTGGCACAGTGATAAGTGCCTTCACGTTTTTCATTATTTAATTCACTTGAGCCAGGAGGCTCAGTTCCGTCCTCAAACATAACCAATCTTTGCTCTGCAGTTAACTTGGGGTTTTTTTTACTCATTTTTAAATTAGTTTAGCACAAGATTGATGTAAAATAGAGTGTAATTCAACAAGTTTATCAAAATCTTTGTTGTAACCACCACCTAGTACACCACATAGAGGAATACCTCGTGAAAAAAAGTTCTCAGTAACTATTTCATCTCTTGTCCTTATTCCTTCATCAGAAATTTTAAGTTTACCTAGTCTATCATTAAAATGAATATCAACTCCCGCTATATAAAAAACAAAATCAAAATTTTCCTCATTTAATTGAGCTAAATAATATTTTAAAACTTTAAGATAATCATGATCTTCCATGTTATCATTAAGATCTACATCAAGATCGCTGATTGATTTTTTTAATGGATAATTAGTTTTTGAATGCATGCTAAAAGTAAAAACATTCTTATTATCCTTAAAAATATCAGAATTTCCATTTCCTTGATGAACGTCAAGATCTAATATTAAAATTTTTCCAGCTAAACCTCTATCAAGTAAATAATGAGCCGCAACAGCTACATCATTAAATACACAATATCCGGCTCCACTATCATAATTTGCATGATGACTTCCACCAGCAGTATTGCAAGCTAGGCCATAATTAATTGCAAGTTTAGATGCAAGAACAGTTCCACCAGTTGCAACTAGAGATCTTTGAATAACGCTATCAACTAATGGAAAACCAATTTTTCTAATTGCGTTTATATCTAGAGTTTTGTTTTTAATTTGTTTAATATAATTTTCAGAATGAGCTCTTTTTAAAGTTTCATCAGAACAAGGATGAGGTATATGAAATTTACTAACTACCTTTTCTTTTAATAAATAATCTGCTAGCGCTCCAAATTTGTTAATTGGAAATCGATGATCATCACCAATTTTGGCATAATAATCTTTGTGATTTACAATTGGAAGTTCCATAATAGACTAAAAAGAAATATTTTTAAATATTGAATTAACTCCAATTTTTTTTAGATGTCTAAAATTATTTTTTTTTAATATTTTAAGTATCTTTTTACTTTTA
>CACHTQ010000007.1 GCA_902582845.1 uncultured Pelagibacteraceae bacterium | reverse complement strand
TTATAAGAACGCAAAAGAATATGAAAAAGCTATAAAATATTACACCAAAGTTTTAGAAATAATTGGTGATGATTTAGAAATTAAATCAGATTTATTTTACAGAAGAGGAGCAAGTAATGAACGAATGGGAAATTATGAAGAAGCTGATAGAGATATGCTTTTATCTTTAGAAATTGATCCTAATGATGCGTATGTTCTTAATTACTTAGCATACTCTTGGTTAGAGAGAGATCATAAAATTAAAGAGGCAATGGAAATGTTAGAGAAAGCATATTCTTTAACGGAAAATGATCCTTACATAATAGACTCAATTGGTTGGGCTTATTTTTTAACAGATGACTATGTGAAAGCAGAGACATATTTAAAAAGAGCAGTTGAGTTAATGCCAGACGATGCAATAGTAAATGATCACTATGGAGATATTCTTTGGAAATTAGGGAGAAAAATTCAAGCAAGATATTTTTGGAAAAGTGTATCTAAAATGGAAGATGTGGATGAAGAATTATTACAAACAATAAATCAAAAAATTATAAAAGGTCTCTGAGATGAGCTATTCCAGGATAAAGTCTTATGCTAAAATTAACTTAGCTCTTAACATCACTGGAAAAACTTCTAAGTTACATAAAATTGAAAGTGTCGTTGGTTTTGTTACGCTACATGATGTTATTTTAATTAAAAAAATTCAATCTAAAAAACATATAATTTCATTTAAAGGGAAGTTTTCAAAAAACATAAGTAAAAAAAACACAATTTCAAAATTGTTCGAATTTTTAGAGAAAGAAAAGTTACTTACAAGTTCTAAGTTTGAGATCAAAGTTAACAAATATATTCCATCAAAATCTGGATTGGGAGGTGGATCCATGAACGCTGCAAATATAATAAAATATTTGATTAAGAAAAGCTTTATAAATCCTAGTAAAAAACAATTAAGTTCAATTTGTAAATCAATAGGTTCAGATGTAGCTCTCGGTCTTAATTCTACTTTTACAATTCTTAAATCCAACAATCAGATTATAGAGTTTAAAAACTGCGAAAAATTTTATGCGCTAATTGTTAAACCTAGTTTTGGATGTTCAACAAAAGAGATATATGCAGGTGTTAAAAAATTCACAAAACCAAGATTTAATAAACCCTCTAAGAAAATGTTTAGCTTTGATAGTCTGAAAAAACTCAATAATTCCCTTGAGCCAATTTCTTTATCTAAGTTTCCAAAATTAAAAAATATCAAACAATTTCTCGAAAAATCTTCAAATAAGAGCTTCATAAGAATGACAGGATCAGGTTCAGCAATTGTCGCATATTTTAAATCTAAAAAATTATGCGATGATGTAAAAAAAAAATTCAGTAGAAAATATAAAAATTGCTGGTGTAAAGTTGCAAAAACTATATAAAATCTTTTTTTTGTGTTATACGAAATTAGATTGGGGCGTAGCCAAGCGGTAAGGCACGGGTTTTTGGTACCTGCATCCTAGGTTCGAATCCTAGCGCCCCAGCCAAATATGAAAAACTTTTTTAATAAAATTTTCTCGAGCTCAAAAAACCTTTACTCATTTAAGAATAATATAAAAAAACTTTCAATAACAACGCCTGTGAAAAAAATTTTTGAGGCTATTAATTCTCACACATCCGAAAGTGAGATTAGGTATGTAGGAGGTTGTTTGAGAAAAATATTTAATAATGAGAAAGTTGATGACATAGATTTAGCAACAAATTTAAATCCGATAGAAGTCTCCGAAATTTTAAAAAAAAATAAAATAAATTTTTATGAATCAGGAATTGAGCATGGAACTATTACAGCAATTCTAGATGATCATAAGTTTGAGATAACATCTTTAAGAGAAGATATTTTTACAGATGGTAGACACGCAAAGGTAAAATTTTCAAAAGATTGGAAAAAAGATGCTGCGAGAAGGGATTTCACTATTAATTCTATCTATGCTGATTTAGATGGAAATATATTCGATCCTCATAATGGAAAAAAAGATATTGAAATGGGGCAGGTTAATTTTATTGGAAACCCTGAAGAAAGAATTAAAGAGGATTATTTAAGGATATTAAGATACTTAAGATTTTTTTTAAATTATTCAAAACAACCTCACAAAGAAGAAATAATTAAAACAATAAAAATCAATATAAGTGGTATTTCTATAATATCTAAAGAGAGATTATTAGACGAGTTAAAAAAATTATTAAAATCAAATCAATTAGAAAAATTATCAAAAGATAAATTCAGCATCGAATTAATATTACTGATCTTCCCAGAGCTAAAGAATATCAAAAGTGTTATTAATTCAATCAAAGTTAAGAAAGAATTTTTTGTTGACTTGGATTTTATATTTATTTTATTTGCAATGATAATAGATGGAACAGATAACTTAGAATATTTCTTATACAAATATAATATTTCAAAAAAAGATCAAAAAAGAGCTTATGCTATTAATAATTTTTATAATGAAAAGGAGGGGATAAAAACTTTAAACGAAGCCAACTTAAATAAAGTTTTATATTATGGTGGCAAACAAGCAGTGTTAGATATTTTAAATTTTAAGATTATAAAATCAAAGAAATTAGATAAGAAAATGTTAAGTTTATTAGAACTTTATGAAAATAAGATTACACCAAGTTTGCCTGTTGGAGCTGATTTGTTAATGACAAGATATAAAATACCAGAGGGAAAACAATTGGGAAGTATGCTTAAATTAATTGAGGAGGAGTGGGTAAGAAATAATTTTGAAATTTCTGAAAAACAAATCGATAATATTGTTAAAGGTTAAAGATATTTGACGTCTTTAATTTCAAAATTTTTTACTCCAGCGGGAGTATTTATCTCCACAAGATCATTTTTATTTTTTCCAATAAGACCTTTACCTATTGGTGATTGAAAATATAATAATTTTTTTTTTAAGTCTGCTTCATCTCTTCCAACTATTTTGTAATCTATCTTTTCACCAGTATCTAAATTTTCTAGAAATACAGTGGCACCAAAAATCACTTTGCCATCATTATTTATTTTAGTAACATCAATAACGTTTGCTCTTGCTATAATATCATTTATTTCTGTAATTCTACCTTCGTTGTGAGACTGTTCCTCTTTTGCTGCATGATACTCAGCATTTTCTTTTAAATCTCCATGAGATCTTGCTTCAGCAATTGCAGCAACTATTTCAGGTCTTTTTTTTTCTTTTAAAAAAATTAGTTCTTCTTTCAATTTATTTAATCCATTTAGAGTAATTGGTTCTTTATCCATTTTATTTCCATTTTGCATGAGGAGGTAATGACATTAATATTCCCTCAACATTACCTCCTGTTTGTAATCCAAATTTTGTACCTCTGTCATATAGTAAATTAAATTCTGCATATCTTCCTCTTTTAATATATTGATTTTCTTTATCTTTAGAAGTCCATTTTTTTTTAATTTTTTTACTTATAATTTTTTGAAAAATAGACTCAAAAGTAACACCAACATCTCTGACAAATTTAAAATTTTTTTCAAAATTATCTTTTTTATAATCAAAAAAAATACCACCTATTCCACGAGGTTCTTTTCTATGAGGTAGATAAAAATATTCATCACACCACTTTTTATATTTTTTATAATAATTTTTGTTATGTCGATTACACATATCCCTAAGTGTTTTATGAAACACCTCTTTTTCTTTGTTATCTTTTTTTGAAGGCGTAACATCAATACCTCCACCGAACCAATCAAAAGTCGTACAAATATATCTAGTGTTAAAATGCATCGCGGGAATTAAAGGGTTTTTCATATGCATTACTACAGATATACCCGATGCCCAGAACCTAGGATCTTTTTGAGCACCTGGTATATTTTGTTGAAATTTTTTTGGAAATTTTCCATAAACTTTTGAAAAATTAACACCCACTTTATCAAAAACTTTTCCATCTTTTAAAATTCTATATTCACCACCACCCTCATCTTTTTTTAAATTTCTTCTCCATGTAGTCGACTTAAAACTGATCTTGTTTTTTTCAAAATCACCAATAGTTTTACAAAACATCTCCTGCAAAGATTTAAACCAATTACTGGTTAATTTTTGTTTTATTTCTAAATCCATTTAAATTAATTCATTTTGTTTTAAGCACTCAGCCAATACTATTGCAACAGAAGAAGAAATATTAAGAGAACGCTTATTATTTCTCATTGGAATTTTTAACCTATTATTTATCATTTTATGCACAAATTCAGGCACTCCTGCACTTTCTCTTCCAAATAAAATTGTATCATTTTTTTTAAACTTAAATTGTGTATATGAGCTAGAGGCTTTTGTTGTCATGAGTATAATTCTTTGACTCTGTTTTTCATCAAAAAATTGATCGGAGCTCTCATAATACCTAATCTCTTTTTCATCCATATAATCCATCACAACCCTTTTAAATCTTTTATCATCTAATAAAAAACCACAAGGCTCTATTATTTCTAATTTCGCCCCTAAACAGGCACAAGTTCTTATGATCGCAGCAGTATTTTGAGGAATATCAGGTTCAAATAGTGCAATTTTTGGCCCATCATTAATTAGATTATGTGTCATTCTATCAGTAGAAAAATAATACTTTTTTATTATATGTAATCATATATTAACTACCTAAATCAACATATAGAATTATAAGAACCTATAAACAGTGGAAAAGAAAACTAAAAGAAGAGATTTTTTATTTACAGCTACATATGCGGTTGGAGCAGTTGGGGCGGGTGCAGTGATTTGGCCTATGATAGATCAAATGAACCCAGATGCCTCTGTAAAAGCGTTAGCGAGCACTGAGGTTGATGTGAGCGCAGTCAATCCAGGAAAAACCATAACTGTGTTATGGAGAGGAAAGCCAGTTTTTATTAGAAGAAGAACTCCAGAGGAAATAGCTGAAGCCAAATCTGTTAAGTTGGAAGATTTAAAGCATCCTGAAAAAGATGAAGATCGTGCAAAAAATCCAGAGTGGCTTGTTATGCTCGGAGTATGTACGCACTTAGGTTGTGTGCCTTTAGATCAAAAAGGAGATTACAATGGATGGTTCTGCCCATGTCATGGTTCTCATTATGATACTTCAGGAAGAATTAGAAAAGGCCCAGCCCCAACAAACATGGAAATCCCTGAATATAAATTTGTTGATGCTAACACAATTAAGATTGGATAATTTTTTATGAGTGAACACGAATACACACCAAAATCAAAAGTTGGAAAATGGTTTAACGATAGGTTACCTCTTTTAACTTTAGCAAATCATTTAACAGATTACCCAACACCAAAAAATTTGAATTATTGGTGGACTTTTGGTGGAATTCTTACCTTTTGTTTAATTACTCAAATTGTAACCGGATTAGTTTTAGCAATGCATTATATTGCACATGCTGATATGGCGTTCCAAAGTGTCGAACATATAATGAGAGATGTGAACTACGGATGGTTAATAAGGTATATACATGCAAATGGTGCTTCAATGTTTTTCTTAGCAGTTTACATTCACATATTCAGATCTTTGTTTTACGGCTCATACAAATCACCTAGAGAAATTATATGGATTATTGGTATAATCATTTATCTTCTCATGATGGCAGCTGCTTTCTTAGGCTATGTTTTGCCATGGGGACAAATGAGTTTTTGGGGAGCTACAGTTATTACAAATTTATTTAGTGCAATTCCTTTAGTAGGTGAGGGAATAGTAACGTGGTTATGGGGAGGATATTCAGTAGATAACCCAACACTTACAAGATTTTTTACTCTACACTACTTAATTCCTTTTTTAATTTTAGGTTTAGTTGTTTTACATATTTGGGCTCTTCACGTGCCTGGAAACAATAATCCAATTGGTATTGATATAAAAAAACCATCAAAAGACACAGTTCCATTTCATCCATATATAGTTATTAAAGATGGTTTTGCGTTGTTGATGTTTATGATTGTTTTTGCTTTTTTTGTTTTCTATACACCAAATATTTTGGGTCATGCTGATAATTACATTGAAGCTAATCCTCTTGTAACACCAGCTCACATTGTCCCAGAGTGGTATCTGTTACCTTTTTATGCAATTTTGAGATCAGTCCCAGATAAACTTTTAGGAGTTATAGCGATGTTGTCTGCTATTCTTATATTAGCTGCATTACCATGGTTAGATACATCAAAAATTAGATCTGCAGTTTTTAGACCTTTGTATAAACAGTTCTATTGGATCTTAGTGGCTGATGTTTTAATTTTAGGATACGTTGGAGCTATGCCAGCAGAGGGCCTTTATTTGTTAATTGCAAGGATTGCTACTGCATATTATTTCCTTCATTTTTTAGTTGTGCTACCAATTTTAGGATTTAAGGAAAGAACCACACCCGTTCCTCTAAGTATTACTGAACCTATTTTGGGCGGATCACCAAATCTTGCTGCCGTAAAAAAAAGGGATACTTTCAAAGATCAGTGAAAAATTTTTTTAGAATATCGTTTTTAATAGCATTATTTTTTGGATTTCAATTTAACTCTAATGCAGCTGAGAAAGTTGAATATTTAAAAACTGATTGGAGTTTTAAGGGTCCCTTCGGAAAGTTTGACAGAGCTGCACTTCAAAGGGGATATCAAGTTTATCAAGAAGTTTGTTCCTCTTGCCATTCTATGAAATATCTAAGTTATAGAAATTTAGTGGAAGAGGGTGGGCCTGAATTTTCAGTGGAACAAGCAAAAGCGATTGCAGCATCTTTCGAGGTAAAAGATGGACCAAATGCAGATGGTGAAATGTTTATGAGACCAGGAAGGTTGTCGGATAAATTTGTGATGCCTTACGAAAATGAAAAAGCTGCTCAAGCTGCCAACGGTGGAGCATACCCCCCCGATATGACTGTTTTAGTAAAAGCGAGAGGCGGTGGAGTTGATTATATCTATTCACTCCTTCAAGGATATGAAGATCCACCAGCTGGAGTGACTTTAGATGAAGGTGTCTACTATAATAAATACATGTATGGAAATAAGATTAAAATGTCCAATCAACTTTCTGATGGTTTAGTAGAATACTCAGATGGTACGAATGCCTCTGTGCAGCAAATGGCAAAAGATGTTACAACTTTTTTAATGTGGACCGCAGAACCTCATTTAGAAACACGTCATAAAATGGGTTTTAAAGCAATAGTTTATTTAATTATATTAACAGTTCTAGTTTATTTCAGTATGAAGAGAATCTGGTCACGTATTGAAACGAAAGTTTAAAACGTCACCGTCTTTAACAATATAGTCTTTACCTTCTAATCTCATTTTTCCATTTGTTTTAGAATTTACCCATCCATCATTTTCAACAAAATCATTATAAGAAATAGTCTCAGCTCTAATAAATCCTTTTTCAAAATCAGTATGTATTTCACCTGCAGCTTTTGGAGCTAAACAATTTTTCTGAATAGTCCAGGCTCTTGTTTCCTCAAGGCCAGAGGTAAAAAAAGTGTCTAATTCTAAAATCTTATAACCTTTTTGAATCAACATATCCAAGCCAGTGTCCTTTAAACCAATCATTTCCATGTAGTTTTTTCTTTCTTCGCTATCTAATTCATTAATTTGATTTTCAATATCAGCCGATACAATCAAAGTGTTTTCTAATCCAAATTTTTCTAAGAATGACTTAGTGTAACCGTTTCCCTTTTGGACACTTTTCTCATCAACATTACAAACAAATATTTTGGGCTTTAAAGACAATAAACCACTTAAATTTAGTTGTTTTTTGCTAAACTCTGATTTTAAACTTGCTAAATCTTGATCATTATTAATTAAGTCTAAACAACTTTGAAGAATTTTAATTTGATCCTCATCGATATTTTTTTTGTTATTTTTCTCAAGTCTTTTTTGAATGGACTCTAAATCTGCAAGCTTCATTTCTGTCTCAATTATTTCAAGATCTCTAACAGGGTCAACTGTAGGATTTACATTTTGAATATCACTAGAGTCAAAACATCTAATCATATGTATTACAGCGTCTACTTCCCTGATATGAGATAAAAATTTATTACCCAAACCTTCACCTTTAGATGCACCCTTTACAAGACCAGCTATGTCAACAAAAGAAATAGTAGTAGGTATAATTTTTTTTGATTTAGAAATTTTGGCTAAATTTTCTAATCGATAGTCAGGCACACTAACTACACCAATATTTGGATCAATTGTACAGAATGGAAAGTTAGCTGCTTGAGCTTTATTTGAATTGGTTAATGCATTGAAGAGAGTAGATTTACCTACATTCGGTAAACCAACGATCCCACACTTGAAACTCATTATTTATTATTTACTGTACTAGAAAAAAGATCTAATTTTTTTTCAACAAGAAAAGAAATTGAGTCATTTATATGGTTTGATATTTTTTCAATACCTAATGACTCATCTTCATCAAAATTTTGTAAAACATAATCTGCAACCTCGATGTTTCCTTTGGGTTTGCCAATACCTATTCTAACTCTAGAATAATCTTTGCCGATAAACTTATCAATCGAGGCAATTCCATTGTGTCCTGCGCTTGATCCTCCAAATTTAGCTTTAATTTTTCCAAATTCCACATCTAGATCATCATGAAAAACTATTACATCTTGAGCATCAATTTTAAAATATTCAATAAGCTCTCTAATACAAATTCCTGAATTATTCATAAAGGTCAAAGGTTTGATGGCATAAACTTTAACATTTCCTATATTGCCAGTGGTTAATAGGCCTTTAAATTTTGGTTTTTGTTTTGATAAACTAAATTTTTTGTTTATTGCGTCTATAATTTTAAATCCAACATTATGACGATTATTTTCGCTATCTGGTGTTGGATTACCCAATCCTACAAATAAAAGCATGATCTATTGATTAATTTTCAATTTAGTTGATTATTTTTTTTCTTCAGGAGGTTTTTTGTCAGCAGGTTTTTTATCATCACCTTCTTTTTTATCTCCTTTATCACCCTCAGGAGCAGCTTTATCCCCATCGGCCGCTGCAGCAGTTGCACCCTCTGCACCTTCTTCACCCTCTGCAGCTTCTGCTTCAGCAGGTTTTTCAGGCTCTTTCATAACTGTTGGAGCTGCTAATGTTGCTATTACAAAATCTCTTCCTTGAATAGTAGGCACAACTTCTGGATCTAATTTTACTGAAGAGATTTTAAAACTCTCACCAATATCAACGTCATCCAAATCTAACGTTAAATTTTCAGGTATCTTCTCACTTGGGCATCTTAATTCAACTTTTCTTCTTACAATATTTAAAACTCCACCTCGTTTCAATCCTGGAGATTTTTCATGATTTATAAAATTTACGGGAACTTCAATTTTAATTTTAACACCCGGTAAGACTCTTAAAAAATCTACATGAGTAGGTTCATCAGTCAAAATATGATATTTAATTTCTCTTGGTAATACATTTTGTGATTTTCCCTCAACATTTAATGAAATTATACTTGAAAAAAAATTTTCTTTTTCAATAAAAGTTTTAAGTAATTTTTTTGAAATAGATATTTTTTGATTTTTATCTTTACCACCGTATATAATGGCTGGAACATTTCCGCTATTTCTAATAGCGTTTAACTGTCCTTTGGTAGTATTATCTCTAATGTTTGCTTCTATTGAATTCATAAAACAGAGTTTTTTAACTCATGTTTATAAATAATCAAGGAATTTATTTAAATAAATCTGATACAGATGTTGAATTTGAAATTCTCTTTATTGCTTCTCCCATGAGGCCTGAAATTGGTAAAACTTCAATATTTTTAACATTTTTAGTTTTTGCTACATTATCGATCGTATCAGTTATGACTAAATTTTTTATAACTGAATTTTTTATTTTTTTCACTGCATCTCCACTTAAGACACCATGGGTTATATAAACGTAAACATCTTTTGCCCCACGAGATTTCAAAGCTTTTGCTGCATTAACAATTGTACCACCTGAGTCAATTATATCATCAACTATAATACAGGTTTGACCTTTTACATCACCGATGACGTTCATAACTTGTGATTGTCCAGGTTTGGGTCTTCTTTTGTCAACAATAGCTAGTCCTACATTTAAAAGCTTTCCAAGTGCTCTAGCTCTTTCTGTTCCTCCCACATCAGGTGCAACACAAATAATTTTTTTACTTTTAATTTTTTTTCTAGCGTGTCTTGCAAATATTGGAGTTGAAAATAAGTTATCAACAGGAATATCAAAGAAACCTTGAATTTGACCTGCATGTAAATCTACTGTTACCACTCTATCAGCACCTGCTTTAGTTATTAAATTTGAAACAAGTTTTGCAGATATGGAAGTTCTTGGAACAACTTTTCTATCTTGTCTTGCATATCCAAAATATGGTATTACCGCTGTTATATTTTTTGCTGATGATCTTTTAAGAGCATCAATGCATAATAATAATTCCATTAAATTATCATTTGCTGGAGAAGAGATAGATTGAACAATAAAAATACTGTTTCCTCTTATATTTTCATTTATTTCAATATAAATTTCGCCATCAGCAAATTTTCTAATACTTGAATTTACAAGTTTCGTTTTTAAGTATTTAGCAATGTTTTTACTTAAAACTTTATTGCTGTTTCCAGTTAATAATTTCATTGAAAAACTCTAATTAATCATAATTAATGAAATATTTCTACCATAATCATCATGATTTAAATGCAAAGACCTCCTTGCACTAAAAAAATTATTTTTTTTGGGAAAAGTATCAATATTTATTGTCTCTAAATTTGTGATTTTCATTAATTTAAGTTGTAATTTAACATATTTTGATAAATCAAAATAAATTAAGTTTTTTCTTTTTTTAAAAAAAACTTTATTTCTTTTATCTTTTTTTAGGAATTTTCTTTTAAAATCTTCTTTTACGTTATAGCTTTTTTGGGCGATACAAGGACCTATAACAGCAATTATATTCTTTTTTTCACAGCCCTTTTTAATCATGAAATTTATTACTTTTGAAATAATTCCTTTATATGCACCTTTCCATCCAGCATGAATAGCAGCTACCATCTTTTTTTTTTTATCATAAATTAATATTGGTACACAATCAGCTGTAAGAACTCCAATTGGCAATCTTGGAATGTCAGTAATTACTGCATCTGCTCTCTTTTTTTTTAGGTACTTAGAATATTTATTGATGAAAATAAATTTATTACTATGTATTTGATGGAGTAAAAAAATATTTTTTGAATTTTTACTAATTTTTTTTTTAACAATTCTCAAATTTTTAAGAACTTTTGTTTTGTAGTCGTTAGAACCTGGTCCACAATTTAAACTTTTATAAATACCTGTCGAGCACCCGCCTTTATTATTGAAAAAACCATGTTTGATTTCTTTGAATTTAGATAATTTTTTTGAAATTATCAATTAAACCCCAATTTATATTTATTATTTTTCTTTTTAATAAACATTACCTTAAATAAATTTCCCATTTCTTTCTCATCTATTAGTCTTTTTAGTCTATAATAAATATCTGCTTTTTTTGAAAAGCTTTGATTTCGTGAAATTATTTCAGCTCTATTTTTTATTCCTAATTTTACCAAAAAGCTTCCTTGAGTTGTTATTAAATCTTTTAAGCCACCCAATTGATTAATTATTTTCTTAAAAAGGTAAAAATTAATATTATGGGTAATATCTGATTTCCCAATATTTTCTAAAACATTGTTGTGTTTATGATTTGAAATTGATTTAAGAGTATTTTTCATCTTTTTTTCCATATACCCGTAATCTATTATTAGAAGACCACCGTTATTTTTTTTAATTATATCTGTGATTTTTTTTAAATAACTTATTCCAACTAATGAGAATTCAATAAATTTTTGATTTTTTGAAATATTGTAACCAATTTCTTTCTCAAATTTTACCATATTAAAACTTTTTTCATTAAAAAAAGCTTTTTTTTTATTTTTAAAAATTACATATCTTTCAAACCAAAGATCTTTTTTTTTAATAAATTGTTTTATTGCCATTGCATCAAAAAATTCATTAGCAATAAAGATTGTTGGAAATTTTTTTATCTCTTTCAGGTCGGAAATCCAAATTATTTTATCTTTGTCTAATTTGTCTTTTTGAATTTTTTTTAATTTTAAACTTTTTTCATGAATAAAAATATTACATGAGTCAAAAAATAATGGAAACTTTTTAAAAGTTTCAATTAAAATTTTCATCATTTCACCATTTCCTGCACCAAGTTCTACCAAATTAATTTTTTTTGGATTTCCTAAATTTTCCCAAAACCCTAAAATCCAAATAGCTATCATCTCAGAAAACATTCTTGAAATATTTGGTGCAGTTATAAAATCACCTTTTCGTCCGAAAGGACTTTTTTGCATATAGTATCCTTTTTTTTTATCATACAGAGCAAAATTGATAAATTTGTCTAAAGAGATTTCAAAATTATTTTTGATGATCATATTTTTTTAAAGTCAAATAAGAACCAAATATAAAAAATACTAAACATAAAATTTGTCCCATACTAAAGCTAAACAAGACATAACCTAATTGTTCATCTGGAATTCTTAAAAATTCTATTAGAAATCTGAATGTGGAGTAAAATATTAAAAATATTCCAGATATGAAACCAGGATTTTTAGCTGATGATCTTTTATGAAAATATATCAATATAAAAAACAACAACAGTCCCTCAAAAAAAGCTTCATAAAGTTGAGATGGATGACGATACATTTCATCAATTTTTTCAAATTTAACTCCCCATGGTAAGGCAGTTTCTTTCCCATAAAGCTCCGAATTAATAAAATTTGCAATACGCCCAAAAAAGATTCCTATAGGAGCAACTAGAGAGACAACATCAAGATAAATATATGAGTTATGACTATGCTTTCTTGCAAACCATATACTCATCACAATTACACCTAATAGTCCACCATGGAATGACATTCCGCCATTCCAAATTTTAAAAATTTCAACAGGGTTTACTAAATAGTAATCAAAATTATAAAAAATTACGTAACCTAATCTGCCACCAATTATAATACCCAAGATTACAAAAGTAATGTAATCGTCGAATTTTTCTTTTAAGTTATCGTCTTTTATAAAAATTCTTTTTGCTAAGAACCATCCAGCAAGAATTCCAATTATATACGATAAAGAATACCACCTAAACTCTAAAGAAAACAAACTAAATGCAACTGGGTCAAAATTATTAATGAACATTTTTAATTATACTAATAGATTAAAGATATATTAACTTATTTAATAAATATATGAAAAATTCAAAATTTGTATTTGATAAATTTACTAAACTTTTAGAACAAGGATTAGTCTCATCTAGAGACTTAAAAAATGAGATAGTAAACATTTTAAAATCAAAAAGAGATGAAATTGTATTTAAAATGAAGCTCGCTAGTAAAGATGAACTCGATGTTTTATCTAAAAGAGTTGAGATATTAGAGAAAAAATTAGAAAAAAAACAAATCAAAGTAAAAAAATCTAAACGGGTAAAAAAATCTTAACTTCAAGTCCATTTAAACTAGATTTATCCAATTTGATATTGCCACCATGAGATCGAATTATATCTGAGGCTATTGAGAGTCCTAAACCTACACTTGATTTAGAATCTGCTCTCCCTTTATCAATTTTATAGAAGGGCTTAAAAACATTCTCATATTCATTTTCTGGTATACCTGGTCCATCATCCTCAACTTTGATAATCAAGCTTGTTTTCTTTTTTGAAAGCTCAATGTTTAATTTATTTCCGTATCTAATAGAGTTTTCAATTAAATTATTTAGACACCTTTTTATTAAGTTTTTTCTCCCATTTAAATAAACTCTTGATGGAATATCTTTTGATATATTTTTATTTTCGTACTTATTTATTATTTCAATCATTAATTCACTCAGATCAAAGAGCTCATCTTTCTCAACAAATGATGAACTTGTGAATTGCAAATATTCATTTAGCATTTTTTCCATTTCATTAATATCTTCAGTCAATTTATTTGCTAAAGACTCGTCTTTTATGAATGCCGTTTGTAATTTCATCCTTGTTAGAGGTGTTCTTAAGTCATGACTAATTCCTGATAACATTTCTGATCTTTGATTAAGATGTCTTATTATTCTTTTTCTCATCCTATCAAACTCATAACCTGCTTGGCGAATTTCAGCTGCGCCCGAAGGTTTGAATTCATCAACACTTTCTCCTCTTCCAAATTTTTCTGCAGCTCTCGCTAAAGCTGTGATAGGTCTTGTCTGGTTCTTTAAAAAAATTAAAGAAATAATTACGACTATAATAGCTGGCACAGTGATCCATAATCCAAATAACCTTGCTGAGGCACTTGTTAATCTATCTTTTGGAACTATGAACTTAAAGTATCCATTTTTGTATTTTATTCTTAAATCTACTAATTCTTTATAACTCGTTGTGTTAAACCAAAAAATTTCAGATCCAAATTTAGATTTTAATTCTCTTCTAAGTGTTCTATCAATTGGACTAAACCATCTTTCATTAAAGAAAAAATTAAATTCTTCATCCTCAATAAATTCAATGTTGAGGTCCTGATATAAAGAAAAAATATTAATAATATCATTTTTTTCATAAGTATCGTTTTTATATGCTTCAATAAAAGTTTGGATTTCACCAACTAAAGCCCTTGTCATTCCTTTATTTGTTTTTATCCAAAGGCTATCAAAAAAAACTATGGTGATTATTAATTGTATTAATATTACTGGTATAGCAACAATAAGAAGAGCTCTATAAAATAACCTTTTTGGTAATAAATTTTTAACAAACTTATTCAATCCATAAAACATATCCCGCTCCTCTTATTGTTTGAAGAAATTTTGGATTTTTTGGATCGATTTCAATTTTTTTTCGTAGTCTTGTAATGATTACATCAATTGATCTTTCTTTATTGAGATCAATTAATTTACCTATTTCCTCCCTATCAAATATTTTTCCTGGATTATTGATCATTTCTTGTAATATAATTTTTTCAGTATTATTAATTTTATATTCTAAATTATTTTGAAAAATTATTAGTTTGCTCAAATCAATCTTTACATTTTGAAACTCAATAATTCTTCTATTATTTTTTTGTTTTGTTTTATTTATTATATTTCTTATTCTTAAATCGAGTTCTTTAGGTTCAAATGGTTTTGGCAAATAATCATCAGCACCCTTTTCCAGACCTTCAATTCTTTCGCTAGGCTCTCCTTTGGCCGTTAATAATATAACTGGTGTATTTATATTTCTTTTGTATTCATTTAAAAAGTCAAGCCCACTTTTTCCAGGCATCATTATATCTAAAATAATTAAATCAAATTTGATGATTTTTATTTTTTCATAAGCATTTTCAGCATTGTGAGCAGTGGTGACTAAATATTTTTTTTCATTTAAGTATTTTTTTACTAATGATCTTATTCCTTCATCATCATCCACCACTAAAATATGTGCAATAAATTTATCCATTAATTATTCTTTTCAAAACCTCATCAAAGCTTATTACTTCTTGTGAGCTTGAACTAAGAAGAGCTTTATAAATTCTCTTTTTTTGGACTTCAAAAATTTCATTAAAAATTTTTTTTCCTTTTTCATTTAAAAAAATATGTTTTACTCTTGAGTCATTTTCGTCTTTATTAAAAAAAATTATATCAAGTTTGGTAAGGTCCTTTAAGACTCTATTCAAACTTTGTTTTGTAACCTTAAGCTTACCCATTAGTTCTGAGATTGAAATACCCTCATACATTGATATTAAATGGATAGTTTTTTGATGAGCTAAACCAATTTGATATTTATTAAGAATTTTTTTTGAGTCAGTAAAAGTTTCTCTATAACTTACAAACAATTTTTCAATTAAGTGTTTTAATTGTTCATCTTTTAAATATAAAAGCTCTTTCATCACAGGTAAGTTATATTGACATATTATATATACATAGATATTTTTCAGTAATAATTTTATATTTCATGCATGATACCTTACGATAAAAGATCTGGTAAAATATGGTACAATGGCGAATTAGTAGATTGGTCAGATGTTAAAGTACATGTTTTAAGTCATGGATTACATTATGCCAGCTGTGTTTTTGAGGGAGAAAGAGTTTATGATGGCTCAATCTTTAAACTAGAGGAACATACTTCAAGATTTTTTCATTCAGCAAGACGAATGGGATTTGAAATACCTTATTCTGAAGCGGAAATTAATGCTGCTTCAAATTCTATAATAAAAAATCAAAAAGTTGAAAATGGGTATGTGAGACCAGTAGCCTGGAGAGGAAGTGAAATGATGGCAATCTCTGCTCAACAAACAAAAATTCATGTTGCAATTGCGACCTGGGAATGGGGTTCGTATTTTGACCCAAAATTAAAAGTTGAGGGAATTAAATTGAATATTTCAAATTGGAGGAGGCCAGCTCCTAATACAATTCCATGGGATACAAAAGCTTCAGGTCTATATATGATATGCACACTTTCAAAACATGAAGCAGAAAAAAATGGTTATACAGACTCTTTAATGTTAGATCATGAGGGCAATATTGCTGAAGCAACTGGTGCAAATATTTTTTTCAAAGATAAGAATGGTGAGCTTCATACACCTGTTCCAGATTCTTTTCTGGATGGAATTACAAGAAGGACAGTAATTGAAATTTCGAAATCAAAAAATATTAAAGTTCATGAAAGAAAAATTAATCCTAAAGAATTAAAAGATTTTGTTGGATGTTTTTTAACAGGGACTGCAGCAGAAGTGACACCAGTATCGTGTATTGCTGAAAATGAATTTAAAGTTTGTGATTTAATAATTGGTTTAAACGAAAGTTATCAGCAACTAGTTAGAAAAAAGAAAGCAGCCTAATCTTTGCTATCCTCTGAAATTGCGTGATCAATTCCCTTTCGCATATATTCATATCCAGTGAAAAGAGTTAAAGCAGCCGAAAGCCATAAGAGAATTATGCCAATAGTTTGGGCATTATAGTCTTGGAAATTAATAATTTTATTTCCAGTTTCACCTGATAACAAAAGAGCTATAGAAACCATTTGTAATACAGTTTTCAATTTTGCTAGATTTGAAACTGGTAATTTAATTTTTCCTTTAGCTAAAAATTCTCTTAATCCTGAAATCAATATTTCTCGAGTTAAGATAATGATCGCAGCTATTACTTCATAGTTTCTTATAGTTCCATCCATTACCAAAAGTATAAGAGCAGTTGCAACAATAATCTTATCTGCTATTGGATCTAGTAATTCACCAAGTTTTGACTCTTCCCCAAGAAATCTGGCTAACATTCCATCTAAAAAATCTGTGAAAGATGCAACTATAAATAAAATTAAAGCTGTTAAATCTCCATAAAATCCAGGCAAGTAAAAAGCCAATACAAAAAAAGGAACAATTAATATCCTTCCAACAGTCAAAATATTTGGTATTTTTTTAAGCATATTTTTTTTTATTCATGGAAAAAGTTATATATCTTTTTTGCAACTTTTGCCTCAACACCCTCAACTGATTTTATTTCATCAAGGCTAGCAGACTCAACAGCCCGTGCTGAGCCAAAATGATTTAGTAGAGCTCTTTTTCTAATAGAACCGATACCTTCAATCTGATCTAATAATGATTTGCTTATTCCTTTTTTTCTTTTAGCTCTATGAGCACTAATAGCAAATCTATGAGACTCATCTCTAATTCTTTGTAGAAAGAAAAGAGTGGGGTCATTTTTTTCGAATTTAAACTCTTTGCCGTTATGGAAAAAGGTTTCATTTCCACTATTTCTTAACTTCCCCTTAGCTATCGCTATAATTGGTAAATCATGAAGTCCTAGTTCATTTAAAGTTTCTCTAGCGACTGAATACTGACCTTTTCCACCATCAACAAGCACTAAGTCAGGAAAAGTGAGGTAATTATCTTTTTCTTGTATAGCTCTTTTGAATCTTCTATTTAACACTTCTCGCATCATCCCATAGTCATCTTGTTCATTTTGTTTAAGTTTGATATTAAATTTTCTGTATCTCTTTTTAATAAATCCCTCATCGCCATAAGCAATTAAAGCACCAACACTATTTGTTCCCTGAATATGACTGTTGTCATAAACCTCTATAATATTAATACTTGTCTCAAGATCAAATTTGCTTGCTAATGAATCAAATAGTTCTTTATTATTTTGACTCTCATAAAGCTTTCTATTTAAACTATCCTTGGCATTTTTGATTGCTTGGTGAACAACTTTTAACTTTGAGCCTTTTTTGGCAACTGAAATGTTTATTTGTTTTTCCTCTTTTTGAGAAAGAGTTTTCTCGATTAAATTTTTTTCCTTTATTTCCTCTGATAGTATTATTGATGAGGGCACACTTTTATTTTCGTAAAATTGAGAAACAAATGAGTTTAATATATCACTAAGTTTTTCATCAGGATCATGTTTTGGAAAGAAAGCTTGATTTCCCCAATTTTGTTTTGATCGATAAAAAAAAACTTGAATACATGTTTTTCCGGACTCCTTATACCCAGCAATTACATCTGCCTCAATTAAATTTGCTTCATTAATTTTTTGAGACGATTGAATAATATTTAAAGATTTAATTCGATCTCTTAAGATTACTGCTTTTTCAAAATCTAAATTTTCACTTGCTTTTTCCATTAGCTCTGAAAGATTTTTTTGTATCTTTCTTGATTTTCCAGAAACAAATTCAATTGCATCATCAACAGTCTTTTTATACTCATCTTTTTCTATGTAACCCACACATGGACCTGAGCATCTTTTAATTTGATACAAAATACATGGACGTTGTCTATTTTTAAAAACAGTATCATCACAAACTCTTAAGTGAAAAATTTTTTGAATCATTTTTATAGTCCAATTAGCTGAACCGGCTGATGCAAATGGTCCAAAATAAAATCCTTCTTTTGTTTTCTTACCTCTGTGTCTTTTAATTTGTGGCCATTGATCTTTATTTCCAATAAAAATGAATGGAAAAGATTTGTCGTCTCTTAAAAGGATATTAAATTTTGGTTTATATTTTTTAATTAAATTAGCTTCAAGTAATAATGCCTCGCTCTCATTTGAAGTAGTTGTTATCTCAAGCTTTCTTGTTTGAGACAACATTCTTTCAGTCCTTATGATATGATTTTTCTCCGCAACATAGCTTTTGAGTCTGTTAGGTAAATTCTTTGCTTTTCCAACGTAAAGGATATCACCTTTTTCATTAAGCATTCTGTAAACACCTGGCAGTTTAGGAATTAGAGGCAGTTCTTTTTTTATTACTTCTTTTCCGGTTTCAGAACTTATCATGACTTCTTTTTTTGGTAATTTGAATACCAACTGATGAACATTCTTTTAAAATTTCCATTTTCTCAATTTTAAGCATTATTTTTGCAATTCTTTTATCTTTGAATAATTCATCAAAAACAGATTCTGCTAAAGTTTCTAAGAAATTGTAGTGTTTTTTTTTTACCAGTTTTGTAATAAGTTTTACGATTGTACTATAATTTACAATAGATTTAATGTCCTTATCATTTGAAGGCTTTTTATCTTGATAATCAATTTCAAGACTAAATTTTATTTTTTGAGGTTTTTCTTTTTCAAAATCATAATAACCAAGTTTCAAATCTAAAATAAGTTCATTAATAAGTATTTTTTTTTCATAATTAAATAGGTTTTTAGACTTATCAATCTTTACAATTTTAAGATTATTTTTTTTCATTCTTTACCTTTTATTATGTCTGGTGTTTGCCAGTTTAAACTTTGACCACTATCTATGGCTAAAACCTGACCTGTAATAGAGCTGTTTTTTAAAAAAAAGTCAACTGCATTACAAATCTCAATTACATCAACTTGTTTTTTAAGAGGAGTTGCTAAATACTGACCTTTAAAGTGTTTTTCTGATTGTCTGTTATTTTTAATTGTTGGTCCTGGCGCTATACCATTAACCCTTATGTTAGGTGATAAGCTCATCGCACTAGTTTTGGTTAAAGTATATAAACCAGTTTTGCTTAAGGTGTATGAAAAAAAATACGGGGTTAGTTTAAATACTCTTTGGTCAACGATATTTATTATATTGTTATTTTTCCCTCGAGTATTTTTTGAAAATTCTTTTGATAAAAGAGCAGGGGCCTTTAAATTTGTTGAAATATGTTTTTCCCAGCTTTTAGAGGTAAAATTGTCTAATTTATCATTTTCAAACAATGAAGCATTATTTACTAGACAGTCAAAAAATTTCATTTTTGACTTTGAGAATTTTATTATTTTATAAATATCCTTCTCTTTACTTAAATCACCACTTACTAAGTAAATTTTTGTTCCAGATTTTTCTAATTCATTTTTTAATCTTTCAGCTTTTGACTTTGATTTATTATAATGAATGGTAATTTCTACGTTAGGACCAGACAATTTCTCAGCTATTGCAGCACCAACTCTAGTAGCACCACCAGTAATGATTATTTTCCGTGCTTCCATTTTTTATCTCTTTTTTTAGTTACCTTTGTTCCAGGCATACCCATTGTTGATCTTCCTTTTGGATAAAGTTTATTTTTAACATCATACTGTCTTATTTTAGGATTTAACGTTATTTCTAATTCAGTACTTTCTAATTTTCTTATTTCATCTCTGATTTTTGCTGCTTCTTCAAACTCAAGATTGGAGGCTGCTTCTTTCATCTTTTTGTCCAAGGCTTTTAGATGTTTTTTTAAATTTCCACCAACGTTTGAACCCTCACTGATTTTTACATAATCTTTCTCATAAACACTTTCTAGAATATCTTTAATTTCTTTTTTTACTGTTTTCGCATCGATTTTATTTTTTTTATTATAAGCTAACTGAATTTTTCTTCTTCTTTCTGTTTCTTGTATAGCTTTTTTGATACTTTTTGTTTCTTTATCAGCATACAAAATTACCTTGCCATCAACATTCCTTGCAGCTCTTCCGATAGTTTGAATCAAGGATGTTTCAGATCTTAGAAATCCTTCTTTATCTGCATCTAAAATTCCAACTAGAGCACACTCAGGAATATCTAAACCCTCTCTTAATAGATTTATGCCTACAAGCACGTCAAAAACACCCATCCTTAAGTCTCTCATAATTTCTATTCTTTCAAGAGTGTCAATATCGGAATGAAGGTATCTAACTTTCACTCCATTTTCATGGAGATACTCAGTTAAATCCTCTGCCATTTTTTTAGTAAGAGTTGTAACTAGAACTCTATGATTTTTTTCTATCACCTTTTTACATTCATGCATTAAGTCATCTACTTGGTTTTTAGCAGGTCTTATTTCCACTGGTGGATCAATTAATCCGGTTGGCCTTATAACTTGGTCAATAAACTTCCCTTTTGTTTGTTCTAATTCCCAAGTTCCTGGTGTTGCTGAAACAAACACTGTTTGTGTTCGCATTAAATCCCATTCCTCAAATTTTAGTGGTCTATTATCCATACAAGATGGAAGTCTAAATCCATATTCAGCCAAAGTACTTTTCCTTGATCTATCACCTTTGTACATTCCATTGAGTTGAGGAACAGTGACATGACATTCATCTACAAAGATCAATGTATTGTCAGGAAAGTATTCAAAAAGAGTAGGTGGTGGCTCTCCTGGTTTTCTTCCAGACAAAAATCTTGAATAATTTTCAATTCCTGCACATGAACCAGTTGCTTCAATCATTTCAAGATCAAATTTAGTCCTTTCTTCTAATCTTTGTGCCTCTAATAATTTATTCTCTGCTTTATGTTTTTTAAGAGTAATTTCTAATTCTTTTCTTATATTTAAAATTGCCTGTTCTATAGTTGGTTTAGGAGTTATATAATGACTATTCGCATAAATTTTTACTAAGTTTAATTCTCTTACCTGATCACCTGTTAGCGGGTCAAATTCCTCTATTTTTTCTAGTTTATCACCAAATAAGCTTAATCTCCATGCTCTATCTTCCAAATGAGATGGAAAGATTTCTAAATATTCACCACGAGCTCTGAAAGTACCTCTATAAAAATTTTGATCATTTCTTTTGTATTGTAACGCGACTAGAGACTTTATTATTTGTTCTCTATTATAATCGTAGTTTTTTTGAAGCGTTAGAGTCATTTTGCTATAAGCCTCAACAGAGCCTAAACCATAAATACATGATACACTAGCTACAATTAAAACATCATCTCTCTCTAAAAGTGATCTTGTTGCTGAATGTCTCATCCTATCTATTTGTTCATTAATTGATGCTTCTTTTTCAATGTATGTGTCAGATCTTGGGACATAAGCTTCTGGTGTATAGTAATCATAATAAGAAACAAAATACTCAACCGCGTTATCAGGAAAAAATGTCTTCATCTCTCCATAAAGTTGAGCAGCGAGAGTTTTGTTAGGAGCAAGAATTAAGGCTGGCCTATTTGTTGCCTCTATCACTTTTGCCATTGTAAAAGTTTTTCCAGACCCAGTAACACCAAGCAAAACTTGATTAAATTCCTCTTTATTTGCACCGTTTACTAATTTTTTAATTGCCTCTGGTTGATCACCCGCTGGCTTGAAATCAGATTTAATTTTAAATTTTTTACCACCTTCAAGTTTTCCACTGATTTTTGGGTTTTTACTCTGAATATCAGTAATTAAATCTTGATATGTATTTTCCATATATTAAAGAACGTAGTAGAATTAATTTATATTTCAATGAGCATAATATCAGACAGTTTAAAAAGAATTAAGCCATCGCCAACTATTGCAGTTACTCAGAAAGCTAGAGAATTAAGAGCAGCTGGTAAAGATGTAATTGGTTTAGGAGCTGGAGAGCCAGATTTTGACACTCCAGAAAATATAAAAAAGGCTGCGATCAAAGCTATAAAAAGAGGAGATACAAAATACACTGCTGTTGATGGCACACCTGAACTTAAAAAAGCTATAATTAAGAAATTTAAAAGAGAAAATAAACTCAACTACTCTTTAGATCAGATCACTGTTGGCACAGGAGGAAAACAAGTTCTTTACAATGCTTTTATGGCAACTCTTAATAAAGGGGACGAAGTAATTATACCAGCCCCTTTTTGGGTATCATACCCAGATATGGTTTTGTTAGCTGGAGGAAAACCAAAAATAATAAAATGTACCGAGCAGGAAGGATTTAAACTTACTCCAAAAAAATTAAAAAAAGCAATATCTAGAAAAACTAAATGGATCATTCTTAATTCTCCATCAAATCCAACAGGAGCAGGTTATTCAAAAAAAGAAATTAACGATTTAGCAAAAATTTTAATCAGATATAAAAAAATTTTTATTCTGAGTGACGATATTTATGAACATGTTAGGTATGATAACTTTAATTTTTTTACAATTGCTCAAATTTCTAAGCTTAAAGATAGAACACTTACAATGAATGGAGTAAGTAAATCATATGCTATGACTGGTTGGAGAATAGGTTATGCTGCTGGTCCAAAGGAAATAATAAAAGCTATCGGAAAAATACAATCACAATCAACTTCAAATCCTTCCTCAATAAGTCAAGCTGCAGCTGTTGAGGCATTAAATGGAAAACAAGGATTTATAAAAACAAGAGCTAAAGCATTTAAAGACAGAAGAAACTTTGTTGTAAAAAGCCTCAATAGTATAAAAGGCATAAGTTGTTTGACCCCAAATGGAGCATTTTACGTATTTCCAAGCTGTAAAGGATTGTTAAATAAAAAAACAAAATTAAAAACTGACACTAATTTTGTTCAAAGATTGCTTGAAAAAGAAAATGTTGCTGTTGTGCAAGGTTCTGCTTTTGGCTTAGATGGTTATTTCAGAATTTCTTATGCTACATCTATGAAGAATTTAAAAAAAGCAATGTCAAGAATTAAATCTTTTTGTGAAGCTCTAAACAAATAATTATTTTTGATTTAAAATTTTTTTTGCTGGGATTGTTTTTTTAATCCAATTATTTGGAATAGAATTTATACCATTTAAAGCTGCAAAATATGCTCCAGTAAAATTTGCTCTTGAACAATTGCACCCACCTGCCTTTATTGTTTTTAAAATAGCATCTTTATAATTTTTTGAATTAATAATTGTATATATTGAGCTGTTAAAAGTTCCTGGATAGCTACAAGCCATACCTAGTTTCTTAATCGTAGTTGTATCAAACTTTGTTCCAAATTTTATTATTTTTTTAATGTCATTAACAATTCCTTTAAAAAAAGGATTTCTATTGAATTTTTTAATGAATTCTTTGATTGGGTCTTCAGCTCCCTTTAACGCAAAATCTATTAAATAAAATTTTGCCATAGCATATTTAAAGCTTATTTTTGAAACTGTTACAATTTTGAAAATTTTTTCTAAACTTTTAAAATCAAAGCCATAAAGAAAATATGGAAGAGTAGCACAAAAACCATCTGACTCATTAACTTTTACACCACCAGAGATCTTCTTTTTCAACTTGATATTTTTTACCGACTCAATAATATTTTGATGTATCCACGGTCCCTTGACTATACCACGCCAGTCTTTGACTTTTTTATATTTAGACCTCAGTTTTAAATTTTTCCAATATTTACTTCCAGGGCCAAAGTTTTTAAGGATTTTTTTTTTGAAACGTTTCTCTATATTTTCGTGTCCATCCAGTAGCGTGTGAAACATCACTTGGCTAATTTCATTGTAACCAGAGACTTTTCCAGTTTTGATATTATAGAAGGGACTTCTATTCTTTTTTAAGAAAGAAAAGTCCTTTTTTCCTTTAATATAAACACCTAATTTTTTTTGATTATATACCCAATGTAATGGTCTGGCTGCTGCATCTGCAACTGTAGCCCCTAAGAAAACATGGAGATTATTTTTCACTTTAATGAGATAAAAACTTTTCAGCTTCTAGTGCTGCCATACACCCCATACCAGCAGCAGTTACGGCTTGCCTAAATGTTTTATCCTTTACGTCTCCAGCCGCATAAACACCTGGCACATTAGTCTCTGTTGAATCTGGTTTTGTTATCAAATAACCTTCATTGTCCATACTAAGTTGATCTTTAAATAATTGAGTTGCAGGGTCATGACCAATAGCAATAAAAACACCGTCTAATTTTATTTCATCAATTTTATTTGTTTTCACATTCTTAACTTTAATTCCTTTAACATTTTTTGGATCTTTATCTCCAATTACATCCTCAACAACTGTATCCCAAATGATTTCAATTTTTTTATTTTCCATAAGTTTTTTTTGAAGCATTTTTTCAGCTCTCAAACTATCTCTTCTGTGAATTAATTTTACTTTTGAAGCAAATTTTGTAAGAAACATCGCTTCTTCAACGGCTGCATTACCTCCACCTACAACAGCAACTTCTTTATCCTTAAAGAAAAAACCATCACATGTTGCACACGCCGATACACCAAATCCCCTAAACTCTTGTTCAGATTTAATATTTAACCATCTAGCTTGGGCACCTGTGGAAATTATTATGCTATCAGCAGTATATTTTTGACCAGTGTCTCCTACAGCCTCAAAAGGTGTTGTTTTTAAATTTACTGAACTTATATGATCCTCAATCATTTCTGTTCCAACTGTTTTTGCCTGTTCTTTCATTTGATCCATAAGCCATGGACCTTGAATTACATCAGCAAATCCAGGAAAGTTTTCAACATCTGTTGTTGTAGTTAGTTGGCCCCCAGGTTCTGACCCATAAACCAAAATTGGATTTAACATTGCTCTCGCTGCATAAACTGCAGCAGTGTATCCAGCAGGACCAGACCCAATTATTAACACTTTTGTGTGTTTAGTTGGATTTTGACTCATATGAAAGCTATATAGTGATAAATGACTAAATTAAAAGGTTTATTATTGACCGAGGGCATGCATGGCATGATTAGCCAAGTTGAGGGCCTAGCTAAAGCTCTCAATCTTGAATTTATACACGAAAAAATTGAACTAAATAATTTTTGGAAAATGATCCCTCCAAAACTGACACCAGTAAAAGATTTTGTTTTCAAAAATGATATATCAAAAAAATTTAATCTAGTAATTTCATGTGGAAGAAAAAGCGTAGTTCCATCCATCTTTTTAAAAAAAAAATTTGGAAGTAAAATAATGAACATTCATATTCAGGATCCAAAAGTATCATTAAATAAATTTGATTTTGTTATTGCTCCAGAGCATGATGGTCTTGAGGGTACAAATGTTCTAAAAACTAAAGGAGCAATTCATTATCTTACCGAAAAAGAGTTAGAGGAAAATATTGATTATCTAAAACCTCGAATTAAAAAAGAAAAAGTAATAGCGTTTATCGCTGGTGGTCCAAATAAGTATTATGATTTTAACGATGAAATAATTGATAAAATCTTTGTTAAGACTAAAAAAAATTTTATCAATCAAGGTTATCAGCTAATTTTTATACCCTCAATGAGAACACCGCAAAAAATTATTAATAAAGCCCAAAATTTTTTTGATGATAACCAGATTATAATTCAAGATATTGATAAGAAAGCTTATTTGTCATCACTTAAGCTAGCTAATCATATTATTGTAACTTGTGACTCTATATCCATGATATCTGAGGCAGCTATGTCAGGAAAACCAATATATGTGGCTCAAATGCCAGCTATTAAAAAAAATATTCGCTTCAAAAAATTTTTTGAGCTTTTTAAATCCCTAGATATAATTAAAAACTTAGAGGAGAGAGTGGAGGAATGGAATTATAAAAAACTTAATGAAACTCATAGAATATCGGGATATATAGAGAAACAATTTAAAGATTATGACTTTTCTTAATTCTATATTGAAAAACTCAAAAAAGTATGAGTCGCCATTTAATCACTGGGAATATAATAACGCTTTAAGTGAAGAAGCTATTAGAGAAATAGAAGGTGCGGATATTCCTGATGTAAGGAAACATAATCTCAATTATGATGGCACAAGAGCGATTGATGGTGGTGCTGCTGAATTTAGAGAAGGCATAGCTACAGGTGGCAAGGCAATAAAATTTAGATGTTTTGTTACAAAAGAAAATGCTTCCCAATTTCCAAATTTAGTAAAATTTATCAATGAACTTCAATCTAAAGAGACATGCAAAACGATCTCCAAAATGATTAATAAAGATTTATCCGGTTCTTATGTCAGACTTGAAGTTATATGTGATCGTGAGGGATTTTGGTTAAAGCCACATTGTGACATAAAAGAAAAATTAATGTCAGGACTTATTTTTGTAAATAATGCAAATGAATCAGAGGAATTAGGTACTGATTTTTATAATGAAAAATTAGAAAAAGTTAAAACAGTTCCCTACAAGCATAATTATGGTTATTTATTTACAAGTGGTCCAAATACATGGCACGGTATGGAAAAGAAAAAAATTATTAAAGAAAGAAGATGTATTCAAGTAAATTATGTTACATTTGAAACTGATTGGAAAGTTGATTAAATATTTTGAAGAGACGTGACCTCTAATTTTTTCGTTTTAAGTGATTTAATACCCTCAATACATGCAAGCGCTGTTGACATATTTGTGCAGTAAGGCACTTTATTTTTAAGTGTTGCTCTTCTTAAAGCAATAGCATCATTTAATCTATGTTCTGTGTTACCACCACCAGTATTAATTACTAAAGCTATTTTTTTGGAGTCAAGCACATCAACGATATGAGGTGATCCACTACTTACTTTATTAATAATTTTACAATTCATACCATGTTTTTGAATATATTCAGCAGTTCCTTTTGTGGCACACAAACTAAACTTTAGTTTTAAAAGTTCCTTTGCAAGCCCTATTCCTTCATCTTTATGAGAGTCTTTTAATGATAAAAAAGCTAGTCCTCTTTTAGGTAACGAATTAGATGATGCTATCTGGCTTTTTGCGTAGGCCATTCCAAAATTTTTGTCAAATCCCATCACTTCTCCAGTTGATTTCATTTCTGGACCCAATAATAAATCACTATTAGGAAATTTATTAAACGGAAAAACAGCCTCTTTTACAGCAAACATTCCTTTAGATTTATCTTTTAAATTAAATTTTGAAAGTTTCTCACCAGCCATAACTCTAGAAGCTATCTTTGCCAATGGTATTCCTTTAGCTTTTGAAACAAAAGGAACAGTCCGGCTAGCTCTTGGGTTTACTTCAATAACAAAAATTTCGTCTTTCTTTATTGCATATTGAACATTCATGAAACCTTTTACTTTAAGTGCTATAGCTAAATTTTTTGTTTGGCTTTCAATTTCTTTTATTAAAAAAGGTTTTATGGAAACAGGTGGTAGGCTGCAAGCAGAGTCACCAGAATGAATTCCTGCTTCTTCAATGTGTTGCATTATTCCAGCCACATGCACTTCTCTACCATCAGATACAGCATCAACATCAACCTCCATCGCATGATCAATAAATTTATCTATAAGAATTGGGTTTTTTTCCGCAGCTTTAAAAGCTTCTTCCACAAAATTTTTGAGCTGACTTTTTTCATAAACAATTTCCATAGCCCTTCCTCCAAGAACATAAGAGGGTCTTACCATTAAGGGCAAACCTATCTTTTCAGATATTTTAATTGCTTGTTTAAAATTTTTTGCAATTCCACTTTCAGCTTGATTTAAATTTAATTTTTTTAAAAGTTTTCTAAATCTATCTCTATCTTCTGCTAGATCTATAGATGAGTATTGAGTTCCTAAAATTGGAAGATTGTTATCATGTAAAAATTTTGCCAATTTTATTGGAGTTTGACCACCAAATTGCGTAATGATACCTACTAAATTCCCTTTATCTTTCTCTCTATTTATAATATTGAAAACATATTCTTCCTTTAAAGGTTCAAAATATAATCTATCACTAGTGTCATAATCTGTCGAGACAGTCTCAGGATTACAATTAATCATTACAGTCTCAAAACCAGCAGCCTTTAAGGCAAAACTTGCTTGACAACAGCAATAATCAAATTCTATTCCTTGTCCTATTCTATTAGGCCCTCCACCTAATATTATAATTTTTTTTTTAACAGACGGGTCAGCTTCACACTCTGAATTTATTGAGAAATTTCTTTGATATGTTGAGTACATGTATGGTGTAAAGGATTTGAATTCTGCAGCACAAGTATCAACTTTTTTAAATACTGGCAAAATTTTAAGTGCAGTTCTTTTTTTTCTCACAATATCTTCAGATAAATTTGACAGCTCAGAAAGCTTTTTATCTGAAAAACCTATTGATTTTATTTGGTTAAAATCATCAAAATTTTTAGGTAATCCATTATTTTTGATTTTAATTTCATTTTCTATAATTTCTTTAATTTGGTTTAAGAACCAAGGATCAATTTTTGATAAATTATAAATTCTTTTAAGTTTGATTTTTTTTCTCATTGCTTCAGCAACAAGTAAGATTTTATTTGGAATATTTTCTTTCAGTCTTTTTTCAATTTGTTTTTTATTTAGATTAAATATTCTGTCTAACCCTGAGAAACCAGTCTCAAGAGAAACTAATGCTTTTTGAAGAGACTCTTTAAAGTTTCTTCCAATTGCCATTGCTTCCCCTACTGATTTCATTGACGTTCCTAGAATTGCCGGAGAAGTTGAAAATTTTTCAAAAGTAAATCTTGGAATTTTGGTTACTACATAATCTATACTTGGTTCAAATGATGCTGGAGTAACTTTGGTAATTTCATTTTTTAATTCATCCAACGTGTACCCAACCGCAAGTTTTGCAGCAACTTTGGCAATGGGAAATCCAGTTGCTTTTGATGCAAGGGCTGATGACCTTGATACTCTAGGGTTCATCTCGATTATTACCATTCGTCCATTTTTAGGATTTATTGCAAACTGAACATTTGAACCACCTGTCTCAACTCCAATTTTTCTCAAACACGCAATAGAGGCATTTCGCATGACTTGATATTCCTTGTCAGTTAATGTCAATGCAGGAGCAACAGTAACTGAGTCTCCTGTGTGTATTCCCATCGGATCTACATTCTCTATTGAACAAATAATTATACAATTATCTTTTTTATCCCTTACAACCTCCATTTCAAATTCTTTCCAACCTTCTAAACACTCTTCCACAAGTACCTGGCTCACAGGAGACTCATGCAAACCATTTTTGATAATTTTTAGATAATCCTTTTTATTTTTTGCTATTCCCCCTCCTAAACCTCCGAGTGTAAAAGCTGGCCTAATTATTGCAGGCAAACCAATTTTATTTAAAACTCTTGATGCTTGATTTATATTGTTTACAATTTCAGATTTTGGAAGATCTAAACCAATATCAAGCATGTTTTTTCTAAATTTCTTTCTATCCTCTGCATTGGAAATAGCTTTTGAATTTGCGCCAATTAATTCAATTTTATATTTCTTTAAAATTCCTTTTTTTTCTGCTTCCATTGCAAGATTAAGAGCAGTCTGGCCGCCCATAGTTGGGAGAATTGCATCTGGTTTTTCTTTTTTGAGAATCTTTTCTAAAACATCTAAAGTAATAGGCTCAATGTAAGTTTTATCAGCAACATCCGGATCAGTCATAATTGTTGCTGGATTTGAATTAATTAATACAACTTTATAACCTTCATCTTTTAATGCTTTACAAGCTTGAGTTCCTGAATAATCAAATTCACAAGCTTGACCAATGATAATTGGTCCAGCACCTACAACTAAAATTTTTTTAAGATCTTTTCTTTTTGGCATTTTTTTTCATATTGTTAATAAATTCCTGGAATAAATAGACACTATCTTGTGGTCCGGGGTTTGACTCTGGGTGATATTGAACTGAGAATACAGGATTATTCTTTAATCTTATTCCCTCGATACTATTATCGAACAATGACTTATGAGTAATCTGAATATTTTTCGGTAAGTTTTCTCTTACAACTTCAAAACCATGATTTTGGCTTGTGATTTCGACATTTTCACTAAATAAATTTTTAACCGGATGATTTGCTCCTCTATGACCTAATTTCATTTTTTTTGTTTTACCACCTAATGCAAGTGCGAGTATCTGATGACCAAGACAGATACCAAATAATGGTATTTTCTTTTTAATAAGGTTTTGAATTATTTGAATTGCATATTTTCCTGTTGCAGCTGGATCTCCAGGACCATTAGACAAGAAGACACCATCAGGTTTAAGAGATAAAATTTTTTCCGCAGGTGTTTTACAAGAAACTACGGTAACTTTACATTTAAAATCAGAAAAATATCTCAAAATATTTTTTTTTATTCCATAATCTACGGCGACTACATGAAATGAATTTTGATTATTTTTTCTAAAACCATATTCTTTTCTCCAAGTTTTAAATCCTTTCCAAATATAATTTTTCTGTGTGGTAACTTTTTCTGCTAAATCTAAATTTTTTAGCCCGCTCCATTTGATCGTAGAATTAATAAGTTTGTTGATATGAAATTTACTTTTCTTTGAGTAAGCAATGGTTCCTTTTGGAGCACCTTTATCTCTAATAAAATTCGTTAAACTTCTTGTATCAAGTCCAGTAATTCCAACTATCTTATTTTTTTTTAACCAAGCATCTAAATGTTGAAAAGATCTATAATTCGATGGTGAGGTTATCTCAGAATTAAAAATAACCCCTTTAGTCCATATTTTATCAGATTCAAAATCTTCTTTGTTTGTACCTACATTTCCAATATGAGGGAAGGTAAAGTTTATTATTTGTCCTGCATAAGAAGGATCTGATATTATTTCTTGGTACCCAGTTAATGAGGTATTAAAGCAAACTTCACCTGTTGCCTCTCCCTCATATCCAATTCCAATACCTCTAAAAATCTTTTTGTTTTCTAAAACTAAAATACCTGTATTTTTTTGAGAATTTTTTGAGTGAGCTTTTTTAACTTTTTTGATCAATTACAACTCATAAGTTAAAGGTTAATACAATAATTGATTTATTATCGCAACAGAGATGTAATATAAAATTGTAAAAAAACAATTTTTCTTTTGAAGAATTTTTTCTTTAAAGTAGATTAAAATTATGTCTTTAAAAGAAACAATTGAAGCAGAATATAAAAATGCATTAAAATCTAAAGATAAAATTAAAATCTCAACTTATAGGTTAATTTTATCATCAATTAAGGATCTCGATATTTCAAACAGGTCTGGCCCCAACAAAAAAGAGACAGATGATGAGGATATAAAAAAATTGTTAAAAAAGATGATGAAGCAAAGAACCGAATCAATTGATATTTATAAAAAAAATAATCGCTCTGATCTTCTAGAAATTGAGCAAAACGAATTTAATATTCTGTCAAGTTTTCTACCTAAACAGCTTAATGATGAAGATACTAAAAAAATATGTGAGGAAATTATTTCCAAATTAAGCGCAAGCTCTATTAAAGACATGGGAAAAGTAATGGGTGAATTAAAAAAAAAGCATGCCGATGAAATTGATTTTTCAAAAGCTGGCGCCTTGTTAAAACAAATATTAAATAAATAATGAAATATCCAAAAGAATATCTAGATGAAATTAAAACTCGTCTTAAAGTTTCTAGCGTTGTTTCAAAAGTTGTAGCTTTAAAAAAAAGGGGAAAGGAGTTTGTTGGACTATCACCTTTTAAAAATGAGAAGACCCCTTCCTTTACAGTAAATGATGAAAAAGAATTTTATCATTGCTTCGCAACTTCAGAGCATGGAAATATTTTTGATTTTGTTATGAAAACGCAAAACTTAAGGTTTGGAGAAGCAGTAAAATATCTTGCTAATATTGCGGGAATGCAACCGTATCTATTTACAAAACAAGATGAAGAGAGAGAAAAAAATTGGAAAGCGTATTTATCAATTTATAACAAATATGTTGATTATCATCATGAGCAGCTATTAAAAAATGAAAAACTCTCAAATGCCAGAGATTATTTAAAGAATAGATCATTAGGTAAAAATGAGGTTAAAAAATTCAAAATTGGTTTTGTTGAAAAAAATCCAAGTTTTTTTGACGAACTTAAAAAAGAATTTGATGAAAAAACTTTATTACAAAGTGGTTTATTTTATTTTGATGAAAAGAAAAAAAAATGTGTAGAGAGATTCAAAGGAAGATTAATATTTCCGATAAACAATATTTCAGGACAGCCAATCGCTTTGGGTGGTAGAATAATTGAAAATTTAGATTATTTAGCAAAATATATTAATTCACCAGAGACTAACTTTTTTAAAAAGGGTTCAAATCTTTATAATTTAGACTTAGCGAGGAAATTATCTAATAAGCTAGATCATATTTTTTTAGTTGAAGGTTATATGGATGTAGTTGGTTTAAGTAAAAATGGAGTTGAAAACGTTGTTGCAAATCTTGGCACTTCTTTAACTGATAAACAAATTTTAACATTAAATCAGTTCTTTGATGACATTATAATCTGTTTTGACGGAGATGAGAGTGGCTATAAAGCCGCTTTGAGAGCAGCAGAAAATTCTATTAAAGAACTGAAACCTGAGAAACAGATATCTTTTTTATTTTTACCAGATAAAGAGGACCCTGATAGTTTTGTTAATAAAAATGGTAAAAATTTTTTTTTAGATTTTACTAAACAGAACAAATTACCAATTCACCAATTTATTTTCAGCCATTATAGAAAACAAACCGAAAATAACCCCTCTTCTATGGCAATATTTGAAAAAAAACTAAGATCAATAGTAAATACAATTAAAGATAATTTTATTAAAAAATATGTTCTTGAATTTTTTTTAGAGAAAATTGCAGAATTAACACCACATTCTAATCAAAATAAAAATAAATTTTTTGTAAGAAAAACAAAATCACTTGAATCAACAAAAAAAATTTTTAATGAAAGCCAAGGAATTACTGCTGTAGAATTAAAAGAGTTTTCTTTATTATATTTGTTATTAAATAATTTATCTTTATTTCAGACAAACATTCATCTAATTGAAAATATCAAAATATTTACTGAAATAAATAAACAAATATTTGGTTCTATTATTTCAAAATTCAAGTCTGATGATAAGATATGTATTGAAGATCTTAATTTGGATAAACAGCTGCTTGATAAGATTAATAAATTTGCGCCTATTAAACATATAATTAAGAATAAACCTAAAAATGACAATCAAGTTATAGAATTGCTTGATGATATTTCGAAAGATCTATTCAATTATGATTTAGAAATGAGAATTCAAGAATTAGAATCGAAGTTTTCTGAGGATATGAGCGAAACAACGTTTAATGAGCTAAAAGAGCTCAAAAACGAGAGAAAAACCAATTAATCCTAGTAAATTAGCAATGGATTTTTGCTAATTTGATATTATATAAGTCTCTCTAACTTTTATTACTGTGGAAAGAATAATTACTAAATCATTTGCTAGATTGATGGGCCGTGGAACTCATAGAGGTTTCATTACATATGAGGAACTAAGCAAATCTCTTGGTAAAAGAAATCTCTCAGATGAAAACTTATCTCAAGCTTTTATTCACATTTTAGATGAAGGAGTAATATTAGTTGAAAAAAAATCAGACTTTAAAGTTTTAAGAAAAAAAGAAAGCTCTTCAAAAGAGGAGGGTAAAACAATTGAGAAAAGTGACGATCCAATAAGAATGTATTTAAGGGAGATGGGTGGAGTTGAGTTACTTTCTAGAGAAGGGGAAATAGCCATTGCTAAAAGAATTGAGGCAGGAAAAGATGTGATGTTAATTGCTTTGTCTCAAAGCCCAATCACTGCACAACAATTTTTTGAATGGGATGAAAAATTACAAAAAGATGAAATACTAGTAAGAGAAATCATCGATATAGATACCAACTATATGGAGGATGAAAATACTGGTCCAAGTGCTAAGCAAAAAAATTCAGGAGAAGTTGATAAGGATGAAAGTTCTAATGAAGAAAGTGATGATGATTTTAATCCAACTCTTGCAGCAATGGAATCTGAAATCAAACCAAAAGTTTTAAAAACAGTGCATTTATTAACAAAAGAATATCGAAAACTTATTAAATATCAAAAAGAAAAATTAGATTGTGTTCTTAACTCACAAACTTTTTCTTCATCAAAAGAAAAAGGATATGAAAAAATAGTTAGTGGTATATTAGAAAATATTAAATCCCTCCAACTGTCACCATCAGTATTAGAAGAACTTGTTCAAAAACACTATGTTGAAAATAAAAAAATAATTTCTTTGGAAGGAAATCTATTAAGACTAGCAATGGATCAAAAAATACCAAGAAATGAGTTTATTAAGTTTTACATTGGAAATGAAATTAATCCTAACCTCAAAAAATTTCTAGACACAAATACTATGTGGAAGCAATTCTTTACAAAAAATAAAGAGGAATTTAAAAATATTAGACAAAGGTTGATTGAAATTAGCTTCAAGCTCGGAATGTCAGTAACTGATTTTAAAAAATTAGTAAGCAGAGTTCAAAAAGGTGAAAAAGAGTCAAGAATTGCTAAAAAAGAGATGGTAGAGGCTAATTTAAGATTAGTAATTTCTATAGCAAAAAAATATACAAATAGGGGTCTTCAATTTCTAGATCTTATTCAAGAGGGAAATATTGGCTTAATGAAGGCAGTTGATAAATTTGAATATAGAAGAGGTTATAAGTTTTCAACTTATGCAACCTGGTGGATTAGACAAGCAATTACAAGATCTATTGCAGATCAAGCAAGAACAATTAGAATTCCAGTTCATATGATAGAAACAATTAATAAAATTGTAAGAACTCAAAGATTGATTTTGAGTGAGTTTGGAAGAGAAGCAACACCTGAAGAATTGGCAAAAAAATTAAGAATGCCACTTGATAAAGTTAGAAAAGTTTTAAAAATATCTAAAGAGCCTGTTTCATTAGAAAAACCTGTCGGTGATGAAGAAGATAGTAGCTTAGGTGATTTTATAGAAGATACAAAAGCATTAGCTCCATTAGAGCAAGCAATTAAATCGAATTTAGGAGAAGCTACAACTAAAATTTTATCTACTTTAACACCTAGAGAAGAAAGAGTTTTAAGAATGAGATTTGGTGTTGGAATGAATACAGATCATACCTTAGAGGAGGTTGGACTACAGTTTTCTGTTACAAGAGAAAGAATAAGACAGATAGAGGCAAAGGCATTAAGAAAACTTAAGCATCCAAGCAGATCTAAACAATTAAAAAGTTTCTTAGAAAGTTAATTTGGGCCGTTAGCTCAATAGTAGAGTACTGCATTGACATTGCAGGGGTAGTTGGAGCGTAACCAACACGGCCCACCATTAAATTCATTGTTTAATAAATTTTTTATACTGATATAACAAACATTTATAGAAGGGCCTGTAGCTCAGTTGGTTAGAGCAGTACACTCATAATTTACGACTCAGAAAAATATCCTAAATAAGTGTTTAAAATTAACCTCCATTAGAGGACTTTTTTTTCTATAAAAATTTACCAACTATTTACCAACAAACCTAATTATCGGGACAATTATAATTTGTGGTATAATGATATAACGACTCATTATGAAAAATACAAATATACAAGCTATTAGTTTATTTTCTGGTGCTGGAGGTTTAGATATAGGCGCTAAACAAAACAATATCGAACTGAAAGTGTCAATAGATAATGATGAGGATTCTGTAAGAACACTCGAATTAAATTCAGAGTTCAAAGAAACAAAAATAATCAAAGATGATATTAAAAAGACAAAAGTTAAAGAAATAGAAAAATATTTAAATGGCAACAAGACTATAATTATAGGTGGCCCACCTTGTCAGCCTTTTTCCAAAAATGGTTATTGGATAACCAATGAAAATAGAAAAATTACTAAGGATCCAAGAAATTGTATTGATGATTTTTTCAAATTTATTGATGAAATAAATCCTGATGGCTTTTTGATTGAAAATGTTGAAAGTATTTTACATCCTACAAATAAAAAAGCAGTGGATACTATTCTGAGAAAAACAAAAAAATATAATTATAATTTTAAATTGGTTAAAGCTAACGCTTTAGACTATGGTGTTCCTCAAAAGAGAAAAAGAGTTTTTTTTATGGGTTCCAAAAAAGAATTCAATAATGAAGAGCCTCAAAAAACTCACTATGATCCTGATAAACCAGACCTATTTAATAAAAACTTAAAACCTTACGAAACAGTTGGAAAACATATTGAAGAATTTGATCAAGATATTTATGAGGAAGAACATGAAAAAACAAATCTTGGAACTTATTATAAAGAATTAAAAAAGGTAAAACCTGGTGAAAACTACCTTGCTTTATGTGATGGTAAAAAATCAAATTTTAAGAAGAATACAAGATTTTGGAATTTTTTATTGAAGTTAAAAGAAGATCTTCCATCTTGGACGATAGCAGCTCAACCTGGCCCATGGGTTGGCCCTTTTCACTGGAGCAATAGAAGACTGAGAGTTCCCGAAATAGCTGCCATACAAACTTTTCCTAAAAATTATAAATTCTTTGGTAATAGAAGATCTATACAAAGACAGATAGGTAATGCAGTACCTCCATTGATGGGTAAGGCGATGGTAAAGTACTTAGTAGATAATTTATAAAAGCCACTTAATATTTGATTGATTTTCATCAAATGTTTCAATTTTATTATTTTGGAACCAGCATAAAGTTATGTTTTGATTTTTTAAAAACTCAATTTGTTCTTTATCAATAAAATCTTCTGGGTTACTAGGGAGTAATATGAATAAATCTGTATCCTTTAAAATTAATAAATCATATCTATTAGGAATTTTCTTAAAATATATTGCATGTTTAAAATAATATTCTTTTAACTGAACAATAGCATGTCTTAACTGACTTTTGAAATTAGATTTATTAAAAGTTTTAATTTCAAATAATTTACCTCGATCTTTGTATTCTGTGTAAAAATCAATATTCAATGAATATTTTTTTATCAATTTTTTCTTATTACAGATTAATGCTAATTTATTAACTACACTATTATGCTCTTTAGTGGCTTCAAGTCTTGCGATTATTGATTCTACAGGGTCTGCGTAATCGCCCTCATTGAAGTCCAACTCTTTTTGTGTTCGATTTAAATCAAAGTCTAAGAGTAAGTTAGGATGACTTTCATTATTGATATAACTCTCCTCCCTATTGTTTTTAATATTTTCAATTTTTGTTTCACCAATTAAAATTTCAATATTATTTGAAATAATTTTATCTTTTATTTTTTTAGCATCTTCAAATAGCTTTTTATTATCAATGCTATTTGATTTTGTAACATATTCATCTAATAAAATTTTCTTAGCATGTGGATCAGGTATTAAACCTTTTCTTGAATATCTTTTTGTTGGATCTGCTGAAGCAATATTTTCTAATTTCTTACTTATCCCATTTATATTTCTAAAATTTTTTGCGGATAACTCTTGGTAATAAAATTCTCTTGGAATAAATCCCATTAAATCAGATCTTTTTTGGCAATAATTTGAAATTTCCTTAATCTCTAATGCATTTTTATTAATTGGAAATTTTCTTTTATACAAATCCAAACACAGAACTAATTCATCTTTTCTAAATCTATTATTCCAACTTTGGATTTTTTTTCTAAATATTTCAGAAAAGTCTCTATCAAATATTATTCGATAATTTTCAAGAACAAGTGGAAATAAAAAAGCATTGATTGAAAACGAATGTTCGGTTGTAGGTCTATCAGCTAAATTTCTATTCTTATAATAATGAAAATCAAAACCTACCGATCTAGCTTTATTTAATGTTTGAATTCTTGTAGGTAAAGACTGAGTGGATCTTATATTAATATTATACCCATAATTCCAAAATGAAAATGTGTTAGTTGTTTTATCGTATCCTAACAGTAAAATTTTATAATCCTCTCCCATATAAGAGTGAAGTGTTTCTTTGAGTTTAGGATTGAGTTGTATTCTTCTTTCTGCTGGAGGTCTTTTATTAACTGGTCCTTGAATCTTTGAACAATATACAAGGTACTTATTATCATCTAAAATAATCTCTAAAAGATTTTCATCAATTTGATTGAGTGTATAATCATATAATTTTTGTTCTAAAGAATAATTAATTAGATTATAAATCATATATACTTGTAAATTATCAAAATTATTAACAAAAGTAATGAAAACTTTAAGTCTATATTCAGGAGCAGGTGGAATTGATTTAGGTTTTAAAAAAAATAAATTTCATACATTATTAGCAATAGAAAATTGGGATAAAGCTTGTGAAACATTAAAAATAAACAAAATAGCATCTAAAATCATATGTGATGATATTAGAAATATCGATTTTAAGGATTTACAAAAACAATATAAGTTTGATTTTGTAGTAGGAGGACCTCCTTGTCCACCATTTTCAAAATCAAGATTTTATTTAAAAAACAAAAAAAGAGCTATGGATGATGAAGATACCCATACTTTAATAAACTATTTCTTAGCAATAAAAACATTTAAACCTAAAGCTTTTTTTTTTGAAAATGTTCATGGTTTTATTTATAAACCTCATCGAGCAGCCTTAGAATATTTTGAAAAAGAATCAAAAAAACTTGGATATAATATCTCTCATCAAATCATCAATTGTGCTGATTATGGTGTCCCTCAAATTCGACAAAGATTTATTTGCATAGGTTTTAGAAAAGACTTGGGTAAATTTACATTTCCAAATCCAACTCATTCTAATCAAGATAGAGATGATAATTTATTTTTTGCCCCCTGGGTAACTTGTAAAGAAGCTATTGGAGATTTAGATTACTCACTCAAAGAAGATAAAGAAAAAATACCAGGCTCTAAAGATAAAGAATTATTAAAATTAGTTCCTCCAGGAGATAACTATCTTTTTTTTACTAAAGAAAGAAATCACCCAAAGCCAAAATTTAAATGGAGATCGAGGTACTGGTCTTTTTTATTAAAACTATCACCTAGTAAACCTTCATGGACTATTCAGGCAAGTTTTTCAAATAACATGGGACCCTTTCATTGGAAAAATCGTTTTCTAAGAATTTCTGAAATTAAAAGATTACAAACTTTTCCAGATAAATATAAACTTTGTGGTAATTTTAATGATCAATGGAGACAAATCGGCAACGCGGTACCTCCATTGCTTTGTGAAAAGATCTCTTATGAAATTAAGAAGCAATTAAAGTTAAAATAATCAAAATTCTACTGCCGTAAAACCTGTGCCCAATACTTTTGGAATATACAGTCTAAAATATGGAACATCAGTCATTTCAAAGTCACCAACTTTTAATATTTGATCTGTTTCTTTTGATATAATATTAAATTTATAAATTTGTAATGTTGCTACCCTGTTTGCTGTTTTTAATTTTTTTCCTTGGATTGGTGTTCCATAAGGAGAGTCTTTGTTAGGGGTTGGTTGCCATTTAGGTTCTTCATTTCTTAAAAATTCACAATGTAAATATGCATGTCCTGGTCTATTTATGTTTGCACCTTGCTCCACAGGTATTCTACTTGATAAATCATTAAAATCACTTTCAGAAACTCTTCTCACAAATTCTTTATCATCATTCATAAACATGATAGCGAGTTCTAAATTTTCATACTTAGAGGGATCTTGATTATTTTTAATCGCTTCATCTTTTTTCATTTTTCTCCAAGCTACAAGTTCTGACAAGATATCATATTGGTCAGTTGTATCCTCATAACTGTTTATTTTACTAATATATTTTTCAGTATAATCTGTAAGATCTAGATTATCTTTTATTTCTATACCTTTAATATTTTTTGCATAACTATGATTTGAAATTTCATTTAATGGTTTTTTTCCATTAATCTTATTAAGTTCATCGTAAATTTTTTTATTTTCTTTTATATACTCTACCTCTAAATGATGGGATCGATTATCCATTATAATTCCATGGTTAGGAAATTTTTTTAAATTATGTCCTAAAATATTTTTTCTCACTGGCCCATATTTGCTTGATATGAAAGGAAAACTTCTTTTTAATTCTTTTCTCAAATCACCACCTTTATCTATTACTTCTTGCATTTTTTCTCTAACTACAATTTCTTGGCCATATTGCTCTTCGAAATTAGAAATTAAGTACTCAGGCAAGTACATTCTTACAAAATTAATATATGACTTGTGATATCCAAAAAATCTAGCTCTTTGATAAACAGTATCATCTGTTCCACTTTCTCTTACAACGTATGACACAGTTAAACCTTGAATTGTGTAACCTCTTTCAAGACCAATACCTCCAATTAAAATTTTGGCATAAAAATCTCCACTTTCCCAATCTATAAATGGTATAGATCCCTGCACTGCATTAAACAATTCTATATTATTTTTGATTTCAGTTAATGCTTTGTGAATATTAATTATAAATTTGTCGTCATATTTTGGGAGACTTTTTCCTGTTTTTTTTAATTCCTCGTAAGAATGTAAAAAATCTTTTTCAATTTCTGCGAATGAAAAATCAACTCTTCTTGATTTATCTTTAGTATTACGAGCTCTGCTTTCATATGCTTTTGCATAGTCTCTAATAATGCCCTCTATCCAGTCTTTATATTCTTGATGGATTGTTCTACTTGTAGATGGATGAATTAACATTGATCTTTTTTTATCTTTATTTTTATGATCTCCATTAATCATTCCACAAGCCACACCCAAAATAAATATTCTTAATGCCTCTAAAAGACTTTTAGGCCTTACACCTTGTTCGTATTTTTCCGATACTAATTTTACATGTTTTTTCTTGTTTTCTTCTGTCCCAAAAAAATATTTTGCACCTGTATACATTGAGCCCGGGGCTAGCACAGTACCACTTCTTGGTGATAAATTATTCACAGTAGATATTAGAAAATTTGCTAATGGAGTTGCTGTGTATCCTAAAAAAGTATGTTTAGGTAGCATCTGTCTTAATCTCTTAATTCTTCTATGTGTAGTACTCTCATTTTTTTCAAGCATGATTTCATTTCCTGGTTTTAAGATTACTTCTTCATCTTCTTTGAAACCATTTAAATTTCTTAACATTTCTTCAGGTACAAATTTTTTTTCTGAAATCGATTCAAGGGTATCACCCTCTTCAATGATATAATATTCAGATGAATTCTTGTCTTTTGAATTTGATTTTGAATTACTTTTGGTATCTAAAGAATAATGATCTGCTTCATCATCTATTATTAAAGTTGGAACTTTAGATAAATCTATTCCATTATCATTAGCGTGAGTAAAAATTGATATCATCTTATCCAATCTTTGCCATTGTTTCATAACAACCATTAATAAACATGGTTTCTCATCTTCATCTAAAAATTCATCTTTAGTAGTAGATAATATATTTTTTAATTTATTATCTGTGTCAGTATAATTAATTTTTGTCCCTCTTAAAATTTCTATTTTTTTCCATCCAAACATGTTATCGAAAGATTTATAGGTTCTACCTTTTGTTTGATCCGCTAAATTTGATACATGTCCTGAAAGAATAATGATTAGTTTAAATCCATTATCTCTTGCCATACATGAGACAGCTTCCATAGAAGTAGTTTTTCCACTTTGGATATAACCTAAGACAATATTTTTTGATGACAATCTTCCATAGTTTTCTTTTGTGTTTGGATTAATTGATTTTGACAAAACGTCTTTTGAATTCTCAAATATTTTTTTTATATCTTCATTTAAAAAATTTTTTTTTGATAATTTGTCCTTGTAAAGAGAAGCAAAGTGACCATTCTCAATAGGTTTCCATTTAATCATGTTCTTGGAGGTATGTTTTGGCAAATTTGATTTAGTCTATTTCTTATCATGGACACATCTTTAACTCCTTCTTTGCTTACCAAATGAACTTCACATACAGCGAGATATGCAATGAAAATTGTAAACCCATTTCTTTCGTTTGAGGTAGTAAAAAATCTACTTGCGAAAGTATGTTTTAAATTCAAAAATATATCAATTTTTTTTTTATCACTTGAAACTTGAATATCATATAAATCTGCAGCATTAGGGTCATATTCATAAGTAAACTGAACTTGATATTCTTTACCCAAATAATTTACTGGGAATGGACGGCCTTTTTCTCTCTCTTTAGCAATCTCGTGTTTTTTTGTTAGAGGTGTAACTTTACTAAGTTGATCAGTAGCTTTTTCTAACCCCCTTGCAGTAAATTTTTCTACCTGTTCTAATCCTTTTTTTGACTCTTCTCTAATATCGTCTCTCTCAAGATCTTCAGACCAATGTCTTGATTGTTTTATAAAATCTATTGATTTTTTTTTATCCATAAATTGTATAGCTTCATGTAATTTTGCGATAAATTTATTTTTTTTAACTTCATCCCATACAAAATCATTCTTTGAAAAAGCTACCGGCATATCATCCATGTGAATTTCACCAAAAATAACTTGTTGCCTTCTATCATTACTTTGGCCAAAAATTTTTTCAGGCTTAAAAGGATTTTCTTCAGTGCCAGTTATTAGTCTACCTCTTCTAAATAAAGAAAATCCAGGTTGTTTAACTCGGCCTTTTTCTCTCATAGCCACAAAGCCATTAATAGGCATATCATCAAAATCAAATTTAAATTCTTTATACCATTTTATCGGTTTTGGTTTCTTCACTATTCCATCCTCCCATTCTTTATAATAGCCAGATGTCCTTATTTTTGGTTTTTCATAACGAAGGCTTTTGTGATCTACAATAATGTCAATTTCAGCTTTATTAATAAGATGTCTATACATTGAGGCTAGATGTTCTTTAATTTTAGTTATAGTTGTTGTTTTTGGTTTATGATTTAATTTATTCAACGTAACAATAGTATAATGAGTATTTAATTTTGCTGGAGATCTTAAAACATCAAGAGTGGTAATATTTCTCTCCCTAATTCTATTTATATCAAATTCTACTAATCTATAAGCTGTTTCACCTATTGCTTTAGTATGTACTTTCCATTTATCTGCAAACCAGCATGCAGCTATTTTCATTCCTACACCAAACTCAGATAGACCTGTACTATCAGGGGGCGGTTTTCCAGTTTCGAATGCAGCTGCATATCTATCGTATCCGATACCAGCTGCGTTATCTCTGATTGTGATTTCATTACTAAAAATATCTATTTTAATTTTTAATTTATAAAGTGGATCTAATTTTTTTAAAAATTTTTTATTTAACCTATAACTTTGAATTGAATTATCTACAAATTCACCAAGCGCATACCATTCAGTGTAGCGCATATTTTTTAAAAGAGCTAATAGACCAACAGTGGGGGTTATATCTAATTTTTCATTTTCCATAAATTTATAGATTTAACTTATTATGATTTTTTAAAAAAGGAAATATTTTTAAATTAGATCTTTAGATATCCTCATTATGCCAGGTAAATAAATCAGCTTCAAAAGGAATATTTCTAAATTTTAGTAATGCTTTATATTTTTTAAGCCTGTCCTCTTTTTTAGTACTTTTTAAATATTTGAGGATTTGATCATAAGTCAGTCCTTTCAACCTATCTTTTTTCACATCCACATATTCCTCATATTCCATACCTGCTATTGCATAGCCTTTATTAGGGTCGATGTGTTCTGCATAACTAATAGTGTCTTCAGTTTCTTTAAGGATATCGTACCAGTGAGCAACCTGATTTTTATTATCAAAAAGATAATCTTTTCTGTAATCAAACAGCTCTAATTGCTGCATATTTTTAAAGTATTTAAATTAAGAAGATTGATTAACAATTAATAATATAATTTTTAATTATGTCTTAAGTATGATAGGATTATTTAGTCCTGATTTAGAACATAACTCTACTTGCTAGGACTTAAAATAAAACGCTAAAGGAGAAACATGAAACTAAAAATACAATCAATAAGAGACTTTTTTAAATCAAAAGAAAAAAAAGGTTTAAAACCTATATTTTTTGAAAGCATCGGAGATCAAAACACTCCGAGAGATGAAAGGCTAAAGAATTTAATAAAAGTCTTAGAAAAAAATGGATTTAAGATTAAAAATAAAAAATAAATTTTCGATTATTGAAAAAAATTCAAAATTTAGTATAATAAGCTTAGGTAAGGTTTAAATGTTTGTTGAAGGCAAGATATATACATAAACTTTACTGACCAGTGTATATTTCCTGCCTTCAATGCATTGCCGACTTTTTAAGAGGTAAAACTTAAGTTTTATCTGAGACTTAAAAAGAATAGGTGCATACAATCTATAAATCTTTTTACCTAAAACTAACAATAAAGAACGAGAGTTCTAAATGGTAAAATATATATGGTCAGTAAAATAGACAGATTTATCTTTTTTGAGCTTAACGTTCAGAAAGGTAAATATGAAGGTCAAAAAATCAAGAAAGATAAAATCGCTCACAGATCACGAAAAGCTTATTAACTTAATAGCTGTTCAAGGCGAGAAAGATATCGGTAAGTTACTAAGTTCAATTGATAGAGTTTTTATTGAATTATTTAATCTTAAAGAATCTGAACTACCCTGGTTAAACACTAACACCGATAAAGAGTGGGATGATTTTATGAGAAAATCACGTTTAGCTTTTTATCGTATTTATTTTGAATTAATTCAAAAAGAAAGGGTTCTTCATTAATGGATAAAATAACAGAAATTAGGATAGAGGAAGTTTTTGATGAAGAAAATGATCAACACTATTATTGGATTTACTATTTTAAAAATGAAAAAGTAAAAATCATAGGTAAATCTGCAGTCAAACCACAATGCTACAAACAAATTGCGAGGTATGTAAAATGAATAACTATTTTAAAAATAAACTTAAAGATCGTCTAACTTACTGTAAAAGCTGGAAACATGATATTGACATGTATTTAGCTAACAAGGAAATTACAAAACAAGCTGATAAAGAATTTTACAAAACAAGGCCTGTTTTGAAACTTGTTTTAAACATATATTTTTTACCATATAATCTGTTGAGATTAGCTAGGTACTTAAGGATAAGACATGAGTACAAAAAAAATGAGATCGAGATGGTAGTTTTATCAGAAAAGTTAAAAGAAGCAGTTTTATCAAAAAAATTAAAAGAGAATAAAAATTGGAGAACTTATGGCAATAAGTAGATCTAAGTGGGATAGCTTTATAAAATGTCCTTTGTGTTTTTATCTTTTAGAAAAACATCAAATCAAGCCTCCAGATACTCCAGGTCATCCAATTAATTCTAGAGTAGACGCCTTATTAAAAGAAGAATTTGATGAATTGCGAGCAAAAGGTGAACCTCATCCAATATTCAAAGAATATAATTTAAACTTTGTTCCTTATAATGGTCTTGATCCAGAAACTTTAAAAAAATATAGGTTTAATAGAAGTGGTGTTAGGGCTAAATCAAAAAAAACAGGTATAGAAATATTTGGTGCTTTAGACGATTTGTGGTTAAACAAAGATACCAATGAAATAGTTGTTTTAGATTATAAGGCTACGTCTAATAAAAAATTAGAAGATTATAATTCATCAGATAAACACTATCATAAATCCTATTTAAGGCAGCTTGATTTTTATGCATATCTTTTAAAACTTAATGACTTTAAAGTTCATGATACTGGTTATTGGTTGATTTGTAATGCTCAAGATGAAAGTCAAAAAACATTTAACAAAAAAGTCAATTTTAAAACAACATTATTACCCTATAAATTAAAGACAGATTATATCGAGGATACTTTAGTTGACTTAAAAGCATGTTTAGACTCTGAAAAAATGCCGAATTCAGGTAGTGATTGTGATAATTGTAGATGGTATAACGAAAAAAAAACAACAGGAATATAAATGGATGAAAAAGTAACGTGTCCAGTATGTGATGCAGAGTTTCCAATGGAGGATGCTATTAAGCAAAATCTTGAGAAACATAAAAAAAAAATTGGAGATGAAGAAAGACAAAAAAATAAAGCTGATCTCGACAAATTTAAACAAACTCTAAGAGATGAAGAAGAAAAAAAAAATAAAGCTAATCTTGATAAAATCCAAGAACTAGAGGAAAAAAATAAAAAAAATGATGCAGAAAAAAAAGCTGAAATTAAAAAAGCTGTTGAAGCTGACAGAGCTTCAAATAAAGAACATTACGAAGGTTTGTTAGAAAATGCGATCAAAAAAGATCGAGAAGATCAATTTAATAAACATAGCGAGGAGAAAAATAAATGGGATTTAGAAAAGACTAGATTAAAAAATCAAATACAGACCTTAAGTCAAACTGCAAATCAAGGAACTACTGTAGATCAAGGATCTGGTGCAGAAATTTCACTAGGAGATTATTTAAAAAAAATATTTAAAGATAAAAATGATAAAATAAAAGAGTACGCAAAGGGTGTTCCCGGAGGAGATTGGCTTCATGAAGTAATAGAAAATGATAGAACAGTCTGTAAAATTTTGTATGAGAGAAAAAATACAAAGAATTGGAGTAATGATTGGAAAAAAAAACTACAATCTGACATGAAAGACTCAAAATCTGACATTGGAATTATATTTACTAGATCAACACCTAAAGATTTTCCAAAAGATGCATCATGGCATCACGAAGGAAATATTTTTATTTGTAAATATGATTTTCCAACTTTAAAAAATCTTGCCACAACACAAAGATGGGCTCATGTTTTGATCGACAAACAAAGAGGTGATAAAAAAGAAAATGCAGTTTCAGCAATAGAATTTTTAGATGGTCCGATCGTTAAAAATCTTATCATGCAAAAAATAAATATTTCTGAGAAAAAAAGAAAAAAAATGAAATTAACTGTTCAAAATTTAAACGATGCAATCGAATTAGATGAGCAAATGGATGATAGTTTAGAAGAGTTTTTCAAGGAAATTGAAAAAATTGGTATTTCAGCATTTCTAGATAAGTGGAATAAATAATAAAATGGATAAAAAAAATAGAAACAAATGGACAAATAAATTTAGGGAAATGGGAAAGAAAAAAGGTTCCAGACAAGATTTTATCAATCTCTACAAAGAAATGAAAAAAGAAAAAGATAATAATACAAATAATAGCAACCCTAAATCTGAAACTGAAAAAAGTTGGAAAGATTTGATAGAATAATTTGAAAAAAAATTTTAATAGAAATCCAAAAGGTCATAATCAGTGGATATTACGTAGTAATGAAGAGATCCAAAAAATAATTGATAATCATCCTACTTGGACAAAAAAAGATTTTAGAGGTGAAGGAAAAAAAAATAAGGTAAAAATTTTAACTAGAAAAGAAACCGAACGTGAAGGTCTTATTTTCAAAACCTCGGTGTACCGTAAAAAGTTCAAAAATAACAAACTTCAATGTTCAGTTTGTAAAAAACTAAAACCATTAAATGAATTTCCTAATGATATC
>CACHTQ010000006.1 GCA_902582845.1 uncultured Pelagibacteraceae bacterium | reverse complement strand
AAAAATGGTTTTATTACTACATCATTAGACAATTTAATAAACTGGTCAAGGTCAGGATCATTACACTGGATGACTTTTGGTCTTGCTTGTTGTGCAGTTGAAATGATGCAAACTGCAATGCCTAGATATGATTTAGAAAGATTTGGTGCTGCACCTCGTGGGTCACCAAGACAATCTGATGTAATGATTGTTGCTGGCACATTAACAAACAAAATGGCACCAGCTCTTAGAAAAGTTTACGATCAAATGCCTGAACCAAGATATGTTATATCAATGGGAAGTTGTGCTAATGGTGGTGGATATTATCACTACTCTTATTCAGTTGTGAGAGGTTGTGATCGTATTGTTCCAGTTGATATTTATGTTCCTGGATGTCCGCCTTCTGCAGAGGCTTTATTATATGGAATTATGCAATTACAAAAAAAAATAAGAAATAAAGGATCCATTAGTAGATAATATGAATAACTTAATTGATTTAGAAAAAAAAATTAATTCAGAGCTCGGCACCAAAATAAATACTTCTGAAATTAAACATAATCAAATTTATCTTGAGATAGATAGTGAAGATTTAATTGATGTAGTTTTATTTGTTAAAACTAATAAAGATACAAAATTTAGACAACTTATAGATATTACAGTTGTTGATTATCCTGAAAGGTCCAAAAGATTTAAAATTGTATATTTATTTTTAAGTCATGAGTTTAATCAGAGAATGATCTTAAGTTATAATATAAGTGAAAATGAAGTTATTGCATCATTAACACCAATTTTTCCATCTGCTAACTGGATGGAAAGAGAAGTTTTTGACATGTATGGAGTGAGTTTCAAAGATCATCCTGACTTAAGAAGAATTTTAACAGATTATGGTTTTGAAGGTCATCCATTAAGAAAAGATTTTCCTTTAACTGGTCATACCGAAGTTAGATACAGTGAGGATCAAAAAAAAGTAGTTAATGAACCTGTAAAACTAGAACAAAATTATAGAAACTTTGATTATGAAAGTCCGTGGGAAGGTACAAAATATATTAAAGAATTAACTGATAGTAATGACAAAAAAAATTAAAAACCTAAACTTAAATTTCGGACCTCAACATCCAGCAGCACACGGTGTTCTTAGACTTATATTAGAATTAGATGGTGAAGTTGTTGAAAAAGCAGATCCACATATTGGCTTACTACACCGTGGTACTGAAAAATTAATAGAAAATAAAACTTATATGCAAGCAGTTCCATATTTTGATCGATTAGATTATGTAGCCCCGATGAACCAGGAACATGCTTTTGCTTTGGCTGTTGAAAAAATTTTAAACATTGATGTTCCAATTAGAGCCCAATTTATAAGAGTGATGTTTTGTGAAATTGGAAGAATTTTAAGTCATATTTTAAATGTTACAACACAAGCATTAGATGTTGGAGCTTTAACTCCATCTTTATGGGGTTTTGAAGAAAGAGAGACTTTAATGACTTTTTATGAAAGAGCATCTGGATCAAGATTACATGCAAATTATTTTAGAGCAGGTGGCGTGCATCAAGATTTACCAGCAGGTTTAGAGACAGATATTGCAAAATTTTGCGAAACTTTTCCAAAAATAATTAATGATTTAGAAAACTTATTGACTGACAATAGAATATTCAAGCAAAGAAATGTCGATATTGGTATTGTTACAAAAGAAGACGCCCTCGACTATTCTTTTAGTGGTGTTATGATTAGAGGATCTGGTGTTCCATGGGATTTAAGAAAATCACAACCATACGATTGTTATAACCAACTAGAATTTAAAATTCCTGTAGGAAAAAATGGAGATTGTTACGACAGATATTTATGCAGGATTGAGGAAATGAAAGAAAGTGTAAAAATAATTAAACAATGTTTATCAAAAATGGAAAAAGGTCCAATCAAATCTTTTGATGGAAAAATAACACCTCCATCAAAAAAAGATATCAAACAATCGATGGAAGCTTTGATACATCACTTTAAATTATTTACTGAAGGATATCGTGTGCCTAAAGATGAAATTTATACAGCGGTTGAAGCACCTAAAGGAGAGTTTGGAGTTTATCTAATTTCAGATGGATCAAGCAAACCTTATAAGTGTAAAATTAGAGCGCCTGGATTTTCACATTTACAATCAATGGATTATTTAATTAAAGGACATATGTTGGCTGATGTTCCTGCAGTACTTGGCTCTTTAGATATAGTTTTTGGTGAGGTTGATAGATGAGTTTAAAGAGACCAGCCAAAGATCAACCAGAGAGTTTTGAATTTAATTCATCTTCTTTAGAGGCAGCAAATAAAATTATTTCAAAATACCCTGAAGGCAAACAACAAAGTGCAGTCATGGCATTGTTATATATAGCTCAAAAGCAAAATAATAATTGGATACCTTTAGTTGCAATGAAATATATAGCCAAACTTTTAGATATGCCTTACATAAAAGTTTATGAAGTAGCGACTTTTTATAGTATGTTTAATTTATCACCAGTTGGAAAATATTTCATTCAAGTTTGTACTACAACACCTTGTATGATAAGGGGAGCTGGTAAATTAGTTGAGGCTTGCAAAGAAAAAATATCTGAAAATGAGTCGGAATTATTACCAGATAAAAATTGTTCATGGATGGAAGTAGAGTGTTTAGGTGCATGTGTCACTGCTCCAATGATGCAAATTAATGATGATTATTATGAGGATTTAGACAAAGAAAAAACTTTAGAAATTTTAGATAAAATATTAAAAGACGAAAAACCTAAACCAGGTTCATACAGAGGACGCATAAATAATGAACCAGAAAATGGAAGAAAAACATTAATGGAATTAAAAAATGCTTAAGGATCAAGATAGAATTTTTCAAAATTTATATAACGATTTGGGTTCAGATTTAACTTCAGCTCAAAAAAGAGGTGATTGGGTAAATACAAAAGAAATTACTGAAAAAGGTAGAGACTGGATCATAAATGAAATTAAAGACTCTCAATTAAGAGGAAGAGGGGGAGCAGGTTTTCCTACAGGTCTTAAGTGGTCATTTGCACCAAAAGAAGTTGGATCTAGACCTCACTACCTTGTTATTAATGGTGATGAGTCAGAACCAGGTACCTGTAAAGATAGAGATATCTTAAGATTTGAACCACATAAACTCATTGAGGGTTGTTTAATAGCTTCATATGCAATTCAAGCACATGTTTGTTATATTTATATAAGAGGGGAGTATTTTGTGGATGGACAAAAACTTCAAGCTGCAATTGACGAAGCTTACGAAAAAAAATTAATTGGAAAAAATGCGGCTGGAACTGGATGGGATTTAGATATTTATATACATTACGGTGCAGGAGCTTATATCTGTGGAGAAGAGACAGCATTACTTGAGAGCATTGAAGGTAACAAAGGTCAACCAAGATTAAAACCACCTTTCCCAGCATTAATTGGTTTATATGGATGTCCAACAATAATTAACAATGTTGAGACCATAGCTGTTGTTCCATCAATTCTAAGAAGAGGTGGTAAATGGTTTGCTTCCTTAGGTAGAGAAAAAAATACCGGTACTAAAATATTTTGTATTTCTGGAAATGTAAATAATCCATGTAATGTTGAGGAGGAAATGAACATACCTTTGAAAGAATTAATAGAAGTTCATGCAGGAGGTGTAATAGGCGGTTGGGACAATCTACAAGCTGTAATACCTGGAGGATCCTCAATGCCACTTATTCCCAAAGAAAAGTGTGAAACACTAACAATGGATTTTGACTCTTTAGTTGCCGAAAAAAGTGGGCTAGGTACAGCAGGAGTAGTCGTTATAAATAAAGATCAAGACATAATTAAATGTATGGCAAGAATTGCCAGATTCTATAAGCATGAAAGCTGTGGTCAATGCACACCTTGTAGAGAAGGTTCAGGGTGGATGTGGAGAATGCTTGAGAGAATGGCTAAAGGAGAGGCTTCAAAAGATGAAATTGAAATGTTAGGTGATGTAACTAAACAAATTGAAGGTCACACAATATGTGCATTTGGTGAGGGATCATCTTGGCCTGTTCAAGGTTTGTTAAGACATTTTAAAGATGAAATTAAAAAAAGAAATAATTTTGATCCAATTGTAAAAGAAACTCAGAATATTCCTTATTTGGTGGATCAGCACTTGTTAGATAAGAATGCTTAAATTAAAAGTAAACGATATAGAAGTTGAAGTTGAAGAAGGTTTGACTGTTCTACAAGCTTGTGAAAAAGCTGGAGTCGAAATTCCAAGATTTTGTTACCATGAAAAATTATCAATTGCTGGAAATTGTAGAATGTGTCTTGTTGAGATGGAAAAATCTCCAAAACCAATAGCTTCTTGTGCAATGCCTGCTGCTGAGGGTATGGTTATAAAAACAAATACTCCCAAAATAGAAAAATCTAGAAAGGGCGTAATGGAATTTTTATTAGCAAATCATCCTTTGGACTGTCCTGTTTGTGACCAGGGTGGTGAATGTGACCTTCAAGATCAGTCAATGTTTTATGGAATTGATAAATCTAGATTTAAAGAGAATAAAAGAGCAGTTCCTGATAAAAACATGGGTCCACTTATTAAGACCCAAATGACCAGATGTATTCATTGCACTAGATGCATTAGATTTGCAACAGAAATTGCTGGTGTGCCTGAATTAGGTGCAATAGGTAGAGGTGAAGATATGCAAATCACAACCTACTTAGAAAAATCAATACAGTCAGAATTATCAGGTAATGTAATAGATCTTTGCCCTGTAGGAGCCCTTACGTCTAAACCTTATGTGTTTGAAGCAAGACCTTGGGAGTTAAAAAAAACTGAGACTATTGATGTAATGGATGCTGTTGGATCAAATATTAGAGTAGACACATATGACTGGGAAGTAAAAAGAGTACTACCAGTAATCAATGAGGATATAAATGAGGAATGGATATCAGACAAAACAAGATATGCTTGTGACGGTCTTTTAAATCAAAGACTAGATACACCCTATATTAAATATAATAATAAGTTTGAAAAAGCCTCATGGGATGAAGTTTTTAAAATTATAAAATCAAAAATACAAAATACAGACAAAGATAAAATAGCTGGATTTGTGGGTGATCTGATAAATATGGAGGCTAGCTTTATATTTAAGGAATTCTTAGAGAGAACTATAGATACAAAAAATTATGAGTTTAGATCATCTGATATGTTTATTGATAGCTCCAAAAGAGAAAACTATTTATTCAATTCAACGATTAATGGTATTGAGGAGTCAGATTTTATTCTGTTAATTGGTACTAATCCAAGATTTGAAGCCACAATGCTAAATGCAAGAATTCGAAAAGCTTATCTTAAAAATAAAGTTAAAATTGTTTCTTTAAATGATGTGGGCGATCTAACATATCCCTATCAAAGTCTTGATGGAAAAACTCAAACAATCAAAGATATTTTTGAAAATAAAAATGCACTTTCAAAAGACATTGTTAATTCTCAAAAACCATTAATAATATTTGGAGAGTCGTTTTTAAAATCTAGGTCAGCCGAATTTTTATTTAGTTCATTTAAAAACTTTTTATTGAATAATAATAAATTTACTGATAATTGGAACCCTTTTAATTTTTTACCTTCTGATGCAGCTACAGTTGGGAGTTTAGATCTTGATATAATTGATCCAAAAAATGAATTAATAAAGAGTCTGAATGAAAATAAATTTGATTTAGTTTTTTTAATAGGACAAGATAATCTTAAATTTAATAAAAAAAATGAGTTTATAATTTATGTAGGAAGCCACGGAGATAATGGTGCAGAATTAGCAGATATTATTTTGCCAGGAGCAGCTTACACAGAACAATCAGGTCATTATACTAATTTAGAAGGCAAATTACAAAAGGCTTATAAAGCATCATATCCGCCAGGAGATGCTAAAGAAGATTGGGAAATTATAAATGATCTTGCTGAATTTATTAATAATAGAAAACTTTTTAATGATAAAGATGAGTTAGAGAGCAGTATGTTTAATTATCTCAATTTAAAAAAAGAAAGACAAGAAAATCACTATAAGAATAAAGTAGATTTAATTAATTTTGAGGATGAAATCCTTAAAATTACGTATAAAGATTACTATTTTTCAAATGTAATTGCGCGTTCGTCAAAAACAATGTTGAATTGTAACAATTCAAAGTTAGAAGTTAAACGAACTGGCACTGAAGGATAAATAATGGAATATTTAAATTTAGTTTTTGAGGAAGTTTACAAAATCCTCTTTCTTCTTGTCCCAGTTCTAGTTTCTGTTGCCATGATTGTTTGGTTAGATAGAAGGGTTTGGGCTTTTGTTCAAAAAAGACAAGGTCCTAATGTTGTAGGTCCTTTCGGTTTATTACAATCATTAGCTGATGCATTAAAATATATTTTTAAAGAAATTATAATTCCGGCTAGCTCTAATAAGATTATTTTTATTTTAGCTCCAATTATTACAATGACTTTAGCTTTAATAGCATGGGCAGTTATACCTTTTGGAGAAGATCAGGTTTTAGCTAATATAAATGTTGGAATACTGTATATTTTTGCTGTTTCTTCACTCGGAGTTTATGGAATTATCATGGGGGGTTGGGCTTCCAATTCTAAATATCCTTTTTTAGGTTCAATAAGATCTGCAGCGCAAATGGTTTCTTATGAAGTTTCAATTGGCATTATTATCATTAATGTCCTTTTGTGCGTAGGATCATTAAATTTAAGTGATATCGTTTTAGCCCAACAGAATATCTGGTTCATAATTCCTTTATTTCCAATGTTTGTAATTTTTTTTATTTCTGCTTTAGCAGAAACAAATCGACCACCTTTTGATTTACCTGAAGCCGAAGCAGAGTTAGTTGCTGGATATCAAACTGAATATTCTGGCATGATGTATGCAATGTTCTGGTTAGGGGAGTATGCAAACATTTTATTAATGTGTGCTTTAGGATCGATTTTATTTTTGGGCGGCTGGCTTTCACCTATTGATATATATCCATTTAATATGATACCAGGTGCCATTTGGTTAATTTTAAAAATATTACTTTTATTTATTTTATTTGCATTAGTTAAAGCAGTTGTACCGAGATATAGATATGATCAATTAATGAGATTAGGTTGGAAAATATTCCTTCCATTTTCTCTAACCTATGTTGTTTTAACTGCAAGTTATTTATTTTATTTTAACCTTTTACCTAAACTCTAAATGAAAATTACAAGATTTTTGAAAACGATATTCATGGTTGATTTTGCAACTGGCTTATTAATTGCTTTAAGAGAAATGTTTAAAACAAAAAAAACAATAAATTATCCTTTTGAAAAAGGAAAAATTAGCCCAAGATTTAGAGGAGAGCACGCACTTAGAAGATATCCAAATGGCGAAGAGAGATGTATAGCATGTAAGTTATGTGAAGCAGTCTGTCCAGCGCAAGCAATTACAATAGAGTCTGCTGAAAGATCTGATGGAAGCAGAAAAACTACGCGTTACGATATTGATATGATGAAATGTATTTATTGTGGTCTATGTGAAGAATCATGCCCAGTAGATGCAATAGTACAAGGTCCAAATTTTGAATTTTCAACAGAAACAAGAGAAGAGCTTTATTATACTAAAGAAAAATTACTTGATAATGGTGATAGATGGGAAAATATTTTAGCAGCGAATATAAAATCAGACAATCCTTATAGGTAAATTTATGGTAGCCCATGCAATATTTTTTTATGTTTTTTCGATTATTGCAGTCATTTCAGCTATCATGGTTACAGTTTCGAAAAACACAGTACACTCAGTTTTTTTTTTAATATTAGATTTTATTAGTATTTCTTGTCTCTTTATAATGATTGGAGCAGAGTTTTTGGGGATGATAATGCTGATTGTATATGTTGGTGCAGTAGCTGTGTTGTTCTTATTCGTTGTAATGATGTTAAATGTTGCTCAACAAAAAAATCAATGGTTTAATTCTGAGGCAACTTCTTCTAGTCATATTCCAGTTGGTTTAATTATAAGTACAATTATTTTTTTTGAATTAATTATTGTTGTAGGTGGTTGGAAATATAAACCTGAATTATCTGATCAAAAAACTACACAAATTTCTAATGAAATAAGTAATACACACTCATTAGGCCAGGTTTTGTATACTGATTATATTCATATTTTTCAAATTAGTGGAATGATATTATTAATTGCAATGATTGGTGCAATCGTTCTTACCTATAGACGAAGAGAAGGAGTAAAAACTCAAAGTTATTTGAAACAAATTTCTAGAGAAAGGTCTGAAGGTATTGAAGTTTTAGAAGTTCAATCGAATAAGGGAGTAAAGATAGATGATTGAAATAGGTTTAGGACATTATCTTACTTTAGGAGCGGTTATCTTTAGCATTGGAGTCATTGGTATATTTCTTAATAGAAAAAATATTATCGTGATTTTGATGAGTATTGAGTTGATATTATTAGCTGTGAACATTAATTTAGTATCATTTTCTATTTATCTTGGCGATTTGACTGGTCAAGTTTTTACATTATTTATTTTAACTGTAGCAGCTGCTGAGGCAGCTATTGGTCTTGCTATAATAGTAGTCTATTACAGAAATGCGGGAACTATAAGAGTTGAAGAGATAGATAAATTAAAAGGATAAAATGGAAATTTCAATTTTAGCATTACCATTAATTGCTTCAATTATATCAGGATTTTTCGGTAAATTTATAGGGGACAGAAATTCTGAGATAGTTACAAGTCTATTAGTATCTATATCAGCTGTTCTTTCAGCAATTGTATTTTATGAAGTAATTTTTAATCAATACGAGGAAAATATCAAAATTGCTACATGGATTAATTCTGGATCACTAGAGGTAAATTGGTCAATGAAAATAGATGCATTGTCATCAGTAATGTTAGTAGTTGTAACTTTTGTTTCTGCATTAGTTCATATCTATTCAATTGGATACATGTCCCATGATCCTCATAAACCAAGATTTATGGCTTACTTATCGTTATTTACATTTGCCATGTTAATGTTGGTAACGGCTGATAATTTTATTCAATTATTTTTTGGTTGGGAGGGGGTAGGCCTTTGTTCTTATTTCTTAATTGGTTTTTGGTTTAAAAAAGAAACTGCAAATGCAGCAGCTATTAAGGCGTTTGTTGTAAATAGAGTTGGAGATTTTGGTTTTGCTCTTGGTATTTTTTTGATTTTTTATTTATTCGGAACTGTAAACTACACAGAAGTTTTTAATCAAATCCCAACAGTTGTAGATGAAAATCTTAATTTTTTAGGTATTCAGATTAATGCTGTAGATTTAATTTGTATCTTATTATTCATTGGTGCTATGGGTAAATCGGCTCAAATTTTTTTACATACCTGGTTGCCAGATGCAATGGAAGGTCCAACACCTGTTTCAGCTTTGATCCATGCAGCCACTATGGTTACTGCTGGAGTTTTTTTAGTTGTAAGATGTTCACCGATATACGAATATTCAGAGTTAGCTTTAAACATTGTCACTGTAGTAGGTATGAGTACTGCTTTTTTTGCAGCGAGTGTAGCTTTAGTTCAAACAGACATAAAAAAAATCATAGCTTATTCCACTTGTAGTCAATTAGGTTATATGTTTTTTGCTGCTGGTGTAGGTGCATATAATGTTGCAATGTTTCATTTATTTACTCATGCCTTTTTTAAGGCATTATTGTTTCTAGGATCAGGGTCTGTTATTCATGCTTTTAAAGATGAGCAAAACATAAATAATATGGGAGGAGTATGGAGAAAATTGCCATACACTTATGCTTTAATGATAATAGGAACTTTAGCATTAACAGGCTTTCCTTTGCTATCTGGTTTTTATTCTAAGGATGCAATTATAGAATTTGCATACTTAAGTGGCACTACTACAGGATATTATGCAGCTGGAATAGGTATATTAACAGCTTTTTTAACATCAATTTATTCCTGGAGACTGATGTTTAAAACTTTTCATGGACAATATAACAACAAGGAACTCAATATTGAGGAGACACATGAGTCTCCACTAGTTATGTTAATACCTTTGATAATATTATCCATTGGAGCGATTTTTGCTGGATTTATTTTTAAAGATTTATTTATAGGTTATGAGGGAATTAATAATTTTTGGAATAAATCAATTTTCTTTTTAGAACCTTTAAGTACTGATCACCCACCATTGTGGTTTTTAGTTTTAACCCCAACATTAGTAACTTTATCTATACCACTTGCTTATTATTTATTCGTAAAAAATAAGAATTTTCCAGCTCAACTGGTGAATATTAATGAGCCACTATATAAATTTTTGTTAAATAAATGGTATTTTGACGAAATTTACGAAACATTATTTGTAAAATCTTCAAAAAAATTTGGTTTATTTTTGTGGAAATTTTTTGATGTTAAAGTTATCGATGGCTTTGGACCTGATGGTATTTCTGGGATAATTAAAAAAGTTTCTATTAAAGCCAATAAATTTCAAAGTGGTTATATTTATCAATATGCATTTATAATGTTACTTGGTTTTTCTGCTTTTTTAACCTTCTTAATTGTTAAATAATGAATTTCCCAATTCTTTCTTCATTAATACTTTTACCTTCCATTGGAGCACTATTTCTATTTTTTACAAAAAGTAAAAGTGAAAATAAGATTACTGCAAAATATGTTGCCTTATTTACATCCCTAGTAAACTTTTTTTTATCTATTTATTTATGGTTTTTATTTGACCAAACAACTTCTGCTTTCCAATTTGTTGAAGATAGAATTTGGATCGAAGGTTTAATTAATTACAAAGTGGGAGTTGATGGAATATCAATACTTTTTATAATTCTTACAACATTTATTACACCTCTATGTATAATTTCAGTTAATAATTCAGTCACGAAAAGATTAAACGAATTTTTAATAGCTATCCTTGTTATGGAAACTTTCATGATAGGCGTTTTTTGTTCTCTAGATCTTGTTGTTTTTTACTTATTTTTTGAGGCTGGGTTAATCCCAATGTTTTTAATTATTGGAATTTGGGGTGGAGCTAGAAGAGTTTACTCTGCTTTTAAGTTTTTTTTATTCACTCTTTTGGGATCAGTTCTAATGCTGGTGGCAATAATTTCAATTTATTGGATCACAGGTACCACAGATGTCGTTCAACTTTACGAGTTAGGTATAGATACGAAATATCAAAATTTATTGTGGTTAGCTTTTTTTAGTTCATTTGCTGTAAAAACTCCAATGTGGCCAGTTCATACATGGCTACCAGATGCACATGTTGAAGCTCCAACAGCAGGATCGGTGTTGTTAGCTGCTATTTTACTTAAAATGGCAGGCTATGGATTTATAAGATTTTCTTTAGGATTATTTCCCTCCGCTTCAGAAGTTTTTACTCCCTTGATTTATACATTAAGTGTTGTAGCAATCATTTTCACGTCGTTAATTGCTTTAATGCAAGAGGATATGAAGAAATTAATAGCATATTCTTCTGTGGCCCATATGGGATTTGTTACCTTAGGAATATTTACAATCCAACAGCAAGGTATTGAAGGAAGTATAATTCAAATGATCAGTCACGGTCTAGTATCAGCCGCTTTATTTTTATGTGTTGGTGTCGTTTATGATCGAATGCACTCTAGATTGATTGCAACATATGGAGGTATTGTTACCATTATACCCAAATACGCTATTTTATTTATGGTATTTACCTTAGCTGCTTTAGGATTACCAGGAACAAGCGGGTTTGTTGGCGAATTTTTAATTTTAATGGCTGCTTTTAAAGATAATTTTTTAGTAGCAGTATTAGCTAGTTTAGGAGTTATTATTGGAGCAGCATATATGCTTTGGTTGTACAAAAGAGTTATTTTTGGAAAATTAATAAACTCTGAGTTAAAAAAAATGATTGATTTAAATAGATCAGAGGCGTTTACGCTAACCTGTTTAGCTATACCAACTTTATATTTTGGTTTTTATCCAGAACCATTAATTAACACTATTGAAGTTTCAATAAGTGATTTAATCGATACATACAACTTCAGTGTGGTAAGCAAACAATGAATAATATTGAATTAATATTTCCAGAAATTTTTATCTCATTATCAATAATGTTTTTACTAATTTTAGGGGTTTTTAAAAAAGATAGTTCAAAAATTATCCATAATATTTCATTATTAGTTTTATTAGTTACAGCAGTCATTACATTTAATGAAACTTTAAGTATTAATCCGACAACTTTATTTAATAAGAGTATTATCATTGATTATTTGTCATCATTCATGAAGATTATAACTTTATTAGCTGCTTTTGTAGTTTTGCTAATTTCATCAAATTATTTAAGAACCTTTAAAATTTTCAAAATTGAATATCCAATTTTAATTCTAAGTTCTGTATTGGGCATGATGATTATGATTAGCTCTAATGATCTAATTGTTTTCTATATGGGTTTAGAGCTTCAGTCATTAGCCTTATATGTTTTGGCAACATTTAATAGAGATCAATTAAAATCATCTGAAGCAGGATTAAAATATTTTGTTTTAAGTGCATTATCCTCAGGTTTGTTATTGTACGGTTGTTCTTTAATTTATGGTTTTACAGGTTCAACAAATTTTAATGTAATTTCAACCCAATTTACTACAAATGAATATGCTATTACTTTTGGAATAGTTTTTATTTTGGTGGGGTTAGCATTTAAAATTTCTGCTGTACCTTTTCATATGTGGGCCCCAGACGTTTATGAAGGGTCGCCAACATCAGTAACATTATTTTTTACAATGGTTCCTAAGATAGCAGCGTTGACTGTGTTTATAAGATTTTTATATGTTCCTTTTTTAAACCTTATTGATCAGTGGCAAATGATTTTAGTTTTTTTATCAATCGCATCCATGCTTTTTGGTGCGATAGCAGCAATAGGACAAAGAAATCTTAAAAGACTTATAGCTTATAGCTCTATTAGTCATATTGGATATGCTTTAGCAGGTTTAGCAACTGGATCTAATGACGGGATACAAAGCTCAGTTATTTATATGACTATTTATATAATTATGAACTTAGGTTTTTTTTCATGTTTGTTAATGATGAAAAGAAATAATATTTATTATGAACAAATAGATGATTTATCAGGATTATCAAAAAATCACCCCTTACTTTCAATTTCATTATTGATAATTTTATTTTCTTTAGCAGGAATTCCGCCACTTGCAGGATTTTTTGCGAAATTTTATATTTTTAAATCCGTTATTGAACAGTCAATGTATTTTTTAGCTATTGTTGGACTATTATCAACAGTCGTAGCAGCGTTTTATTACTTGCGAATTATTAAGATAATGTATTTCGATGAGGAAAAAGATAGTTATGACAAAGATCATAACCTTTGGTTGAAGTTATCTTTAACGGTATCTACAATATTAATTTTAATGTACTTTATTTTTCCTAGTGAATTGATTGATGCAGTTTCTAAAATCAATATAATTTAATGAAATTTAAAATATTTAGATTTAGTAAAGTAAAAAGCACCAATAATACTGCAATAAGAATAATCAAAAAATATAATCATGATTATGGTATGATCTTATCTGATTTACAAATTAATGGTAGAGGACAATACGGAAAAAAATGGGTTTCCTATAAAGGAAATTTATTTGTTAGTTTTTTTTATAATTTAAAAAACTTCAAAATATCTTTAAACAAATTAACTAAAATTAATTGTTTAATGGTTAAAAAATGTATTTCGCAATATTATAAAAAAAAAATTTATTTTAAAAAACCTAATGATCTTTTGATCCAAAAAAAAAAGATATGTGGAATTTTACAAGAAAAAGTAAATAAACTTAATCATACTTATTTGATTGTTGGTATTGGTGTAAATCTAATAAAAAGTCCCTTTTTAAGAAATTACCAAACTACACATTTAAGGGAGCTTGTAAATAAAGATATTTCAAAAAAGAAATTTGAATTAGAACTAAAAAAGATTTTTGAAAACAATTTAAAGAGATTAATTAAAAAAAGAGTATAAATATATATGCTAATTTTAGGAGATATTGGAAATTCAGTAACTAAATTATTTTTAGTAAATTCTAAAGATAAGATTTTAAAAAAAATAAGTTTTCCTTCAAAATTAAAAACAAACTCAATTCTAAATAGAAAATTTAAAATTTTAACAAAAGATTTTAAGAATATTGAAAAAATACTATTTTGTAGTGTTGTCCCAAAAACCTTTACTTCTATAAAAAAATTTATATCAAAAAAAACTAAAATTAAATGTTATGAAATAAAAGATCTCAATATAAAATCTATCTTAAATATAAAAGCAAATTTTAAGCAAGTTGGTTCTGATAGACTGGCTAATGCAATAAGTCTTATGAAACCTAATAAGAATTTTATTATCCTAGATTTTGGCACTGCTACAACATTTGATGTATTAGTGAGTAATACTTATAGAGGAGGAATTATTGCTCCTGGTATAAGTATTTCATTAAATACTTTAACTGATAAGGCTTCTTTGATACCTAAAATAAATCTAAAAAAAATAAAAAAGGTAATTGGAATAGATACAAATACAGCTGTGAGATCAGGTTTTTTTTGGGGCTATGCAGGTTTAATTGACAATATTATTAATTTGATTATGAAAGAAACAGGGAAATCTTATAAGGTTGTTATTACGGGTGGCTTTTCTAATTTATTTAAAAATTCAATTAAAACAAAAGTTATTGAAAACAAAGATATCACTGTTAAGGGTCTTATAAAAATTTCTAAATTATTAAATAGATGAAAGAAGAATTATTATTTTGTCCACTAGGTGGATCTGGTGAAATTGGGATGAACATGAATCTGTTTGGTTATGGTTTACCAGGTGACCACAAATGGATTATGGTTGATATTGGTGTTACTTTCGCAGATGACACTCTTCCTGGAATAGATTTAATTTACCCAGACCCAGGTTTTATTGTTGAAAAAAAAGATAATTTATTAGGAATAGTTCTCACTCATGCTCATGAGGATCACATTGGAGCAATCGCTCATTTATGGCCAAAACTACAATGCAAGATATATGCAACACCGTTCACAGCTGTTTTGATAAAGGAAAAATTTAAAGAAAAACATATTGATATTACTAAAGATTTACAAATTGTTGAATTAAACGGAAATATTTCATTAGAAAAGTTTGAGATTGAATACATCACTTTAACACATTCAATACTAGAGCCAAATGGTTTGAGAATTAAAACCCCAGCAGGCGTAATTCTACATACTGGAGACTGGAAAGTTGATCCAAATCCATTAATTGGAGATGAAATTAATTCTAAAAGATTAAAAGAAATAGGTGATGAGGGTGTCTTAGCAATGATTTGTGACTCAACAAATGTTTTTAGTGCCGGAAGATCAGGATCAGAGTTAGATGTAAGAAAAAATTTGTTAAATATAGTTAATCGATTAAAAAAAAGAGTTATCATTACTTCTTTTGCGTCAAATGTCGCAAGAATGGAAACAGCTTTTTACTGTGCTGAAAAATCTGGGAGACAGATATCTTTAGTTGGAAGATCAATGCACAGAATTTATAAGGCTGCAAGACAATGTGGATATTTAAAAAATACAATTGAACCTGTTGATCCTAGGGATGCAAAAAATTTCTCTAGAGAAAAAATTCTCTATTTATGCACAGGTAGTCAAGGCGAACCAATGGGAGCAATGATGCGAATAGCAAGTTATATTCATCCAGATGTATTTATTGAAAAAGATGACGCAGTTATTTTTTCATCAAAAATTATTCCGGGTAATGAAAAAAAACTTTATAAGCTCCATAATCAATTAGTGAAAGATGGTATCGAGGTGATCTCTGAAGAAACGGAGTTTATACATGTATCAGGTCATCCAAATCGAGAAGATCTTAAAGATATGTATCAATGGGTTAAACCACAATGTGTTATCCCAGTTCATGGAGAGCACAGACATATGATAGAGCATATCAATTTTGCAAAAGAAATGCAGGTTCCTAATCCTGTCCAAGTTGAAAATGGAGATATTGTAAAACTATCTCCTGGAGATAAACCAGAAGTTTATGATAAAGCACCGAGTGGTAGATTATATTTAGATGGCAATGTCAGTGTTGAAGAAGATTCTCTATCAATAAAAGAAAGAAGAAATTTGAGTAGCAATGGATATTTGGAAATAACAATTTTGATTACTCCAAAGGGAAATATCCATAATAGTCCCATAATCACTTTTAGGGGATTACCTGTTTATGATAAAGAGGATTTTATATATGGACTAGAAGATGAAATTGAAAAAACAACAAGAACATTTAAACTTGATAATAAACAGCAAGAGCACAATTTAATAGATGCACTAAAAATTACTTGTCGTAAATTTACAAAAGAAAAAACTGGAAAAAAACCTTTTGCTAATATTAACTTAGTAAAGATTTAATGAGCCCTACAGGATTAGCAATTATCTATATTATCATTTGGTGGATAGTTTTCTTTGCAATTCTACCAATAGATGTAGAAAGAAATAAAGTCATTAAAATTGAGGGTGAGGATCCAGGCTCCCCAGAAAATCCAAAAATGTTAAAGAAATTTGTTTATTGTACTGGAATTACAACAGTTTTGTTTATAATTATTTACCTACTTATGAAATTTGAATATTTAAATTTAAGAAATATAATCACTTAGAATGTATATTTCACAATCATTTATTCCAATTTTAAAAAACAACCCCTCAGAAGCCAAAATAAAATCACATCAATTAATGTTACGTGTGGGAATGATTAAACAATCATCAGCAGGAATTTACTCTTGGTTACCATTAGGTTTCAAAGTAATGAAAAAGATTGAACAAATTGTTAGAGAAGAACAAAACAAAATTGGGGCTCAAGAAATTTTAATGCCAACCATACAATCAAGTGAAATATGGAAAGAGAGTGGGCGCTACGAGGACTATGGTGAGGAAATGCTCAGAATAAAAGATCGTCAAGATCGTGAAATGCTTTATGGCCCAACTAATGAGGAACTTGTAACAGATATATTTAGAGCTTCAGTGAAATCCTATAAATCTCTTCCGCAACTTTTATATCATATTCAATGGAAATTTAGAGATGAGATTAGACCACGATTTGGAATAATGAGATGCAGAGAGTTTTATATGAAAGATGCTTACTCATTTGATATTTCTGATGAGGAAGCTTTATTTTCTTATAATAAATTTTTCTTATCTTATTTAAAAACTTTTAAAAGATTAGATCTTACAGCCATCCCAATGGCTGCTGATACAGGACCTATAGGAGGTAATCTTTCGCATGAGTTTATTATTTTGGCTGAAACCGGTGAAAGTAAAATTTTTACGGATAAAAGAATTTTTGATTTAAAAAGCGAAGGTACAAAATTAGAAAAAAAATCTTTAGAAGATTTGAGAAAAAAGTATGAGGAATTTTACTCAGTTACTGACGAAAAATTTAATAAGGAGGAGTTTGAAAAAAAAGTTTCAGAAACTAATAGATTAAAAACTAAAGGTATTGAGGTTGGTCATATATTTTATTTTGGTGATAAATATTCAAAACCGATGGGAGCATCAGTAGATCTTCCTGGTGGTAAAAAAGATTTTGTTAAAATGGGTTCATACGGTATAGGAGTTTCAAGGTTAGTAGGTGCAATAATAGAGGCAAAATACGATGAGAAAAATGAAATCATGAAATGGCCAATATCTGTTGCTCCATATGATATTGGAATGATACCAATGATAAATAAAAATGATAATTCAGCTTTAGAAAAAGTAAATAAGATTAATTCTGAATTTGAAAAAAATAACATTGAAGCAATAATTGATGACACTGATGAAAATTTTTCATCAAAAATTAAGAAAATGAATTTAATAGGTGCTCCATATCAAATAATAATAGGTAAACAAACTGATGGTGATTTAATAGAATTTAAAGAAGTTGGAACAGAAACTCAAAAATTAAAGATAACTGAAATAATAAAAATAATTAAAGAAAAAAAAGAAAAAAATTGATTTCTACTTTAGAAAAAGAAATTACCTTGAGATTCTTGAAAGCTAGAAAAAAAGATGGCTTTCTGAACGTTATTTCAATTTTTTCTTTTATAGGGATCAGTCTTGGTGTAGCTGTTTTAATAATTGTCATGTCAGTGATGAATGGTTTTCGGACAGAATTAATTAATAAGATAGTTGGTTTCAATGCCCATATAACTGTTAAACCATATGAAAATATAATCGAAATTGAAAAATTAAAACAAAATAATCTAAAACTTATTTCTAATGAATTGATTTTAAGTAATTCAGGTGAGGCTATAATGATTAAGAGTGATACCTCAAAAGGAATAGTGCTACGAGGTTACGAGAATGAAGATTTCTCCAAACTAGAATTAGTAAAAAATAAAAATTTTTTAGGTAATAGAAACAATTTAAGTAAAAATTTTATTTCAATTGGAAAAGAGCTTAGTTTTACTCTTAATCTTGATATAGGAGATGATATTACAATAATGTCCTCAAGTGGAATTGAGACAATAATAGGCAATATACCTAAACAAAAAACTTTTACGGTCGTATCAATTTTTGAGAGTGGACTTGTAGATTTTGATAACAATATAGCCTTTATTAATTTATCAACTTTAGAAGAATTCTTTAATCTTGATAAAGGTGATAGAAATTTAGAAATTTACCTTAAAAATCCACAAAAAATTGAAGACCAAAAAGAAATAGTACAGAAAATTTTTAAAAGCGAATTTGTTTATTCTTGGTCAGATATGAATAATGCTCTTTTTTCAGCTCTTAAAGTTGAAAGAAATGTAATGTTTATAATATTGTCTTTAATTATTATAGTAGCTGCTTTTAATATAATTTCTGGTTTGACAATATTAGTTAAAAACAAAACTAAAGATATTGCGATTTTAAAATCTATTGGTGTCCTTAACAAGTCAATTGTAAAAATATTCTTTCTAGTTGGAGTGATAATAGGAACCTCTGCTACAATTTTTGGAATTATTCTTGGTGTAACATTTTCAATCTATGTTGAAAATTTAAGACAATTTTTAAGTACATTATTTAATATAAGCTTGTTTCCAGAGGAAATATATTTTTTAAGCACTATGCCTTCGGAGATAAACCCGCCATCAATTTTATTAATCTCACTATGCTCAATAATTATTACAATTATTGTTTCAATTTTCCCTGCCTTGAAAGCAGCAAAACTAGATCCAGTTAAAGCATTAAAATATGAGTAATTTTATTAAACTTTCAAATATTTCAAAGTCTTTTACCCACCAAAAAAATTTAAGGGTTTTGAAAAAACTTTCTTATAATTTTAAACTTGGAAAAATTTACTCTCTAATGGGACCTTCTGGTTCAGGAAAATCAACATTACTAAACTTGTTGTCATTAATTGATAGACCATCAGGTGGTATAATGAAATATGAAAATAAACAAATTGATTTCAAAAATTCCAACTATAATGACATTTTAAGAGCTAATAAAATTGGAATTATATACCAACAAGATAATTTACTTTCAGATTTCACAGCTTTAGAAAACGTATACTTAGCAAATCTTGCAATAGAGAAGAATAAAGATATATCTGTGTTGAAATCAAAACAGTTATTAAAAAAAGTTGGTTTATCAAATCGAATTTACCACTATCCCGCTGAGCTTTCTGGAGGTGAAAAACAAAGAGTATCAATAGCTAGAGCTTTAATAAACGATCCCCAAGTTATTTTAGCTGATGAGCCAACTGGAAGTTTAGATCTAGTTACAGCAAAAAATGTTTTTGATCTTTTAAAAAAACAAATAAATGTTAACAGAATGATTATATTTGCAACTCATAATAGATTTTTTGCTAAAAAGTCAGATTGCATGTTGGAAATAGTTAATGGTAATATAAAGACCATTAATGCAAGAGTCTAATTCCTCAAATTTTAATCATCTAAAAATTCACTCTCAATTTTCTATATGTGAGGGAGCTATTAAGATAGATGATTTAAAAGATATTACAAAAGACAGTAAGTTAAAAGCAGTGGGTTTATGTGATACCTCTAATTTATGTGGTGCATTAGAGTTTGCTGAAAAATTATCTAAATCTGGGTCTCAACCAATAATCGGAACACAAATCAATTTTAAATTTAATGATACAACTGGTCTAATACCTTTATTCGCTTTAAATGAGAACGGATACAAAACAATAATAAAGTTATCATCATTGTCATTCTTAAAAAATGATGAACTTTCTGACCCTCATTTAGATTTAAATGAATTATTAAATAACAATGAAGGTGTAGCAATATTCTCTGGAACAATTAATGGCTTATTTGGACAGTTATTTAATAAAGGTAAATTTTCGGAAATTAGTGAAATTTTCTCAAAACTGAAATCTAATTATGGAGATAGATTTTATATTGAAATACAACGTCATGGTGACCAAAATGAAAAAGAGTTTGAAAAATTTAATTTAATTAGTTCGAAAAAATTAGATATTCCTATAATTGCAACTAATGAAGTGTTCTATATTGATAAAGATATGCATGAAGCACATGATGCATTGATTTGTATAAAAAATAAGACTTATGTTAATGAAAAAAATAGAGTTAGATTTAGTAATAATCATTACCTTAAAAGTAGTTCAGAAATGGTTGATTTATTTGCTGATCTACCAGAGGCATTAGAAAATAATTATAATTTTCCGTTTCGATGTAATTTTAGACCCTTATCGTCTAAACCTATATTACCCAATATCAGTTCTGACAAAGGTATTAGCGCTGACGAAATTTTGAAGAAAAACTCATTAGATGGTCTGAATGAAAAATTTATAAATTTATTCAACTTAAATGATAAAGATTTTTTATCTGACAAGAATTATTTAAAATATAAAGATAGATTAGATCATGAATTAGAAATCATAATTAAAATGAATTATGCAAGTTATTTTTTAATTGTATCTGATTATATAAAATGGGCAAAAGAAAATGATATACCAGTTGGACCTGGTAGAGGATCTGGTGCTGGTTCTCTGGTCGCTTGGTGTCTTTCAATAACTGATGTTGATCCAATAAAATTTAACTTAATTTTTGAGAGATTTTTGAATCCAGATAGGATCTCAATGCCAGATTTTGATATAGATTTTTGTGAAGAAAAAAGAGATTTAGTTTTTGAATATTTAACAAAAAAATATGAAAAAAGTGTAGCTCATATAATTACATTTGGAAAATTAAAGGCTAGAATGGTTATAAGAGACGTTGGACGTGTTTTAGGATTGGCTTATGGGTTTGTTGATAGTATATCGAAAATGATACCGTTTGATCCATCAAGGCCACAAAATCTAACTGAATGTATAGCAGGAGAACCGAGACTTCAAAAACTGATAAATGAGGATAGTAGAGTAAAAAAACTTACAGATCTTTCATTAAAATTAGAAGGATTAAATAGAAATGTTGCAACGCATGCTGCTGGCGTTGTGATAGCTGATAAAGATTTAACTGAGACAGTCCCATTATATAAGGACGCAACATCCGACTTATTATTGCCTTCAACACAATTTGACATGTACTCAGCTGAAAATGCTGGATTAATCAAGTTTGATTTTTTGGGACTAAAAACTTTAACAGTTATAAATAACACTCAAAAACTAATAAGAAAAAAGGATAAAAAATTTAATATTGAAAACATAAATTTTGAAGATCAAAAAGTTTTTGATTTATTATCATCTGGAAAAACTGTTGGTTTATTTCAAATTGAGAGTGCTGGAATGCGCGAAGCATTAATGCAAATGAAACCAAATCACATAGAAGATATTATTGCGTTGGTAGCACTTTATAGACCAGGTCCAATGAGCAATATACCAATTTATAATGATTGCAAACATGGAAAAAAAACACCCGATTATTTACATCCTTTACTTGAAGATATTTTAAAACCTACTTATGGGGTAATAATTTATCAAGAACAAGTTATGCAAATTGCACAAAAACTTTCTGGCTTCACAGCTGGTCAAGCAGATATTTTAAGAAGAGCAATGGGTAAAAAGAAAAGGGCAGAATTAGAAAAACAAAAACAAAGTTTTATTTCTGGTGCTGTAAATAATGGAATTAGTAAAGATGTTGCAGCAGGGATTTTTTTAAAGATAGAACCTTTTGCAGAATATGGTTTTAATAAAAGTCATGCGGCTGCATATGCAATTATTTCTTATCAAACTGCTTATTTAAAAACATATTATCCAAAAGAATTTATTGCTGCATCAATGACAATGGATATTTCTAATCAAAATAAATTGAGTGAATTTTATGAGGAATTAAAAAGATTAAATATAAAAATAGTAAGACCAGACATAAATGAATGTTATGCCGATTTTAGAACAGATGGAGAAAATTTTTTTTATGCATTAGGAGCTATCAAAGCTGTTGGATATGAAGCAGTTTCTAATATTGTTGAGGAAAGAATTAAAAATGGAAAATTTAGCTCTATTAATGATTTTATAAATAGAGTAAATCCAAAAGATATAAATAAGTTGCAATTAGAAGGATTAGTTAAAGCTGGTGCTTTCGATAATCTTAATTCAAATAGAAAATCTTTATTTGAGTCCATTCCAAATTTTATAAAAATTTCAAAAAATATTTATGAAAATAAGTCAACTAATCAAATTGATTTATTTGGAGATACTAATAATCAAGATGATGAAATTCTAATAAATGTCGAAGATTGGAATTTTGAGGAAAGATTATCAAAAGAATTTGAAGCGGTTGGCTTTTTTGTTTCCAGTCATCCCTTAAATCAATTCAAAGAAATATTTAGTGATTATGATATTCAAGATTTTTTAAACTTTAATAATGATAAAGAAATTACAAATTCGAACATTGCTGCAACATTATTAAAGATACAAGAAAAAAAGACAGCAAAAGGTAATTCATATGCGGTACTAAAATTAACAGATCTATCAAGTGTTTTTGAGTTATTTATTTTTTCTGAAGTGTTAGAAAAAAATCGCGAAATTTTAAAAGAGGGTTCTTCATTAATCCTCACTCTAATTAAATCAAATTCAGATGAAGAAAATCGTTTTAGGAGAACAAATGTTCAAAAAATTGCTTCTTTGTCAGAATTACTAAATAAACCAATAGAAGAAGTGATATTTAAACTCAAATCTTTGGATGAATTAAATGAAATTTCAAAAATTATCCTCAATAATGGAAATACAGTTATAAGAATTATAATGAATGATAACGATAATAACTTCAATTTTATTCTCAAAAAAAAACGTAAAATTGATAGAAAGATGTTAAATATTATAAGAAATAAAGAAATATCAGCAATAATAAGATAAATTTAAGCTTGTTTATCAAAAAAAATTTTTGTAAACAGTCCTTTAATTAAATTAACACGCACACAGTTATTGGTTTTATACCTCCGGTCCTTAAATGGAAATTACTGTGGTGGCTTAACCGGGAAAAAATATGAAGATACCTAACGTAACAATTCAACAATTATTAGAGGCTGGAGTCCATTTAGGTCATAAGACTCTTCGATGGAATCCAAAAATGAAAAAATATATTTTTGGAAAAAGAGATTCTATTCATATAATAGATTTGACCCAAACTTTAGAGCTGACAAAGATTGCACTTGAAAAAATCTATGAGGTTGTAAAAAATAATGGAAAAATATTATTTGTTTCAACAAAAAAACAAGCATCTGAAGCAATAGCTGAGGTTGCAAAAGAGACAGACCAATATTTTGTAAACTATAGATGGTTAGGAGGAATGCTCACTAACTGGGGAACTATATCTAATTCTATAAAAAAACTTAAACAATTAGATCAAAATTTAGTTGCAGAAAATAGAGGTTTTACAAAAAAAGAACTTCTTAAAATGAGTGTTAAAAAAGATAAATTACAAAGATCTCTTGGTGGTATTTCAGAAATGAAAAAAGTTCCTGATTTAGTGTTTATTATTGATACCAATTATGAGTCTTTGGCTATTCAAGAGTCTGTAAAATTAGGAATACCAATCGTAGCGATATTAGACAGTAATTCAAATCCAGATGGAATTGATTTTCCAATTCCAGGCAATGATGATGCAAGGAGAGCTATAGATTTATATTGTAATTTAATTAAAGAAACAATTGAGTCAGCTAAAAAATCAGCACCATTAGATGAAAATAAAGAGATAAAAAAAAAAGAAAATAAATCTAACAAAACTATTCAAGAAAAAGACAGAGAAAAACTTGAAGAGAAATTTGGCGACAAAAAAAAAGAAATATTAAATTAAAATGAGTGACATTGAAAAAGTTAAAAAACTTAGATCAGCTACAGGTGCAGGGTTTAAAGATTGCAATTTGGCTATCAAAGAGTCGAATGGAGATTTAGATAAAGCTATAGAAATATTAAGAATTAAAGGAGTATCTAAAGCTTCAAAAAAAATGTCTAGAGAAGCTAAAGAAGGTGTAGTTGCTATAAGTGGAGATGAAAAAAAAACATCAATTATCGAGGTTAATTGTGAAACAGACTTTGTTGCTAAAAATGATGATTTTATAAATTTTGTTAAAGAATTAAGTGAACTTAATAATTTAAAAGACTCAAATCTTGAGGAACTTAAAAAGTCAAAAATGAAAAATGCTTCCACTGTTGAGGATAATTTAGTTGCTTTAATAGCAAAAATTGGTGAAAAAATTACAATAGGCCAAACTAAAACTATCTCAAATTCCTCTTCAATAAATTGTCAATATTTACATACTGTTGTGAAAGATAATTTAGCAAAATTAGCTGTAGTAGTTTCACTAGAAACAAAAGAAAATTCTGAGATAATAAAAACATTTGGTAAGCAATTATCAATGCATATAGCTGCATCTAACCCTTTAGCACTCGAGTCTAATTTGATTGATAAATCTATCATAGATAAAGAACAAGAATTAATAACTGAAGAGCTGAAAAATTCTGGTAAATCTGATGAAATTGCAAAAAAAATCAGTCTTGGTAAAATGAATAAATTTAAAGAGGAGAATGCTCTTTTAACTCAAGCTTGGGTAATGGAACCAAAAAAAAAAGTTCAAGATGTTTTAAAAGAACTTGCTATAAATGATTTAAAGATCAAGGAGTTTAGCAGAATAAAAATAGGCGAATAAATGTTTGATGAAAAATCACATAGCCTTAAGATGGGTAAAGCAATTGATGTTTTTTTGAGGGAATTATCTTCATTAAGAACAGGTAGAGCTAATGCAGCAATGCTAGATCTTGTTAAGGTTGATGTTTATGGTCAGCAAATGCCAATTAATCAAGTTGGGAGCATTACAACACCAGAGCCAAGAATGATTAATATTCAAGTCTGGGATCAAAATAACATACCCTTAGTTGATGCTGCAATAAAAAAATCTGAATTAGGATTAAATCCACAGATAGACGGCCAACTGATTAGACTTCCTATTCCAGAATTAAATGAGGAGAGAAGAACCGAACTTAGAAAATTAATTAAAGCTATGGGAGAAAAATGTAAGATTTCAATTAGGAATATTAGAAGAGATGCAAACGAAGAATTGAAAAAACTTTTAAAATCCAAAGAAATTAGTGAGGATGAAGAAAAGTCATATGAAAAAAATGTTCAAACTATAACTGATAAACATATTGCAACTGTTGATGAAAAAGTTTCTTTAAAAGAAAAAGAAATAATGACTATATGAACCCATTAAAACATGTAGCCATTATCATGGATGGTAATGGTCGATGGGGATTAAAGAATAAGAATTCAAGAAATGCTGGTCATAAAGCTGGCTTAAGTACAGTAGAAAAGATTATTAAAGAAACAATTAGAAATAATATAAAGTTTCTAACCCTTTATGCTTTTTCAACAGAAAACTGGAAAAGGCCTAAAAAAGAGATTAATTTTCTGTTTAATCTGTTAGAAAATTTTCTTAAAGAAAAAATTGAGGACTTAAATAAACAAAAAATTAGGCTAAAGATTATTGGTAGAAAAAATTTTTCAAACAAATTAAATAATTTATTAAACTTATCAGAAAAAAAAACATCAAAGAATAAAAGACTTCAAATAAATTTAGCTTTAAATTACGGCTCGAAAGCTGAGTTAATATACTCATTTAAAGAATTAGCAAAAAAGAAAGAGTTAATTAATGAAAAAAATATAAAAAAATATTTAGAGACAAAAGATATGCCTGATCCAGATATATTGATAAGAACTGGAAATACTAAAAGATTAAGTAACTTTTTGTTATGGCAAATAGCTTATTCTGAGATTTTTTTTGAAAAAAAATTATGGCCTGATTTTAATGAAAAAGACTATTATAAAATAATTAAGAAATATAAGAGTACTAAAAGAAATTTTGGAAATATTTAATGATTAAAGAATTTGAGAAAAGATTATTGAGCTCAGTAATTTTGATACCAATAGCTATATTTTTTATAGTCCAAGGATCATTATTTTTTACATTTTTTTTAGGCGTTTTATTTTTAGCAACAAGCTATGAATGGTTAAAAATAAGTAAAAAAAATGATTTATTGAAATTTTTAGGAATAACTTTTTTATTATTTTCATTTTACGCAACATTTGAAATAAGAGAAGAAAATAGTTTTAAATATTTTTTGTTTATAGTCACAATCTGTATTTTTACAGATATAGGTGGTTATGTATTTGGAAAAGTTTTTAAGGGTCCTAAGTTAACCAAAATTAGTCCAAACAAAACTTACTCAGGTGTTTTTGGAAGTTTTTTATTGTCAATAATTTCTGGTCTAATTTTCTTAAATTATTTTGGTAAAGGAGAAATAGTTGACTCAGAACATTTATTTGTATTTTCAATAATTTTATTAATTTCTTTAATAAGCCAAATAGGAGATCTGATTATTTCTTTCTTTAAAAGAAAAGCAAAATTAAAAAATACTGGAAAAATCTTGCCTGGACATGGAGGTCTATTAGATAGAATTGATGGTTTAGTTTTCGTTATGCCTATAATTTACCTTTTTGGGAAAATATGAAAAAAAAAATTGTAATTTTAGGTTCAACAAGTTCAATTGGCAGGTCTTTACTTAACATTATTAAAAAAGATAAAAAGAATTTTAAGATAGAATTATTAACAGCTAATTCAAATTATAAAAATTTGATCAGTCAAGCTATTAAATTTAAAGTTAAAAACATAATTATAACTGATCCTGATAGTTTTAAAAAAACAAAAATTATTTGTAGAAATAAAAAAATAAATATTTTTCAAAATTTTGAGAGTCTGAAAAGAATTTTGCCAAAAAAAGTTGATTATGTAATGAGTGCTATTTCTGGAATTGGTGGATTATTACCTACATATAAAATAATTAATCGAACAAAATTAATTGCAATAGCAAATAAAGAGGCAATAGTCTGTGGATGGCCACTAATAAAAAGTGAATTAAAAAAAAATAAAACCTCCTTCATTCCAGTAGACTCAGAACATTTTTCAATTTTTTCACTTATAGAAAATAAAGAAACAAATGATATTGAAAAAATTTATATAACTGCATCGGGCGGACCATTCTTAAACCTCGCTAAGAACAAGTTTAAAAAGATTAAATTAAGTGATGCACTTAAACATCCTAATTGGAGGATGGGAAAAAAAATTACAATTGACTCAGCAACCTTAATGAATAAAGTTTTTGAGGTAATTGAAGCAAAAAATATTTTTGATATTGATTATAAAAATATTTCAATATTAACTCACCCAAAATCATACGTTCATGCGATTATAAAATTTAAAAATGGTTTGACTAAATTTCTAATACATGAACCTGATATGAAAATACCTATTTATAACTCTTTATATCACAAGACAGGTAAAAGTTTTAAAAATAACACCTTAAATTTTAACACTTTAAATAATTTAAATTTAAAAAAAGTGGAAGAAAATAAATTTCCATTAGTAAAATTACTCAACAAATTACCAAAAAATTCATCTTTGTTTGAAACTGTTTTAATAACTGTAAATGATTATTTAGTTTATAAATTTTTAGATAAAAAGATTAATTTTCAAAAACTTAATAAATTGATTCATAAAATTTCAAATTTAAAAGAATTTCAAAAATTTAAGAAAATTAAGCCTAAAAGTGTTGATCAAATAAACAATTTGAGGAATTATGTTCATTTAAAAATTGAGTCTTTAGGTATATAAAGCGTTTGACTATGGTGAATTTGTTATCAAAAATAATTCTAGCAATTTTTCTTTTAATTACATCTGTAAATGCAGAAACTTTAAAAAAAATTGAAATAGACGGGAATAAAAGAATTTCTGATGAAAGTATAATCATCTTTTCAGATTTAAAAACAAATCAAGAAATCTCTAAATCTGACTTAGATACAGCAATAAAGAATCTTTACAAAACAAATTTTTTTGAAAACATCAGTCTATCATTTGAAAATCAAATATTGAAAATTTTTGTAGAGGAGAACCCTATAATTGATAAATTTGAGATAACAGGAATAAAAAAACAATCTCTGGTAGAATTTATTAAGGACAAAATTCAATTATCAGAGATGAAATCTTTTGATGAAGAAATTTTATCTGCTGATTTAAATTTGATAGATAATATTCTTAAATCTAGTGGATATTATTTTGCAGATATTAGTAGCTCAAAAAAATTAAATGAAAAATTAAACTCAGTCAATTTAAAAATTAATATTGAATTAGGACAAAAAGCGAAAATTAAAAAAATTATTTTTCTTGGAGAAAAAGTATTTAAAGATAAAAGATTAAAAGAAGTAATTACGTCAGAGGAACACAAATTTTGGAAATTCGTATCAAATAAAGTTTATATAAACAAAGAATTAATAAATCTTGATAAGAGATTATTAACAAATTATTTTAAAGATAATGGTTATTTTAATGTTAAAGTAGAAAATTCATTTGTTGAATTTGATAAAGATTCTAATTTTAATCTTATTTTTAATATAACATCTGGAAAAAAATTTTTTTTTAATAATTTTACTTTAAATATTCCCAAGAACTATGACTCCAAAACCTTCGATCCTATAAGAAAAAAATTTTCTAAATTGAAGGGAGAGACTTATTCATTGTCAAAGATTAATGATTTGTTAAAAAAAATTGATAGAATAGCTTTAACAAAGCAATATGAATTCATTAATGCTTCCCTAGTAGAAAAAATTGAAAATGAAAAAATTAATCTTGAAATAAATATTTCTGAAAGTGAAAAACTATATGTTGAAAAAATAAATATTTCTGGAAATTATTCTACATTAGAGGAAGTAATTAGAAACAATCTAATTGTCGATGAAGGAGACCCTCTAAATGAGATTTTATTTAATAAATCAATTAACAATTTAAAAAGTTTAGGAATTTTCAAAAAAGTAAAAACTAATATCAAAGAAGGATCTGATAAATCACTTAAGGTTGTTGATATAAATATTGAAGAAAGACCCTCTGGCGAAATTTCTTTAACTGCTGGATTTGGAACAAATGGTGAAGTAATTGGTGGAGGAATCAAAGAAAAGAATTTTTTAGGCAAAGGTATAAATTTAGACACCAGTATAGAGCTAACACCTGAAACAGTAAAAGGGAGATTTATTTATGCTAAACCTAATTTTAACAATACTGACAATACACTATTTACATCTTTTCAAAGTTCTACAACTGACTTATTGACAGACTCAGGTTATAAAACATCTGAATTAAGTTTTTCTTTAGGTACTAAATTTGAACAATTCCAAAATATATTTTTAAGCCCAGAAATAGATTTTTTGATCGAAGACTTAGAAACTTCAAATAAGGCGTCAAATGTTTTAAAAAAACAAGAGGGTTCTTATAAAGATATGTATTTTAATTACTCAATTAATCAGGATTTAAGAGATAAAAGATTTAGAACTGAAAGTGGTTATCAAACTTTTTTTTCTCAAGAAATACCTCTTATCTCAGATAATTCAGAATTTGCAAATGCGTTTGAAATCGCAAGTTATAAAAAATTATCTACAAGATCAGACGCAGTTGGAAAAATTAGTTTTTTTGCTAAAACAATAACAGGTTTGAGTGATGATGTTCGAGTTTCAAAAAGATTAAGTGTTCCCTCAAGTAAATTAAGAGGTTTTGAAAAAGGCAGAGTTGGTCCAATTGATAATAATGATTACATAGGTGGAAACCATGTCTCAGCATTAAATTTATCTGCAACTCTACCAGATATTTTAGAGGGTCTTGATAATTTAGATATTGGTGTATTTTTCGATGTAGCTAACGTTTGGGGTGTTGATTACGATAGCTCATTAGATGATAAAAGTACAATTAGGTCTTCAACAGGTGTAGCTTTTAATCTATTAACTCCAATAGGACCACTAAGTTTTTCATTTGCAAACGCGTTATCAAAAGCCTCCTCTGATAAAACTGAAACTTTTAGATTTAGTTTAGGTACTCAATTTTAATGAAGTTTTTTATTTTTAAGATAATAATTTTTTTTTTATTTGTAAATTATGTGCACGCTGATAATAGTATAAAGTTTGTTGATATAGATTTTATTGTTAATAATTCTATATCCGGAAAAAATTTAAATCAATTAATTGACGATAAAAATAAAAAAATAACAAGTGAACTTCAAAAATATAGAAAAAAACTCGAGGAAAAAAAAAGAAAAATAGTTTCACAAAAAAATATTCTTAAAAAAGAAGAATTCAATATTTTAGTTAAAGATTATGAAAATGAAGTTAAAAAATTTAATGAAATCAGAAAAAAAAAAACTGATGAATTCAATAATTTTAGCATTAATTCAAAAAAAAAGATAATAGATTTACTCAATCCTTTAATTTCAAGCTACTTGAAAAAAGAGTCAATTCAGATACTACTTCAAAAAGATAAGATAATTTTTGGTGAAGATAATTTAGATATAACTAAAGAAATTATGAAGCTATTTAATGATAAACACAATAAAATGAAATTTGAATAAAATGAATATAAATGACCAAAGATAAATTGACAAAAAAAGATATAACAGAATTATTACCTCACAGAGAACCTATGTTGCTTATAGATGAGTTGACAGATATTAAGCATCTTCACTCAGCCACTGCAATAATGAATGTAAAAAAGAATTCTTTTTATGTTGATGGACATTTTCCAGGTAATCCTGTTTTGCCGGGCGTTTTAATTGTTGAAGCTTTTGGTCAGGCAGCTGCAGCTCTTACAGCTCACGGTATAGACAAAAAAGAATATGATAATAAATTAGTTTTCTTAATGAGCGTAGAAAAGGCAAGATTCAGAAATCCAGTTATTCCAGATTGTAAATTAGAGTTAAAAATTGAAGCTATAAGATCTCATGGTAGAGTCTGGAAATATAAAGGTGAGGCATTTGTAGAGGGTAAAAAAATGTCAGATGCACAATGGTCAGCTACAATTGTTGATAGGAAATAATTAGCAATAAATCTTGATAAGCTTTTAAAGTAAGTTTTGATATTAAACTTATAAATGATTAATCCTTTTTTCAAAAATACTGGACCTCATAATATCAGTTTTTTGCTTAGGACAATTAATTTAAAGATCGACGATTTACCAGATGATAATATAACTGATATTAAAGATCTTAACTCATCCCAAAAAAATGAAATAACTTTTCTTCACTCAAAAAAATATGCGGATTTAGCAAAAAAAACTAATGCTTCTTATTGTTTAACATCTGAAAATTTTAAATCATTTTTACCTAATAATTGTAAGGCAATAATTACTGATAAAGTTTTATTGCATACTGCTCAAATAACAAAAATCTTTTATCCAGACTCGATTACTGATGATTATGATAAAACTGTTAAGAATATTAATGAGACAGAATTTAAAAATAAAGTTAAATTTGGAAAAAATGTTCTTATTGGTGAAAATGTAAAAATTGGGTCAAATTGTTTTATTGGTCATAATTCAATCATAGAAAAAAATGTCAATATAGGTGAAAATTGTTCCATAGGATCAAATGTAATTATTAGAAATTCATTAATCAAAAATAATGTTCACATTTTAGATGGATGCGTAATTGGAAAAAAAGGTTTTGGTTTTTTTCCGAATAAAGACTCTAATATTAGGTACCCACAAGTAGGCATTGTAATAATTGAGGATAATGTAGAAATAGGTTGTGGATCCACAATAGATAGAGGTTCTCTCTCAAATACAATTATAGGAAAAAATACATATTTAGATAATCAAATACATATAGCACACAATGTTAAAATTGGTGAAAATTGTATTATTGCTGGACAAGTAGGTTTCGCAGGAAGCTCTACTTTAGGAAATAATGTTATGATTGGAGGTCAGGCAGGTATTTCAGGACATCTTAAGATTGGCAATAATGTACAAATAGGTGGTGGTAGTGGCGTAATAAAAAATATTCCTGATAACTCTAAAGTGATGGGCTATCCAGCAAAAGATTTAAAAAATTTTATTAGAGAAAATAAATGATAGATAAAACAGCCATAATAAATAAAAATACAAAAATCCATTCGAGCGTTAAAATTGGGCCGTATTCTGTCATTGGTCCTAATGTTGAAATTGGAGAAAATACAGAAATTCAATCTCATGTGAACATTACTGGAAATACTAAAATTGGAAAAGGAAATAAGATTTATCCATTTGTTTCAATTAATGATCCTCAAGATTTAAAATTTGACGGTGAAGAAACGAGTTTGACTATTGGAGATAACAATAGAATAAGAGAGTATGTAACAATAAATCCTGGCACGATTGGTGGTGGAGGCAAAACAACAATTGGAAACAATTGTTTATTTATGATTTCATCTCACGTAGCTCATGATTGTCAGGTAGGTAACAATGTAATTATAGCAAATAATGTACCTTTAGGAGGTCATGTTATTATTGAGGATAATGTAGTTATAGGTGGAAATTCAGCTGTTCAACAGTTTACAAGAATTGGTAAAATGGCAATGATTGGAGGAATGACTGGAGTGCTACACGATGTTATTCCTTATGGATTATCAACAGGCAATAGAAATTCGTTACAAGGATTAAATCTTATAGGATTGAGAAGAGCTAAATTTGAAAATAAGGATATTTTAGGATTAAGCGAGGCGTATAAGGAGATTTTCGCCACCAAAAATATCAATGAAAATATAAGTAAATTAAATGGCTCATTTCAGGAAAACCCATTAGTAAAAGAGGTAATAGAATTTATTACTAAGGATAAAAAAAGATCTATTTGTACCCCATTTTCATAAAATGATAGGATTAATTTTTGGTGATACAGATTTTCCAAATAAAATACTTAAGACAATCAAGAAAAAAAAAATAAAGTACATAATAATAGATTTATCTACATTCAAAAAATTTAAAAAAGATAGTAAATCTTATTCAGTTTCTATAGGTCAATTTGGAAAAATAATTAATATTCTTAAGGAAAATAGGTGTAAAAAAGTCTTATTTGCAGGGAAAGTTAACAAGCCAAACTTTTCAAAGTTAAAGTTAGATATTAAGGGGATTTATTATATCCCGAGAATTATTAAAGCATCAAAGCTTGGTGATGCTGCAATTTTAAGAGAGATAATAAAAATATTAGCTCAAAATCAGATAAAAACTGAAAATTCACTTAAATTTAATCCAGAGCTTACACTTAAAAAGGGAAATTATTCAAAGATTAAACCAAATAATACTGATCAATTAGATATTAAGAAGGCTATTAAAACGCTAAATAATTTAAAAGAATATAATTACAGCCAAGCTGTAGTAGTCAGAAATAAAAAAGTTATTTCAATAGAGGGAAAAGGTGGAACTAAAAAAATGCTTGAAAAAAGCAAAAGCAAAGAATTTCGAAACCATGGTGTTTTAGTAAAGTTTCCAAAAAAGAAACAGGATCTTAGAGTTGACTTGCCTACCATTGGTTTAAAAACGTTAAAACAAAGTAAGACAGCTGGATTAAAAGGCATTGTTGTAAAAGATAGACAAAATGTATTTTTAGATAAAAATAAATGTATTAGTTTTGCTAATAAAAATAAGATGTTTATTTCAGTGAAATGAAAAAAATTTTTATATTAACAGGTGAACCTTCAGGAGATAAATTAGCATCAACTGTAGTTTCTAAACTTCAACAAAATCATTCAGATATAGAATATTTAAGTGTTGGGGGCTCTCATTTAAACAAACTTGGTGTCAAATCAATATATGATCTTAAGGAGGTAACATACATTGGTTTTACTAGTGTTATCTTAAATATATTTAAAATTAGAAATAAAATAAATGAAACTGTAAAAAAAATAATTGAATTTAATCCTGATATTCTATTTAGTGTAGATAGTCCAGATTTCACACTAAGAGTTGCTGAAAAAGTAAAAAATATAAATCCTAATATTAAAACAATACATTATGTTGCACCACAAATATGGGTATGGCGAGAAGGTAGAGTTAAGAATTTTAAAAAGTTTTTAGACCATGTTTTATTATTATTCAATTTTGAAAAGAAATACTTTGATAAAGAAAATATTAAGAACACTTTCGTTGGTCATCCATTACTCGAAAATAAAGAGAATTTTAAAACAAATTTATCAAATATAAATGATGACAATAAAAAGATTATATCTTTATTTGCTGGAAGCCGGACATCTGAAACCAATATTCTTTTACCAATTTTAGTAAACTTTATAAGATTAATGAATGAAAAATTCAATGAATACAATTTTGTTTTTCATGCGACTGATCAAAACAAAGATTTAATAAAAGATGAGATTAAAAAAACAAACTACAATAATGTTGAAGTTATATCTGACGAGAATATAAAATCAAAAATACTGTCAAATTCTATATTTGCTGTAGCAAAATCAGGAACCGTTTCTCTTGAAATTTGTAATGCAAAAGTTCCATCTATTATTATTTATAAAATGAATTTTATTAATTTTTTAATTGTAAAATTTTTAGTAAAAACAAAATATGCAAATATAATTAATATAATTAACCAAAAAGAAATAATTCCAGAATTAATTCAAAAAGAATGTAATTCAAAAGAAATTTTTAGGTCTGTAGTATATTTTTTAAAAAACCCTGAGTTTATGAAAAAACAAATCTTTGATGTGAACAATACTTTAAATGAGATCAAATCTAAAACTTCTTCATCTTCAGAAGCTTCAGCAGTAGTTTCAAGTTATCTGAACGCTTAATCGTTTTTGAACTTCTTCCTTTCCTAATGATAAAATAATATCATATATACCAGGTCCAAACTTTGAACCAGTTAGTGCAATCCTTAGTGGTTGTCCAACACCCTTAAAGTTTGTTTCATGCGATTTTATAAGCTCGTTTACTATTGGTTCTAAAATTTCTCTAGAAGGTAGGTCTATTTTTTCAAATTGATTCTTAAAATCAGAAATTACTTTTCTTGCTTTATCGTCAATTAATTTAAGATCATCCTTATTAAAATCGACCTCATCTTTTATGATATATTGACCATTATTAAATATATCCTCCAAGGTTTTTGCTTTATTTTTCAAGAAAGTTAGAGATTTTTTAATCTTATCTTTTTTATCTGATTTAATTTCACTTTTATATAATTTGCAATATTCAGTAAATTGATTAAATAAATCATTTTCATTAATGTTCTTAATATAATGTTCATTAATTGATAAAATTCTACTCATATCAAGTTTAGAGGGAGATTTACCGATACCTTCTAAATTAAAAAATTTTATACTTTCCTCTAATGTAAATATTTCCTTATCTTTATAAGACCAACCTAGTCTTAAAAGGTAATTTCGAAGAGCATTTGGCATGATACCTATTTTGGAATAATCATCTAATGTAGAAGCCTGATCTCGCTTTGATAGTTTCTTTCCTTCTATTGTATGTATCAATGGTATGTGGGCAAATGAGGGTAATTCCCAATTCATAGCTTGATAAATTTGTATTTGTTTGAAGGTGTTTATTTTATGATCATCACCTCTAATAATATGTGTCATTTTCATTTGGTGATCGTCTACAGATGCTGATAAATTATATGTAGGAGTTCCGTCATTTCTTAAAATAATAAAATCTTCAATAGTATTATTTTCTATTTCGACATCACCTTGAACTAAATCTTTCAATACTGAGGTTCCATCAATCTTACTTTTAAATCTTATGACAGGTCTAACATCTTTAGGAGCATCATTTTCATTTTTATCTCTCCATTTTCTATCGTAAATATAGGGAGTCTTTTTTTGCCTTGCTCTTTTTTTTTGTTCCTCTATTTCTTCACTTGAACAATAACATTTGTATGCATGACCATTTTTAAGAAGCTCATTTACAACCTTTATGTGATCGTCCACTTTTTCTGATTGAATATATTCCTCGCCATCATAGTTAATTCCAATCCATTTAAGAGATTGTATTATTTGATCTTTATATTCATCTTTAGATCTTTCTTTATCTGTATCCTCTACTCTTAAGAAGAATTTACCATTTTGATTTTTTGAATATAACCAATTAAATAAAGCTGTTCTAACCCCACCAATATGCAATGCACCAGTAGGGGAGGGAGCAAATCTAGTTGCTACTTTTTTCATTAAAATTGTTTAGACTATTTTTTTAGAAGTTTCTATATAAAGATACTAATACACCCTGAACTTTTACTCTATCAGGTCCAAATATTTTAGTTTCGTAATTTTTGTTGGCACTTTCTAAAGCAACAACTTTACCTTTTTTCCTAATTCTTTTTAGCATTGCTTCATGCTCATCAATTAGAGCAACAACAATTTTTCCATTATCAGCTGTATCTGTTCTTTTAATAATTACTGTATCACCTTCATGAATTCCAGCTTCAATCATCGAGTCCCCTTGAACTTTTAAACCAAAATAATCTCCATTTTTCTCTAAATTACTTGGTAAAGGTATTCTTGAAACCTCATTTTGAATAGCTTCGACAGGTGTTCCAGCAGCAATTTTTCCTAAAACTGGAACCTCAGCATCATCTGATGATAAATTTTCCTCATCTAAACCACCTTTAATAACGCTTGGTGAAAAACTGTTATAAATGTCATTTGCAGAAGCCGTTTCTGGCAATTTAATTACTTCTAATGCTCTTGCTTTATGAGCAAGTCTTTTAATAAAACCTCTTTCCTCTAAAGCACTTATAAGTCTATGAATTCCTGACTTAGATTTAAGGTTTAAAGAAGCTTTCATCTCCTCATAAGATGGAGAAACACCAGAGCTTCTCAACTTCTTGTTGATAAATAAAAGCAGGTTTTTTTGTTTTTTTGTTAACATAAGAACAAATATCGTACAAAATCTGTTCTACAAAAGTTCTTTTCAATTCACAATAGTTAAAAACTCAATAAAATAGGGAACTATTTGACTAAAGAACTGAAAAAATAGAATTATTTTCTAAATTTTTCAAAAGTGATTCACCAATTAGAAAAGTTTTAATAGAAGTTTTATTTGAGAGTTCTAATAGTTCATCTTTTGTTTTTATTCCACTTTCAGAAATTAATGGCCCTTTATGATTAACCAAAACATTATGAATATCAAAAGTTGTATTTATATCAGTTTTAAGAGTTTTTAAGTTCCTATTATTGATACCGATTAATGCATCTTCAAATTTTAAAGCTTGTTTTGCCTCCTCAACTGTATGCACCTCAACTATAACAGACATATTAAATTTTAAAGCTTCCTCATATAACTCATTTGCAAGGCTTTCACTTACACCAGCTAATATAATTAATATTGCATCTGCCCCATAACTCTTTGCTAAAGGAATTTGAAATTTATCTACAAAAAAGTCCTTACAAAGAATTGGCAAATTAATATTCTGTTTAATTTCACTTATATGTTTCAAATCTCCTAAAAAAAAATTTTCTTCGGTCAAAACAGACAAACAAGTAGCTTTATTATCATGATATATACTAGCTATTTTGACAGGGTCATAATTATCTATGATTACACCTGCAGAAGGACTTGCTTTTTTGATCTCAGCAATAATAGAAAATTTATTTTCCTTAATATTTTTTTCAATATTTTGTTTAAAATTAAAAAAAATTTTATTTTTCTCTATTAATTCATTCAAAGAATCTATTGAAATACTTTTTTTAGAATTTTCTATTTTTCCTATTTTCTTTTCAATTATTTTTTCAAGAACATTTTCAGGCATTTTGAATTGTTTCCAAATATTCAATAACTTTATTAGACAAAATATGCTTTCTCGCATTTTCATACGCTTCGGTGAACTCTTCATGGGTTTCATTGACAATTAATCCAGCTGCAGCGTTTAGACATACAGCTTTAGAAAAATCATTATCTTCGCCTTTAAATATGTTAATCATTTTTTCGGCATTGAATTTTGAGTCATCACCAACAAGATTTTCAAACTTATCTGCATTAATCTTTAATTCTTTTGGATCAATAACAATTTCAGAAATCTCATTATCTTTTAATTGAATAACATTTGTTTTAGCATACGGTGAAATTTCATCTAAGCCATCTTCGCTATTTACAATCCATGCAAATTCAATATCTAAATTGTTTAAAGCATTGGCAAATATTCTTAAAAGTTTTTTATCAAAGACACCTACCACCTGTCTTTTTACTAAAGCAGGGCTACTTAATGGTCCGATCATATTAAATATTGTTCTTTTTCCAATTTTTTTTCTAGTTGGACCAACAAACCTCATAGCACTATGATAATTAGGAGCAAACATGAAACCAAAATTATTTTTGTTTATTTGATCTTCGATTTCTTTTGGTTCCAGATTTATTTTTATATTTAAAGCCTCCAAAACATCACCTGATCCACACTTAGATGATACAGCTTTATTCCCGTGTTTAGCTACTTTAACATTCATACTTGCAAGTAATATCGCAGATGCTGTAGATATATTAAGTGTATTCATTCCATCTCCACCAGTACCGCATGTATCAACACAATTTTCTACATTTACTCTTTTAGACTTATTTCTAAGCACAAAGACGCCACCCGCTATCTCACTTGAAGCCTCACCTTTAGCGGATAAAAGTGTCAAAAAATCAAATATTTCCTGTTCATTTGCTTTACCTTCCATTAATAACTCAAAAGCTGCTTTACTTTCTTCAAAAGTTAGATCTTTTTTATTTTTAATTTTGTCTATAAATTGCTTCATTGATTTTAAATTTTAATAAAATTTTTTAAAATTTTAATACCTAATTTAGTTTTAATACTTTCAGGGTGAAATTGCACTCCATGTACATTATATTTTTTATGTTGTACACCCATTATTAAACCATCCTTACTCTCAGCTGTGATTTCAAGGTGTTTTGATAATGTTTTTTTATCAATGATTAAGCTGTGATAGCGTGTTGCTTCAAATGATTTTGGAAGATTTCTTAAAATTCCCAATTTTTTTGAGATAATTTTGCTTGTTTTACCATGCATTAGTTTTTTAGCTTGGACAATTTTAGAGCCAAATACCTGTCCAATAATTTGATGACCAAGACAAACTCCAAGTATTGGAATCTTTTTATATAAAGATTTAACTATTTTTAAACAATTACCTGATTGATTAGGATTGCCTGGGCCTGGCGAGATTACAATTTTATTATATTTCCTTTTTAATATCTCATTAGATGTAATTTGATCATTTCTTATTACATCTACTCTAACTTTTAATGAAGATAAGTAATGATAAAGATTAAAAGTGAAACTATCGTAATTATCTATAAGAATTATTTTTTTCATTTCAAAGCATTTATTAAAGCTTTTGCTTTATTAACAGTTTCCTCATACTCTTTTAAAGGTTTACTATCAGCAACAATTCCAGCACCAGCTTGAACATAAAATTTATTATTTTTAGCGACAGCTGTTCTTAAAGCTATACATGTATCAAATTCTCCATTAGCTGAAAAATATCCAATACCACCAGCATAAACTTTTCTCTTAGTTGTCTCTAATTCATCAATTATTTCCATAGCTCTAATTTTAGGTGCTCCAGAGACAGTTCCTGCAGGGAAACCAGCAAGAAGTGATTTAAACTTAGAAAATTTCTTATTATACACACCGATGACATTTGATACTATGTGCATTACATGAGAATATCTCTCAATAATAAAACTCTCAGTTACTTTTACCGTATTAATTTTTGAAACTTTACCAGCATCATTTCTTCCTAAATCTAATAACATTAAATGCTCTGAAAGCTCCTTTTTGTCATTAAGAAGATCTTTTTCATAAAAACGATCCTCTTTTAATGTTTTCCCCCTTGGTCTTGTTCCAGCTATTGGTCTTACAGTAATTTTATTATCCCTTAGTCTCACTAAAATTTCTGGACTCGCACCAATAATTTGGAAGTCATTAAAATTAAAAAAAAACATAAAAGGTGATGGGTTAGTCACTCTAAGTTTTTTATAAATATCAATCGGTTTTTTTGTTAATTTAGCTTCAAATCTTTGACTTAAAACTACCTGGAATATATCTCCTAATTTTATATATTTTTTGGCTGTATTGATCATTTGTAAGAATCTATTTTTAGAAGTATTAGATTTAACTTTAATATTTTTTGGTTTTAATGGAGTCCTATTATCTATATTCTTAATTGATGATTGAATAAGTAATCTAAAAAGATCTGATTTCACTTCATCAAATTTTTTTTGATAATCTCTAATCTTTTCGTCTTTATAGATATTTCTAATATAAAAAATCTCTTTTTTTAAATTATCGTGAATAATTAGTGTTCTTGGTCTCAAAAGTCTTACATCAGGTATATTTAGATCATCCTTACAATTATTAGGGATTTTCTCTATATATCTTATAGAGTCATATGAGAAATATCCTGAAATTAAAGAACACAGTTTTGGTAAATTTTTGGGAGTTTCAAATTTAAATTCTTCAATAATTTTCTCAATCAAGTTTTCAGGTTTATCTTTAAGTTTAATTTTCTTTTCATTTTGGATTAAATAAGAAATTTTATTTTTGAATTCCCATATCTTATCAGGATTTTTGCCAAATATAGTGTATCTTCCTTTGATTTTTCCTTTCTCTACCGACTCAAATATAAAGCTATTTTTTTCACTTAAAAAATTATCTATTAAATTTAAAATCTCATCATCTTCTTGAATTTTTTTTGAAGTATATATAATTTGATTTTTATTGCTTCTATGTCGAAACTTAAAATCTTTGAAGCTTCGATTTATGTTCATTGAAAGAAATTTTTAACTCGTTCTATTGTTTTTTGATTTAAATTAACATCATATCTGCTGTTTAGATATAGATCATATGATTTTAACATATTATTTTTTAGATTTGAATTTTGTTTATTCATATATTCATTTATATTATCATTATTTTCTATTGTCTGATTTTGAAAGTTCTTTATTTTAGCTAAATAAATATTGCTCATCTCATCATTTATAAGAGTAAAAGAATTAATGGGTAATGAGTAAAGAAGTTCAACAGCTTTAATATCAAATTTTTTGTTATCTTTGATAGAATTTAATAATAAATTTTCAATTTTCTTATTTCCCATTTCTACAAAATTTTCATTGTTGAAATTTTTTTCATTAATTTTTTTTATTAAATCCTTGTTATATTCATACTTATTTTTTTCAAACATAAGTCCTAAGATCTCTTCTCTGAGGACAGGATCATTTACGTTAGGAGAACGTTGTTCTGACTTAATTATTTTGTAAAGAATATAATCATCTTTAAATTCAATGATATCAAATTCATTATTTCTTGCTTCAAATATCTTTTTTTCTATATCGCTTTTATCATAAGTAAATCTGAAATCTTTGATTTTCTTAGACTTTAAATTAAAGTTTGTAATGATGTTTTCAAAAGGAAGTTCATTTGAGATATCAATTTCTATTTGGTCAATTTTATCAAAAAAGGTCTGATTAAATTCATCTACACCAACTAAATTTTTGGGATTTATTATGGAATAATCGAAATCAATATATTCTACTTTTAAGTCATTCTTATTTTCATCTAGAAATTTTTTTATATCATTATCTGTAAAACTATCTTTCTTCTTATAAAATTGATTTAAATTTATATAATCTATCTCTAATTTTCTATTTTCATCCTGATAGAGTTTCTTTACTAAAAATTTTGGAGAAACAGTTCCAGCACCTACAAAACTGAATAAATTTTTTTGTAATTCTCGATTTTTTAGTCTTAATTCAAACTGAGGTGCAGATTGATTATTTTCAAGTAAAAATTTTTCATATTTAAGTCTTTCGAAAATTCCTTGTTCGTTTAGAAAATTTTTATTTTTTTTTATCATTTTGAGTAATGTTTCTTTCGAAATAATTAAATCATACTCCTCAATTTCTAAATCTAAAATTTTTGTCGAAATCAATCCGGATAATAATTCTTCAATTATATTATCATTTAAATTTTTTCTTATTGTATCCTGAGGAATTCCAGAATTATTTAAGTAATCAATAAATTCTTCTGTAGAAATATTTATCTCATTTATTTTTACAATTGAATTTGTATTTCCACTGCTGAACATGCTGCCCATACCCCAAAATACAAAAGGAATAATCATTATAAAAACTAATATCCCAGCAAACTTTGTTTTGGCAAAATTTCTAAATGTACCTATCATTACTATATAAATTTATTGATCTATAAAAAGCAAACCTATAGATTAAATTTTAGTGGATGACAAATAAATATATGTATTTTATCGCAAATTGGAAAATGTTTGGTGGATTAAGTACATTAAATTCACTAACTAAAGTGATTAAATTTTTGAAAATTTTTAAAAAGTCAAAAAACACTAAAATAATTTATTGCCCACCAAATACATTAATTCGCCCAATGTTTAAAAAGGTTATGAATTCTAAAATTCAAGTTGGTGCTCAAAATTGTCATGAAAGTCTTACTTATGGTGCTTCAACCGGCTCTATAAATTCTATGATGCTAAAGAATGTTGGAGCCAAATATGTTATTCTAGGTCATTCGGAAAATCGTGAGTCTGGTGAGACAGATAAATTAATTAATACTAAGATTAAAGCAGCAACTAAATCAGGTTTAAAAGTTATTTTTTGTATCGGTGAAACTTTAGGTCAAAAAAGAAAAAAAATTACCAACAAAATCTTATCAAAACAAATTACATTAGGTCTGCAAAAAGTTAAGAGAAGAAATATTGTTATTGCTTATGAGCCTGTGTGGTCAATTGGGACAGGTGTAATACCTAAACCAGATGATTTATTTAGAACTGTTAATTTTATTAAAAAGAAAGTTAAAAGTATCAAAGTTTTATATGGTGGTTCGGTAAATACAAAAAATATAAATGAATTAAAATTAATAAAAAATATTGATGGATTTCTAATAGGAGGAGCCTCTCAAGATCCCAAAAAATTCATTGATATAATCAAAAAAACATATAATTAACCCTCATGGAAAACATATTGTTAGTGCTAAATATAATTCTAGCTTTAGTTTTAGTTTTATTAGTTTTAATGCAAAAATCTGAAGGCGGAGCCCTTGGAATCGGAGTTTCTCAAGAAAACATGATGTTTTCAAAGTCAGCAGGAAATTTTATGACAAAAGCAACTGGTGTTGTTGCAACTCTGTTTATCATATGTAGTTTAGCTTTAACGATCGTATCTAGAGGCGATTTAACACCCTCTAGCTCAGTTTTAGATCAAGTTGAAGAAGATACACCAACGATTCCAGAAAATAATAATTAATACTTTCCATTTACTTTTTTATTAGCTATAAGATACTTCCATGGCGCGATATATATTTGTCACTGGCGGCGTGGTTTCATCATTAGGTAAAGGTCTTTCATCTGCATCACTAGCTTATTTATTAAAATCTCAGGGATACAAAGTTAGATTAAGAAAAATGGATCCGTATTTAAATGTAGATCCCGGAACAATGAGCCCATTTCAACACGGTGAAGTTTTTGTTACTGATGACGGAGCTGAAACTGATTTAGATTTAGGTCATTATGAAAGATTTACTAACATATCATCTAAACAATCGGACAATATAACAACTGGTCGTATTTATAGTGATGTTATTAAAAAAGAGCGAAAGGGAGGGTATCTTGGAAAAACAGTTCAAGTTATACCTCATATTACAAATCGAATAAAAGAATTTATAAAAAAAGATATTACAAATGAGGACTTTGTAATATGTGAAATTGGTGGAACAGTTGGAGACATTGAAAGCTTACCATTTGTGGAAGCTATAAGACAATTCTCAAATGAACACGGAAAATCAAAAACTTTATTTATTCACTTAACATTTGTACCGTTTTTAAAATCATCAGATGAAATCAAAACCAAACCAACTCAGCACTCAGTCAAAGAATTAAGAAGCATAGGTATACAACCTGATATTATTATCTGTAGATCTCAACAATCTATACCATTAGACCAAAGAAAAAAAATATCATTATTTTGCAATGTCCCAATTGATAATGTAATTGAAACAGTAGATGTGAGAACAATATATGAAGCACCGATTAGTTTTTATAATCAAAAACTGGATAAACAAGTTTTAAAATTCTTTAAACTTAAACCAAAAAAAAGACCTAACCTAAATCCATGGAAAAAAATAACCAAAATTGTATTGAAAACAAAAAAATTTGTTAATATTGCAATAATTGGAAAATACGTAAATTTAAAGGATGCTTATAAATCTTTAGATGAAGCACTTGTTCATGGTGGAATTGCAAATAACGTAAAAGTAAATTTAGTTAGAATAGAGTCTGATAATTTAAAAAATAATGAAATTAAATCAAAATTAAAAAATGTGTCTGGATTATTGATACCAGGTGGCTTTGGTAAGCGAGGAACTGAGGGAAAAATTTCTGCAATTAGATTTGCTAGAGAAAATAAGATACCATTTCTTGGTATTTGCTTTGGAATGCAAATGGCTATTGTTGAATTTGCACGAAACAAATTAAAGATTAATAAAGCAGGATCAACTGAATTAGATAAAAAATGTTATCCAGTTATAGGTTTAATCAACGAATGGGATAAAGATGGTAAAATAATAAAAGGAACAGATAAGGATTTAGGTGGAACAATGAGATTAGGCTTATACGAAGCAAAATTAAGAAATAATTCTGCCATAAATAGAATCTATAAATCTAATTCTATTAAAGAAAGACATAGGCATAGATATGAAGTTAACAATAAACTTAAAAATCAATTTGAAAATAAAGGATTAATTTTTTCAGGTATGTCACCAGATAATAAATTACCAGAAATAATTGAACTTCAAAATCATCCATGGTTTATAGGTGTGCAGTTTCATCCTGAATTTAAATCTAGACCTTTGGCTCCTCATCCTTTATTCTCTTCATTTATCAAAGCTTCAAAAAATCATAAATGAGCAGCATTAAAGTAAATTGTAATAAAATAGAAATCTCAAACGATAGTAAAATATGTATCATTGCAGGTCCTTGCCAACTTGAAACTGAACAACATGCAATGGATATGGCTGGTAAAATACAAGATATCACAAAGAAATTTGGTGTTGGATTTATTTATAAAACATCTTTTGATAAAGCAAACAGAACAAGTCTTAAAGGCAAACGAGGAGCAGGCTTAGATGCTTCTCTTCCCGTTTTTGATAAAATAAAGAAAGAACTCAATGTACCAATTTTAACCGATATCCATAACATTGAACAATGTACAATAGTTGCAAGTCATGTAGATGTTTTACAAATACCAGCATTTTTATGTCGTCAAACTGATTTATTAGTAGCTGCTGCAAAAACAAATAAAATCATTAATGTAAAAAAAGGTCAATTTTTAGCTCCGTGGGATATGGTTAATGTTACAAAAAAAATTTCAGACTCTGGAAATAAAAACATACTGGTTACTGAAAGAGGTGCCAGTTTTGGTTATAATACTTTAGTATCTGATATGAGAGCGTTACCTATTATGGCAAAAAATGGCTACCCAGTTATTTTTGATGCTACTCATTCAGTTCAACAACCAGGTGGTCTTGGTGAAAAAAGCGGAGGACAAAGAGAGTTCGTAGAACATCTAGCAAGAGCAGCAGTTGCTGTAGGTGTTGCAGGAGTTTTTATAGAAACACATCAAGATCCTGACAATGCTCCCTCCGATGGCCCAAATATGATTCCGTTAGATAAATTAGAAAGCCTATTACAACAATTAACTGACATAGATAATTTGATAAAAAAATAAGTGAGTAAAATTTTAAAAGTAAAAGCCCGACAAATTTTCGATAGCAGAGGTAATCCAACAATAGAAGCTGAGGTTTTTGTCAAAAATCAAAGTGTAACAGCAATTTGCCCCTCAGGTGCATCGACAGGAACTTATGAAGCTTTCGAAAAAAGAGATAAAAATAATAAAAGGTACTTAGGAAAAAGTGTTCTGAATGCAATTAATTTAGTCAACACTAAAATCTCAAACAAACTAAAAGGCCAAAGTGTACATAATCAAGAGAGAATAGATTCTATAATGATTAATTTAGATGGAACCAGACAAAAAACAAAGTTAGGAGCAAATTCTATATTAGCTGTATCAATGGCAGCAAAAAAACTTTCAGCAAAAGTTAAAAAACAACCATTATATAAAACCTTTTTGGTTAAAAATAATTATAAATTACCTTTTCCTCTTATGAATATAATTAATGGTGGAGCACATGCTAATAATGGTTTGAGAATTCAAGAATTTATGATTAGACCAGATCGTGCAAAAAATTTTTCTGATGCGATGAGAATTTGTTTTTTGGTGATTAAAAATTTGAGTAAGATTATTGAGAATAAAGGTTTATCTACATCTGTTGGAGATGAGGGTGGATTTGCACCAATGATTTACAATAATAATCAAGCGTTAGATTTAATTGTTTCAGCAATTAAGAAGTCAGGTTTTGTAAACGGTAAAGATGTTTCAATTTGTTTAGATGTAGCTGCAAATGAATTATATAAAAATAATAAGTACTCTATTCACTCTAAAAGCTATATTTCTATAGAAAAATCTATTCTAGAATATAAAAAAATGATTCATAAATATAAGATTAAATCAATCGAAGATCCTTTCGCAGAGAATGATTGGATTTCATGGAGCAAGTTAATGAAATCCCTTCAAAAAGTGCAGATTGTGGGTGATGATCTTTATGTCACCAATATTGAGCGACTTAAGAAAGGATTTTTGAATTTATCATCAAATGCAATTTTAATTAAACTTAATCAAATCGGCACTGTTTCAGAGACTTTAGACGTAATTAGATTTGCTCAAACTATAGGATTTAAAACAATCATATCGCATAGATCTGGTGATAGTGAAGATACATTTATTGCTGACCTAGCAGTGGGTACTAATTCTAATCAAATTAAAACAGGATCTTTAGCTAGATCAGAGAGAGTTGCTAAATATAACCAATTATTACGTATAGAAGAAGAACTTGGAAAAAAAGCCAGAATGAATAAGATTCATTAATGCTTCAAAGATTAAAAAAAAATTATTTTCTACTTATATCAGTTTTTTTAATTATATATTTTTTCTTCAATCTTTTATCAGGTGAAAGAGGATTAATTTCATATTATGAAAAAAAACAAATTTTAAAAGATTTAAAAATTAAGGAAATATCATTAAAAAATCAAATAAATGACTTGGATTTTAAGAATTCATTATTAAGTGACAATCTAGATCTTGATTATATTGAGACTTTGATTAGAGAAAGATTTTTATTTGGCAAAAAAAATGAAAAAATTTATATTATAAAAAAAGATGACACAAAAAATTAAACTAAGACATCCTGAAAAAGTAAAAAATCCAATTAACCCAATTAAGAAAAAACCTGATTGGATTAGATCTAAACTAAATAATAGTAGAGAATTTTTCTTAACAAAAACAATCGTGAATACAAATAATCTTGTAACAGTTTGTCAGGAAGCAAATTGTCCAAATATAACTGAGTGTTGGAGTAAAAGACATGCAACTTTTATGATAATGGGTGATACATGTACTAGGGCATGTGCTTTTTGTGATGTAAAAACTGGTAAACCAGTAAAATTAGATAAGTTAGAACCAATTAAAATATCTCAAGCAGTTAAAAAATTAGGTTTAAAACATGTTGTAATTACTTCTGTTGATAGAGATGATTTGGATGATGGTGGCTCAAATCATTTTTATGAAGTTATAAATCAAACAAGAAAAACTAATCCTAATACAACTATCGAAGTTTTGACGCCTGATTTTTTAAGAAAAGGTGATGCATATAAGAAAGTACTAGAGGCTAATCCAGATGTTTTTAATCACAATATTGAAACTGTTCCTAGTCTTTATTTAAAAGTAAGACCTGGCTCAAGATATTTTGCATCTCTTGAACTTTTAAAAAATGCAAAAAAAATGAATAAGAAGGTTTTTACAAAATCAGGAATAATGGTTGGTTTAGGTGAAACTAGAGATGAAATCTTACAAGTAATGGATGACTTAAAATCTGCTGATGTAGATTTTTTAACAATCGGACAATATTTACAACCATCTGTAAAACACTTTCCACTTGATAGATATTATAAACCTGAGGAATTTAAAGAATTGGGTGATATTGCAAAAGCAAAAGGTTTTTTATTAGTTTCTTCATCACCTTTAACAAGATCTTCATATCATGCAGATGAGGACTTTGCAAAACTTCAACAAAATAGATTAAAAAGCCATTAATGCCAAAAGCTTCAGTTAAGCGATTAATTGAATGTAAAAAAAAAGATTTAATTGATTTAGTTTTGGATATTGAAAAATACCCAGAATTTGTCCCATTCTGTTTCGATGCAAAAATATATGAAAATAAAAATGAAGGTGATTTAACCAAAATAATCGCAGATTTAACAATAGGTAAAGGACCGTTTAAAGATACTTATAAAAGCGATGTGGTTTTAAATAGAAAGAAAGACTCAATATTTGTTAAGAATATTGAGGGGCCTTTGAATCATTTATCCAATAATTGGTTTTTTGTTGATAAAGACAATGGAATTACTGAAGTAACTTTTGATATTGATTTTGAAATCAAAAATAAATTTTTAAATTCTTTAATGGTTGTGTCTTTTCAATTTGGATTAGAGAAAATAGCTGATGCATTTCAAAAAAGAGCGGAACAGTTATTTAGCAGCTCCAAGAACTAGATGTAAGGCTTTTTTTACAGTAGCCTTTTGTATTGAGGATCTTTTTTTACTTTTGAATAAACACTTAATTATTTGGATTTTATTTCCTTTTTTAAGCCCAATATAAACTAATCCCACAGGTTTATTTTTGGTGCCACCTCTAGGTCCCGCTATACCAGTGACTGAAATATTAATATTTGCTTTTGAAATTCTAGATAAATTATTAACCATTGAATAGCAACATTCGTAGCTCACAGCTCCAAATCTCTTAATGATATTTTTATTTACTTTTAAAATCTTAATTTTTGCTTGATTAGAGTAGGTGACTAATCCTAAGTTAAATATCTTTGAAGCACCACTTATTGAAGTTATAGAACTTGCTAATAATCCACCAGTGCATGATTCCACAACAGATATTTTAATTTTTTTTTTAATTAATAGTTTAATTAATGATTTCATTATACAAAATAACTACTTAAAACCATAAAACAAATTAAAGATAAAACAACATAAAATCCTGCAACTACATCATCCATAATTACACCAAAACTATTTTTGAAATTTTTATCAAAAAAACTTACAGGAAATGGTTTTGCAATATCAAAAAATCTGAATAACACAAAACAAATACCGTAAAAAAATAAAGCTTCATTTGGTGACTTTTCTGTGCCATGTGAAATTTCATAAAGATATATTGGAATAGATTGACCAATAAATTCATCAATAATTACTTCTTTGGGATCTTTATTTTCGTTATCTTTAATATGATGTGTTACAGCTAAAAAAGACAAAATGAAAACAACTATTAAAAATATTAATATTAAGTTTGAAGATAAATTAAATATATGAAAAAAAAGATAGAGAATAATTACTGTGGCTAAAGATCCAAAAGTACCTGGAATTTTTGGAATTTTTCCTAAACCAAACATTGTAACGAACAAAGTATTAATAGTTTTAATCATATTTTGTTATTGAAATTATAACTTCACATGCGATAGCTTTTTCTTTTCCAATCAAACCTAGTTTTTCAACTGTTTTACCTTTCAAATTTATTAAATCTTTTTTCAAAATCATTAGTTTTGAGATAGAGTTTATTATACGATCTCTGTATTTTGATACCTTAGGTTGTTCACAAATCAAATTTATATCTAAATTATTTATAAAAAAATTTGATTTATAAAGATTTTTAATCACTGGTTTCAATATTTTTGGAGACCTAATATTCTTATATTTTTTTGTGTTAGGAAAAAAGGATCCAATATCTTTATTTCTCATTGCACCTAAAATCGCATCTATAATAGAATGTAAGATTACATCTCCATCTGAGTGCCCTTTTAATCCTGAGTGAAAAGGTATCTTAGCGCCGCCTAAATAAAGTTTTTTATTTTTGATTAATCTATGAATATCAAAACCAATTCCAAAAAAAGTTTTATTTAATTTTATATCACTTTTAAAGGTGATCTTATTATTAGTATTTTCTCCTTTTATAAATTTTATTTTTCTGTTTTTATTGATAAATAAAGCTGCTTCATCTGTAATTTTATTTTTTTCATTTGTTGCAAGTTCGTATAATTTTTTAAATTTAAATGCTTGTGGTGTTTGAGTTAGATAAGCGTTTTTTCTATTGAGATTATATAATTCATTTTTTATTTTATATTTTATTGTATCTTTAGAATTTATATACGGAATTACAGCTATATTTTTTTTTAGATGGTATAATAGTTCCTTTAACAATTTTATAGTAAAGTCTGGCCTTGCAGCGTCATGAATAAGAATATTATTAGGTTTATACTTTTTAAGATATTTTAAAGCTATTAAAGATGAGTCAGATCTTTCTTTACCTCCCTTTATTATTTTGACTGAGTTATGAATTTGTTTTTTTTTGAGGTGTTTAATGTTGTTAGTTACAACTAAAATCTTTTTAAAAAGCCTTGAATTAACTGATTTTTCAATTGAGTGATCGATAATTTCTTTATTTTTATAATTATAGAATTGCTTAGGTAATTTTTTATGAAATCTCTTACTTTTTCCAGCGGCCAATATTACAAAATAGTTGTTCATTTGTTTAAATACTATAATTCTAAATTATGATTGAATTTTTGAAAAAAAATATATTCATAGTAATTTTATCTAGTATTACACTATTTTTAGGTTTTTTAACTTTTTTAACATTTATTGATAGAAGTTTTATAGAATTAAATCAAAAAAATTTACAGTATTTATTGGTATTAAATATTTTATTGCTTTTATTATTATTTGTATTCATTTTTTTAGAGGTAAAAAGATCAATTAAGATTGACATTGATAAAGATGGTTTAAAATCGAATAAAAAATATATTACTTATTTTTCACTTTTCACTTTAATTCCTTCAATTCTCATCTCAATTTTTTCACTTTTTTTATTTTCTTTCGCTTTAGAAAAATATTTTGATAAAAAAGTTACAACGGTTGTAAATAATTCTTATGAACTTGCGAAAAGCTATATTCAACAAGTAAGGAATAAAATTGAGGCTGATATAGTACTTATTGCTTTTGACACAAATAAAAGTGCTAAATTTCTAAATAATGATAATAAAGAATATAAAAGGTTTTTAAAAACACAAAAATTGATAAGAGATATTGATCAGATACATATAATTGATCAAAATAAAAATTTACTATTTACAAATTTAGATGATCCATCAAAATATATACCTCCATTGGAGGGCGCCTTAAAGCTTGTATTAGATGACGATAGACCTCTTAAAATTATAAATGCACCTGAAAATATTTCTGCTGCTATAATCAGACTTCAAGCTTTTGAAAATAGATTTTTATATGTTGTTAAATATCTTGATAAAAATATATCTCAATATTTAACTGAATCTCAAGAAGCTATTAATTTTTACTATACAGTAGAAGATAGAAGTACTGGTATAAAAATTTCTTTTGCAATTATATATATTATTGTTGTCACATTGTTACTTTTTATTTCTATAACAATTGCCATTAAATTTTCCTCGAGATTTTTTAGATCTATAAATAATCTAATTTATGCTTCTACAGCCATTGGTGATGGTGATTTAACAACCAAAGTTCCAGAAATTAAGACTGATAAAGATTTAGAAATATTAAATAAAAATTTTAATTTAATGATTAATAGGTTAAAGAACCAACAAGAGAAACTTATCATAAATGAAAGACATGAGGCATGGGAAAATCTTGCAAGAAAACTTGCTCATGAAATTAAAAACCCTCTTACTCCAATTCAATTGAGTATTGATAGAATTAAAGAAAAATATACTAAACAAATTGATAACAATGAAAAATCTAATTTTGAGGATAATTTGAAAATAATTAATAACCAAATTAAACAAATAGAAAATCTTGTAAATGAATTTTCAGATTTTGCTAGAATGCCAAAACCAATCTTTAAAAAAAATGACTTAATAAAAATAATTAAAGATAATATAGAATTATTATCTCAAATTGACTCATCAATTAAAATAAATTTATCATTTGATAAAACTACAATTTTACTTGAGAGTGATAAAGAGCAGATGAGCAGAGTGATATTTAATTTGATTAAAAATTCTATTGAAAGTATTCAACAAAAAGCTGAAAATACTAGCAATTTCAATAAAATAATTGATATTGAAATTTTTGAGAAAAATAACCAGATATACATTATAATTATCGATAATGGTTTAGGATTTGGAAATTTTTCAAAAAATCTAAATGAAATTTTAAACCCTTATGTTACAACAAAGAAAAATGGCACAGGATTAGGTCTTTCTATAGTCAATAAAATTATTAATGATCATAATGGAAAATTAAATTTTGTTTCAATACTAAATGGAGCCAAAGTAGAAATTATATTTAACTAAATGAATGTTGAGATATTAATCGTCGATGATAATTCAGATATAAGAAATATTCTGAATGAACTAATTATAGATGCTGGTTATAAAACAAGAGTTGCAGCAAATTACAGTCAGGCGCTTAGCGAAATTGATAAAAAAATGCCAGACGTTGCTATTCTCGACGTAAAATTAGATAAGGGCGATAATGATGGTATTCAACTTTTAACTCATATTAAATCAAAAAATAATGATGTTCCAGTAATTATGATTTCTGGACATGCAAATATAGAAATGGCAATTAATTCATTAAAACATGGTGCTTTTGAATTTGTTGAAAAACCCTTTGACCGTGCAAGATTATTAAATTTTATTAATAGGGCAGTTGAAAATTTAAATTTAAAAAACCAAAATAAAGAATATGAAAATAAACTCTTTTCATCATATGATTTAATAGGTGACAGCAAAAATATATCCAATATACGAGATCAAATCGATAAAATATCAATTACCGAAAGCAGAATTTTTGTAAATGGTCCATCAGGATCTGGAAAAGAATTGATAGCAAGAAAAATACATAAAAAATCTAAAAGAAAAAATAATCCATTTATAATAATTAACGGAGCTTTATTAGATAATAATAAATATGAGTTAGAGTTATTTGGTGAAGAAAAAGACGATGGTTCTATTTCTTATGGTGCATTAGAAAAAGCTAATAAAGGAACTTTACTAGTTGACCAAGTATCCGAAATACCTTTAGATATACAATCAAAAATTTTAAGAGTTTTAACAGATCAAAAGTTTAAAAGGGTAAATGGAAATAGTGATATAAATGTCGATGTAAGACTAATTTGTTCATCTAGTAAAGATCTAAAAAAAGAAATTGAGTATGGAAATTTTAGAGAGGATTTATTTCACAGATTGAATGTATTTGAGATAAACATAAAACCACTGAATGAAAGAATTTCAGATATTCCACTTTTAATAAATTATTTTTCTAGACAAATATCCGAAAATTATAAGATTAAAATGTTAGAAATTGATGAAAATAACAGTTACATTTTGAACCATGATTGGCATGGTAATGTAAGGGAATTAAGAAATTTAATCGAACGAATCGCAATTCTTCAACCAAATACTCAGGATAAGATTTCAAATATAATCAAGGAGTCATTAAAAGGCAGTAATAGTATAGGTAAAGTGAATGAAAATAGTCTTTCTGTTCCATTAAAAGAGGCGAGAGAAAAGTTTGAAAAAGAATATCTAACAATACAATTAAAAAAATTTAATGGAAATATATCAAAAACAGCTACTTTTGTTGGGATGGAAAGAAGTGCCTTACATAGAAAGCTAAAGGGTCTTGGTATAAAAGAATTTAACTAAATATGAATATTATAATTTGTGGTGCTGGAAGAGTAGGTTTTACTATTGCCAAATTACTTAGTGAACAGGGTCATTCTATTACTGTAATTGATCAATCAAGTGAAGATATACAAAAAATTAACGACTCGCTTGATGTAAAAGCAATAGTTGGTAAGGCAACCTATCCTTCAATACTTGAAAAAGCTAATGCAGCTGAAACTGATATGATAATAGCAGTAACCAGAAATGATGAAATTAATATGTTAATTTGTCAAATAGCATTTTCCATTTTTAATATTCCAAAAAAAATTGCCAGAATTAGATCTCAAGATTATTTAAATCCAAAATTTACTAGAGTTTATAATAAAGAAAACTTACCAATTGACGTAATAATTTCACCAGAAATTGAAATTGCAAGATCAATACAAAGAAAATTAGAGGCACCAGGAGCATTAGATAGTGTTCCATTTGCAGATAATCAAATCAGGCTTTTAGAAATACTAATTAAAGATAATTGTAAATTAATTGGGTTAAAACTTAATGAATTAACAAATAAATTTCCAAATTTGGATGCAAATATAATTGCGATTATCAGAGAAGATAAATCTTTTATTCCAAAAAAAACTGATCAAATAGAAGAAAATGATAAGATTTACGTAATAATTAACTCTTCACAAATGGGTGAGACTTTAGAGGCTTTTGGTCATACAGAAAAAATATCAAAAAAAATTTTGATTATCGGAGGAGGTAATATTGGTTATAACCTTGCTAAAAACATTGAAGATACGTTAGATGGGGTGAGGGTAAAAATCGTAGAAAAGGATAAAATTCGATCAGAATATCTTGCAAATGAATTGAATAACACAATTGTAATAAATGGAAATGGATTAGATGAAGAAGTTTTATCTGAGGCAAATTTAGATGAAGCAGAAACTGTTCTAGCTCTTACGAATGATGATGAAGATAATTTAATGGTTAGTGTTCTTGTTGAAAAATTTGCTAAAGATCAAAAAGAGATTGAAGATAAAAGAACAATGGCTTTAATTAATAAACCAAATTATTCTTTATTACAGTCATCATTGAAAATTGATGATTTGATTGATCCTAGAATGAATACAGTTTCCAGTATCTTAAAACATATTCACAAGGGAACAATTGAAAATGCTTATACAATATCAAATGGTGAGTATGAGGTAATAGAGGCGGAGATAATCGAGTCTTCAGAATTGATTAATAAAGAATTAAAAAATTCAAACTTACCAGATGAAATAAGAATCGGAGCTGTTCTAAGAAACAAGAAGGTAATTATCCCAAAGTCTTATTTTGTTTTTAAAAAAGATGATCAGATTGTTTTAATTGTAAAAAAAGACACAGTTGGAGTTGTGGAAAATCTTTTCAGACTAAGCTCTGTTTAATTGAATGTTTAAATTGCAGATCAAATATTTAAGTTTTTTTTTTGGTATTGTTTCAATACTTTCTTTTTTTAACATTCTTTATTCTTACTATTTTAATCTATATTTAAATTTAGATACTTATTATTTTACTTTACTAGCATCATCTATCTTATTTATAACTTTTTTTAAATTTGGAAAATATGATATCAAATCTAATATTTTTCAAAGAATATTAAGCATTTTTTTAGGTTATTTGTTAATACCTTTGGTTTTATCAATTCCATTTTATTTCAGTATCTACAATTTAACTTTTTCAAATTCTTTTTTTGAGGCAATATCAGGATTTACATCTACTGGTTTTACAGTTTTTGAAAATATAAAACTTATTGATCAAAGTTTAATTATCTGGAGATCATCTACTCAATGGATAGGAGGTCTTTATTTTTTATTTTCTATAATTTATTTAATAGATATCTATGATGACAGTTTTAAAAAAACTTTAACAAATTTTATATCATTTAATAGTTCAGAAATTTTGAAACAAGCAGCTAAAATTTTTATTTTATATTCATCATTGACGATAATGATATTTATAGTTTTAAATATTTTTTCTATAAGAACTTTCGATTCATTAAATTTATCTTTAACAATAATTTCATCAGGTGGTTTTTTACCTGTCAACGAATTATCAACTATAATTAAAGAAAATGCTCAAATAATTATATTTTCATTGTTGATGCTTTTTTCATTTTTTAGTCTTTTCTTCTCATACAATTTAATTTTTCTTAGAAAAAAAAATGTTAATTTTTTTTATGAAGATCTACACTTATTTGTTTATTTAATAATTGTAACTACTATTTTTTTTCTTTTTTTTAGTTTCAATTATGAATTTTTTATAAATCTTTTTGCAATAATTAGCAGTATGACTAATATTGGTTTTTCATTAAGTTCTGGCCAAGAAAATTTGAACTTTATATTTCTAATCTTGGTAATTATAGGTGGATCTTTTTTTTCAACAAGTTCTGGTTTAAGATTTATAAAGATTTATTCACTATTTAAATTCTCACTAAATCAAATTTTATCTTTTAGTAGACCTAAAAATGTTTTTATGAATAAGTTAATTTTCACAAAAATTAATTTTAATCTTGATGAAATTAATAAATATTTTCTTACAATAATAATATTTATTTTATCTTTATTCATATTAACTTCATTACTAAGCTTAAGTGGAATAACATTTGTTAACTCTTTCAAGTTAGCAATTTTAACTTTAATGAACACTGTAAACTCTTCAATCTATGGTTTAAAGGAATTTGATTTTTATAATCTTCAATTATTTAGTAAATATTGTCTTATTTTCTTTATGATTGTGGGTAGGATAGAGTTATTAACAATTTTACTTTTAATAAAAAAATTCCTTTTTAAAAATTAAGTTATTATTGTATATGTAAGATTATTTTTTTGATGCGCCCTTAGCTCAGCTGGATAGAGCATCGGTTTTCTAAACCGAGGGTCGTAGGTTCGAATCCTTCAGGGCGCGCCAGACATCATTTTTTCGCTGATATTTTTATATAATTATTATCTTGACTCGAATTTCATGGGGTCAAAATATCTAATAAATTCCTCTTGAAGAGTATTTTTGAACATGCTTAAATTATCAATATTCAAAAGTAATTTTGAATTATTTGTTAACAAATAAATAAACAATAGGAAGAAATATGTTTAAATACTTAAAACAATTAACTTCTTTAGTTGCTATGGTTGCTGTGTTGTTCACTTTTACAACAGAGTCTATGGCTGCTAAAAAATCTAAAACACTTAAAAACACTCAAAAGAAGGGTTTTGTAAGATGTGGAGTATCTCAAGGTCTTCCAGGATTTTCTAACGCTGATGCTGCAGGAAATTGGACTGGTATTGATGTTGATGTATGTAGAGCAGTAGCTGCTGCAGTGCTAGGTGATGCAAACAAAGTTAAGTTTACACCACTAAGTGCTAAAGAAAGGTTTACTGCTTTAACTTCTGGTGAGATTGATATCTTATCAAGAAACACAACTTGGACTCTTTCTAGAGATGCTGATATCGGACTTACATTCGTTGGAGTAAATTTCTACGATGGCCAAGGTTTTATGGTTAGAAAAAGTTCTGGTATTACTTCAACAAGCCAATTCAAAGATGGTATCTCAGCTTGTACTAACATTGGTACAACAACTGAGTTAAATATGAGAGACTTCTTTAATTCTAAAGGGATCAAATATGAACCAGTTGCTTTTGAAAAAGCTGATGAAGTTGTAGCTGCTTATGATGCAGGTAGATGTGATACTTACACTACTGATAAATCTGGTCTTGCTGCACAGAGAACAAAAATGTCTAATCCAGATGAACACATTGTGTTACCTGAAACTGTTTCAAAGGAGCCATTAGGTCCTGTTGTGAGACAAGGTGATTCTGTGTGGGAGGATATCGTAAGATGGTCATTAAATACTATGATCGAAGCAGAAGAATACGGTATTACTTCAGCAAATGCAGATATGATGAAAACTTCTGATAACCCAGCTATTAAAAGATTAGTTGGAGCAGAAGGTGAATTAGGTGCTGCTTTTGGTCTAGATAACGACTGGAGTCTAAGAATTATCAAGCAAGTTGGTAATTATGGTGAAAGCTATAAAAGAAATATAGCTGACACTGGAATTTTACCTGATAGAGGTCCAAATGAATTATGGACTAAGGGTGGAATTCTTTACGTACCACCTGCAAGATAATTGCATATTTAAATGATTAAAAAGGGCTAGATTTTTCTAGCCCTTTTTTTTATAAGCTTCTATATTACTCCCATCGTGAATTTTAAACTTAAAGATATTGTTCCACAATTAATTACAGTTACTGCTGTCGTATTAGTCTTTGGTTTTTTTACTTATAACGCTCAGATTAATATGGAAAATAGAGGGATTGATTTTGGTTATGGGTTTTTATCACAAGAGTCCTCTTTCGATGTACAATTTTCATTAATAGAATACGATGGCTCACATTCATATTTTAGAGCTTATTTAGTCGGGTTATTAAATACAATTCTTGTTTCAGTTATTGGGATTATAATTGCAACTATTCTTGGTGTAATAGTTGGTGTAGCAAGGTTATCTCCTAATTACTTAATAAATAAATTCGCAGCCTTTTATGTTGAGTTTTTTAGAAATATTCCATTACTGCTTCAAATATTTTTTTGGTATTTTGCTGCACTAAGAGCTTTACCACTTCCACAAGATGCAGAGGCAATTTTTGGTGTTTTTTTCTTAACCATTAAAGGTCTTTATGTTCCAGCATTTATTTGGCAAAATTTTAGTGTTTTCTTTTATTCAATAGTTGCAGCAATAATAGCTATAATTGTTATTCGTATTCATGCTAAGAGAGTTCAAGAAAATCAAGGAAAACAAATACCAGTATTTTTGATATCAATAGGATTAATATTTATTTTACCTCTTTTAAGTTTTTTGATTGGCGGAGTAGGTATTTCATTTGAAGTTCCTGTTTTAAAACAATTAGCCACAACTTCTTTCATATATGAAGGTGGAGTAAGTTTACCTCCAGAATTGATAGCTCTTACTCTTTCTTTATCTCTTTACACAGCTACTTTTATTGCAGAATGTGTAAGAGCAGGAATTCAAGGTGTAGGTAAAGGACAAAAAGAGGCTGCTGCATCTATAGGATTAACCCCAAATCAGGTACTTAAACTTGTAATTATGCCTCAAGCTTTAAGAATAATAATTCCACCAACAACAAATCAATATTTAAATTTAACAAAAAACTCTTCATTAGCAGCAGCTATTGCTTATCCTGATTTAGTTTTAGTGTTTGCAGGGACTGCTTTAATGCAAACCGGAAAGGCTATTGAAATAGTTTCAATAACTATGTTTACCTATTTAACCTTAAGTATTTCAATTTCACTTTTAATGAATTGGTATAACAAAAAAATTGCAATACAGGAAAAATAATGTCAAAAATAAATTTTTTAAGGCCTGATAAAAATAATTTAAATACTTTCTTATACTTAGGTTCTTTTTTATTTTTGATTAGTGTATTGGATGTTTTTCTAAATTCATTTTTTAGCTTAAATTTAACTGGTTTTTTACCTGGTTTTTTAAGTTTTTTATTTCCATTAATATTAGGTTTTGTTGGACTTTATTTTATAAGGATAGAATTTAGCGGAATAAAACAATTAGATCTTTTAAATAAACATATAAATACCAACAACTTTAATGCAGTTCTGTCATTACTGATTATATTTGTTATTATCAAATCTCTTCCACCTATTCTTAGCTGGTTTGTAATAGATGCAAGTTTCGCAGGAGATACCAAAGATGTTTGCACTGGTTCAGGAGCTTGTTGGACATATATTAAAGTTTGGATGAGAAGATTTATGTATGGGATGTACCCTAATGCTGAGCAATGGAGAATAAATTTATCATTTATAGCCTTAGTATTAATGGGTTCAGTTGGTTATTTTGCAACTGACAGATTTAAGAAGTATTTAACACTTTACTATGTTGTTATTTATCCTCTGATTGCATTCTTATTTATCTTTTTCTTTATATCCGGTGGTCCCGTATTTTTTGATTTTTCATATGGGATTATTGCAGCCATCTTATCAATTATTTTAGGGTTTTTTATACCTGCAAAATATAAATTCTATTATTTTTTGATTGTTCCTTTGGCTCTTTATATAGCTTTAAAGTATTTTATATTTTTTGAGGAGTACATTGAGTTAGGTAAATTAGATGGTTTAAACTGGGTAGAAACTGGAGCTTGGGGAGGATTATCTTTAACTTTTATAATATCTTTTTTTTGCTTAATTTTCTGTTTTCCAATAGGAATGGCTTTTG
>CACHTQ010000005.1 GCA_902582845.1 uncultured Pelagibacteraceae bacterium | reverse complement strand
TTTACACTTTATCCAGATATTTTTCCTGGGCCTTTAGGAAAAGGTCTTTACGGAAAAGCAATGTCAAAAAAATTGTGGAGTTTGAATGTGATAAATATTAGAGATGCAGCTACAGACAAACATAAAACAGTTGATGATACTCCTTACGGTGGTGGAACAGGTATGTTATTAAAACCTGATGTTTTAGCAAATTCTATCGATCAAAACATAAATAAAGGAGATAGAATTTTGTATCTTTCACCGAAAGGTAGAGTATTTAATCAAAAACTCGCACAAGATCTATCATTAGAAAAATCCTTCTCATTAATTTGCGGTCATTTCGAAGGTGTTGATGAGAGAGTATTATCTACAAGAAATATTGAAGAGATTAGTGTAGGAGACTATGTATTATCAGGCGGAGAAACTGCTGCGCTAGTAGTGCTTGATAGTGTATTGAGACTTTTACCTGGAGTCTTAGGGAATGATAAATCAGCTTCTGAAGAAACTTTTGAAAATGGCCTTTTGGAGTATCCACAATATACCAAACCACAGATTTGGGAGGATAAATCAGTTCCAGATGTGTTATTATCTGGTGATCACGCTAAAATTAAAGACTGGCGTTTATCTCAATCTGAGGCTATAACACGCGACCGAAGACCAGATTTGTGGCATAAATATAAGAAGAATTAATTTGTTAAATATTAAAATGAAAACAATAGAAGAAATAAACCAAAATAACGTTAAAAAAATTCTGTCAGAAAAAAAGATCCCTGATTTCTTTCCTGGTGATGTTGTTAAAGTAGGCGTCAGAATTACAGAGGGAAAAAAAGAGAGAATTCAATATTTCGAAGGTGTTTGTATAGCTAAAAAAAGTAGAGACATAAACTCATCTTTTACTGTTAGAAAAATATCTTTTGGAGAAGGTGTTGAAAGAACTTTCCCATTGTATGGAACTGTTATTGACTCAATCAAAGTAATTCGTTCAGGAAAAGTAAGAAGAGCTAAACTGTATTATTTAAGAGATAGAACTGGAAAATCTGCTAGGATCGCTGAAAAAATAAGAAAAAAAATTGGTATTGATATTGACGTCAAGCCTGAGACTGTTACTGAAGAAAATCTAGCGCCAGCTGAAAAAGAAAGTGCACCAGAATCTCAAAAAGAGGCTAAAGAGGCTACCCCAACTGTAGAGCCTAAAAAAGAAGAAGCCCCAAAAACAGAGATGAAGAAAGAGGCACCCAAAGCTGAAACTAAAACTGAAAAAAAACTTGAAAATTTACAGGAAAAAAAATAATTTTTTTCTCAATGCCCAATACTCTTTACGATAAAATTTGGAACGAGCATTTAGTTCATCAGCAAGAAGATGGAACAGCTTTATTGTTTGTTGACAGACATTTAGTTCATGAAGTCACTAGTCCACAAGCCTTTGAGGGATTAAGAAATTCTAAACGTAAAGTAAGACACCCAAAATTGACATTAGCTGTTGCAGATCATAATGTTCCAACAACGGATAGGTCTAAAGGTATTTCAGACCATGAATCTAAAATTCAAGTCGAAACTTTAGAGGCTAATTGCAAAGAGTTTGGTATTAAACTTTTTGGAATGAGCGATAAGAGACAAGGAATTGTTCATGTCACAGGGCCTGAACAGGGCTTTACTCAACCCGGTACAGTTATTGTCTGTGGTGATAGTCATACAGCAACACATGGAGCATTTGGTGCATTAGCTTTTGGTATTGGAACTTCAGAAGTAGAACATGTTTTAGCAACTCAAACATTAGTTCAAAAAAAAGCAAAGAATTTTAGAATAAATGTCAACGGCACACTTCCATTAGGTGTTACATCAAAAGATGTAATTCTTCAAATAATTGGAAAAATTGGAACTGCGGGAGGAACAGGATGTGTAATAGAATATGCAGGTGATCTAATTAAATCGCTTAGTGTTGAGAATAGAATGACAATTTGTAATATGACAATTGAAGGTGGTGCAAGAGCAGGATTAATTGCTCCTGATGAAAAAATATTTAAATACTTAGAAGGTAGACCGATGTCTCCTAAGGGAGATGATTGGGATAAAGCACTAGATAATTGGAAAAATTTAAATACTGATGAGGGTGCAAAGTTTGACAAGGAGGTGAACCTAACTGCTAATGAAATTTCGCCAATGATAACTTGGGGAACTTCACCTCAGGATGTTATTACGATAGATGAAAGAGTACCAAATCCAAAAAATGAGAAAGATGAGGATAGAAAAAATTCTTTGGAACGAGCCTTAAATTATATGGGCTTGAAACCAGATATGGCAGCTAAAGATATTAAAATTGATAAAGTTTTCATTGGGAGCTGTACTAATGGGAGAATTGAAGATTTAAGAGAGGCTGCAAAAATTTTAAAAGATAAAAAAATTGCCTCTCATGTTCATGCAATGGTTGTTCCTGGATCAGGGCTAGTTAAAGAACAAGCAGAACAAGAAGGATTAGATAAAATTTTTGTAAAGTCAGGATTTGAATGGAGAGAGCCAGGTTGTTCAATGTGTTTAGCTATGAATGCAGATAAATTAAAACCTGAAGAAAGATGTGCCTCTACATCAAATAGAAATTTTGAAGGTAGGCAAGGTAGAGGTGGAAGAACCCATTTAGTAAGCCCAGGTATGGCAGCAGCAGCAGCAATATCTGGAAACCTTGATGATGTAAGGAAATATCAAAATTAACATGCAAAAATTTAACACCTTGAAGAGTATACCAGCGTATTTGCCAATAGTTAATATTGATACAGATATGATTATTCCAAAACAATTTTTAAAAACAATTAAAAGAACTGGACTGGGCAAAAATTTATTTTTTGAGATGAGATATGACGATCAAGGTAAAGAGATAAATGATTTTGTTTTAAACACAGATCCTTACAATAACTCAAAAATTCTAATTGCTGGAAAAAATTTTGGTTGTGGTTCTTCAAGAGAACACGCTCCATGGGCATTATTAGATTTCGGTATCACGTGTGTGATAAGTTCTAGTTTTGCAGATATCTTTTATAACAATTGTTTTAAAAATGGAATTTTACCAATAGTTTTAGATGATGATAAAATTAAAGAGCTATCAGAGTATGCAAAAAGAAAAGAAGAAATTTTTATAGATCTTAAGGAAGAAAAAATTATTTTTGGAAATAATGAATTAAGATTTAAAGTAGACTCGTTTAAAAAAAAGTGTTTGTTAGAGGGATTAGACGATATAGCTCTTTCATTAAAAAAATCTGATAAAATAGAAATTTTTGAAAAAGATTTAAAAGTCAAAAAGCCCTGGGTGTTTAATGATTAAAGTTAAAAAAAGAAGAGTGTTATTGTTACCAGGTGATGGAATAGGTCCTGAAGTGATTACAGAGGTCAAAAAAGTAATCAATTGGTTTAATGATAAAAAATCTTTAGATTTTGAAATTGATGAGGATTTAGTTGGAGGAATTTCTTTTGATAAGCATGGAACACCTCTTACTGATGAAGTTTTTTATAAAGCATTAGAGAGCGCTGTAATAATGTTAGGTGCAGTTGGTGGACCAAAATGGGATGGTGTAGAATTTTCAAAAAAACCTGAGAGAGCCCTTTTAAAACTTAGAAAAGAACTAAAACTTTTTGCTAATTTAAGGCCAGCAATATGCTTTGAACAATTGGTAAATGCTTCAACTTTAAAACCAGAAATTGTATCAGGTTTAGATATTTTAATAGTTAGAGAATTAACTGGTGGAGTATATTTTGGTGAACCAAGAGGAATTAAACCAATAGAAAATGGAGAAAGAAAAGGAGTAAACACTCATACTTATACTAGTAGTGAAATTATTAGAGTAGCTAGAGTTGCTTTTGACTTAGCTAAAAAAAGATCAAATAGAGTCATATCTTGTGAAAAATCTAATGTGATGGAAGCGGGTCAACTTTGGAAAGAAGAAGTGCAATCATTACATGATAAAGATTATAAGGATGTTGAGTTAAGTCATATGTTGGCTGATAATTGTGCGATGCAATTAGTCAGAAACCCAAAACAATTTGATGTAATCTTAACTGATAATTTATTTGGTGACATGTTATCAGATGAGGCTTCTATGTTAACAGGTTCTCTTGGATTACTACCTTCTGCATCATTAGGTGCAAAAAATAAGGATGGCGAAATGAGAGCTATGTATGAACCTATTCATGGTTCAGCCCCAGATATTGCTGGAAAAGGAGTTGCTAATCCTATCGCCTCAATTTTGAGTTTTGCTATGGCACTAAGATATTCTTTAGATTTAGATAAAGAGGCAGAGGCCCTAGAAAAGGCTGTGCAAGAGGCTCTTAATGATGGATTAAGAACAAAAGATATAATGTCTGATAAAATGAAAGAGGTTTCTACTTCTCAAATGGGTGATGCGATCATTTCAAAATTGCAATAATTAATTAATTATCTTAAAGTCATAATATGCCAAGCTATACCGCTCCTCTTGATGATATGATGTTTCTATTCGAGAAACTTAGAAATAATCAAAAATATAATGAGTTAGAAAAATATAAAGAGGTAACAACTGATTTAGTAAAAGATATTTTACAGGAGGCAGCGAAGATTAATCAAAATTTAATTTTACCATTAGCTAAAGCTGGTGACGAAAATCCTGCAGTTTTAGAAAATGGAGTAGTAAGAACTCCTCCAGGTTATAAAGAAGCTTACAAAAAATATATTGAGGACGGATGGACTTCATTATCTTGTGATCCAAAATATGGGGGTCAAGGTATGCCAAAAACTGTAAGTGCATTTTTTGATGAAATGCTTTCCTCAGCAAGTTTGTCTTTTAAATTATACAGCGAACTAAGTATAGGTGCATATAATTGTATTAATCATCATGCTACAGACGATATAAAAAATAAATATTTACCTAAAATAGTTGAGGGAAAATGGAGCGGCACTATGTGTTTAACTGAGCCAGTATGTGGTACCGATTTGGGTTTACTAAGAACAAAAGCTAAGAAACAAACTGACGGAACTTATAAAATAAGTGGTCAAAAAATATTTATTACATCTGGTGATCATGATTTAACTGAGAATATTATTCATCTAGTTTTGGCAAGAGCTGATGACTCTCCAGCAGGCACAAAAGGAATAAGTTTGTTTTTAGTTCCAAAATTTGTAGTTAAAGACGATGGAACAATTGGACCAAGAAATGGGATATCTACAGGATCTATAGAGACTAAGATGGGAATAAAGGGATCAGCAACTTGTGTATTAAATTTTGATGATGCTACTGGATACATGATAGGTGCTAAAGAAAAAGGATTAAGTGCAATGTTCACCATGATGAATCTTGAAAGAATAGTTGTTGGTATACAAGGATTAGGTATTTCAGAAATTGCCTATCAAAATTCACTTACTTATGCAAAAGAGAGAAAACAAGGAAAATCAAATAATTCTAATTCAAAAAATGGTGCAGATTTTATAATTGAACACGCTGACATTAGAAGAACCCTACTTAATATGAAATCAATTATTGAGGGTGAAAGAGCTTTATGTTTTTGGTTGTCGCAGCAAACTGAAGTAAGTTTAAATCATCCAGATGAAAAAACCCGTCAGGAAGCCTCAGATTATGTTTCCCTTATGACTCCTGTGGTAAAATCATTATTCACAGATTTAGCAATGGAAATAACAAGTGATGCTATGCAAATTCATGGTGGATATGGATACACTAAAGATCAAGGAATAGAACAATTATATAGAGATAATAGAATTACACCTATCTATGAAGGCACAAATTCGGTCCAAGCTTCAGATCTAGTTTTCAGAAAATTATCAAATAAAAATGGTAATATAATTAATAAATTTTTAGATCAAGTTAAGTCAGAGTGTAAAACTGACAATGAAAAAATTAAACCATTTTTATCAGAATTTAACAAGAATTTAGACACTCTTAAAAAATTTAGTGATTGGATGACAGATAAAGCAAAGACAGAAAAAGATGATGTTAGCGCAGGGGCTAATGACTACCTTAAAACTTTAGGTTATGTATCTATTGCATATGCATGGATTAAGGTTCTAGAGGTGAGTTTTAAAGATTATGAGGAAAATAAAAATTTTTATAATGATAAAATAGACACTGCTAGATTTTATTTTGACAAAGTATTACCTAGAGCTGAACATCACTATAAGTCTGCGATTTCTGGAAGTTCAAATATTATGAATTTCAAGTTCAATTAAATGAGCCATTACGAAACTAATCTTGATAAAAATGATGCAAATTATGTTCCATTAACACCTTTGACTTTTTTAAAAAGAGCTTATGAAATTTATCCCAATTATGAAGCAGTTATTTATGAAGATAGGAAATATACTTGGAGTCAAGTTTATAAACGAACTGTAAAATTTGCTAGCGCACTTAATAAAATTGGAGTTAGCAAGGGTGATACTGTCTCGTTTTTAGCTTTTAATACCCCTGAAATTTTTGAAGGACATTATTCAGTTCCAATGACAGGTGCAGTTCTTAATACTATTAATATTAGATTAGATGCTAAGACAATTGCGTATATTTTAGAACATAGTGAGGCAAAAGTTTTAGTTGTTGATAGGCAACTTCATGTTGAGGTAAAAAAGGCCCTTAATACTTTAAAAAGAAAAATAATAATAATTGATATCAACGATAAATTTGCAGACCAATCTAAGTGTGAGAAAATTGGAGAATTAGAATATGAAAGTTTTTTAAATACTGGTGATGAAAATTATAATTGGGAAATGCCGGAAGATGAATGGCAAGCATTATCACTTAGTTATACTTCAGGAACTACTGGAAACCCTAAGGGAGTGGTTTATCATCATAGAGGATCATATTTGATGTCAACTGGAAGTGCAGTTGCATGGAATATGCCAAACAGATTAAATTTTTTGACTATTGTGCCCATGTTTCATTGCAATGGTTGGGGTTATCCGTGGACTGTTCCCATGTTAAATGGAAGAACTATTTGCTTAAGAAATATTGATGTTAAGAAAATTTTTGAATTAATTGATAAATATGATGTCACTCATTTTGGAGGTGCGCCAATAGTGCTCAATATGATTACAGGAGCTCCTGCGTCCGACAGAAAAAAGCTAAAACAAAAAGTTTATGTATTGACCGCTGGAGCACCGCCACCAAGCATCATATTTAAAAAAATGAAAGAACTTGGATTTGAAGTAATGCATGTCTATGGATTAACAGAAACATATGGTCATGTTACGCAATGTGCTTGGAACGACTCTTGGAATGAATTTGATGAAGAAAAGCAGAATGAGATAAAGGCAAGGCAAGGAGTAAGATACCCTAATACAGAGGGAATTACAGTTATGGACCCTGGGTCAATGAAAGAAGTACCAAAAGACGGAAAAACGATTGGTGAAATTATGATTAAAGGAAATGTCGTTATGAAGGGCTATTTCAAAGATAAAGATGCTACAGATAAAGCTATGGGTGGTGGATGGTTTCATTCTGGAGATTTGGCGGTCATGCATCCAGATGGATATGTTAAAATTCAAGACAGATCTAAAGATATCATTATTTCTGGAGGTGAAAATATTTCTTCAATCGAAATAGAAAACACTTTAGCAAAGCATCCATCAGTTTCTATTGCAGCAGTAGTTGCAAAACCAGATGAAAAATGGGGCGAAGTTCCATGTGCATTTATTGAGATGGTCCAAGATAAACCGGTTACAGAAAAAGAATTAATAAGTTTTTGTAAAGAAACTCTTGCTGGTTTTAAAGTGCCGAAACAAGTTGTTTTTTGTGAATTACCAAAGACTTCAACAGGTAAAATTCAAAAATTTGAATTAAGAAAAAAATTTTAGGAAAATAATTGATATTCCAACTAGAAAACAAAAACATTCATGTATCCGACTCTGGTCAGGGTATAGATATGAATAAAGATACGATAGTATTTTTACATGGAAGTGGTCTCTCACACATTGTTTGGTCGCTAGCTGAACAATTTTTTTCATCAAAAAATTATAATGTATTATCTATAGATTTACCTGGACATGGAAATTCAGATGGTCCTTGTTTAGATAGTATTGAAAAAATTGCTGATTGGATGGAAAAAGTATTTGATAAATTAAAATTAAAAAACTTAATTTTAGTTGGTCATTCTCAAGGATGTTTAGAAATACTCGAATATTCTTCAAGATATAAAGAGAGACTCAAAAAATTAGTTTTTGTTGGAGGTTCAAATAAAATGCCGGTACATCCGGATCTAATTGAATTAGCTCAAAGCGGACACTCAGACGCTGTAAAATTAATGATGAAATGGGGATATGAGGGTTCAAAAAAGTTTATTGGTGGTAACCCGGTAGAAAAAATCATTCAATCGCCGAGAGATATAAGTGAAATTTTGGCTGTTGATCTAAATGCATGTAACAATTATTCAAATGGCTCTGAGGCTGCAAAAGTAATTGATCTACCATCGATGCTTATATTTGGAGAATTAGATAAAATGGTTAATTTAGAAGCAGGAAAAAAATTCTCTAATTTGATTAAAAATTCAACTACTCACGTGATCAAAGGATGTGGCCATATGATAATGATTGAAAAAGCATTCGAAATGAGAGAAAAGATTTTAGAATTCTTAAATAAATGAAAAGTTATCCAATAGCTAAATCAAGAAGAGTGAGAAGTACTCCGTATACTTCAAGAATTGAAAATCAAGGTGTGACTGCCTACACAGTTTATAATCATATGCTGTTACCAGCAGCATTTGGATCTTTAGAAGAATCCTGTGATCATTTAAAAAAAAATGTTCAAGTATGGGATGTATCAGCAGAAAGACAGGTTGAAATTTCTGGTAATGATGCAGCGAAACTTGTTCAACTTATGACTTGTAGAGATTTATCCAATTCCAAAATTGGCAGATGTTATTATTGCCCAATAATTGATGAAAGCGGAAATTTAGTAAATGATCCAGTTATTTTAAAACTAGCTGAAGATAGATGGTGGATCTCAATTGCTGACTCCGATGTTATTTTTTTTGCAAAAGGATTAGCATCAGGAAATAAATTAAATGTAAAAATTTTTGAGCCTAATGTTGATATCTTAGCGATTCAAGGACCCAAATCTTTTGATTTGATGGAAAAAATTTTTGGTAAGGAGATAAAAGAGTTAAAATTTTTTGGATTTAATTATTATGATTTTGAGGGTGTAAAACATTTAATTGCTAGATCTGGTTGGTCAAAACAAGGAGGTTTTGAGATCTATGTTGAAAATACTAAATCTGGATTAGATTTATATGATCAACTCTTTATATTAGGAAAAGAATTTAACGTAAAAGCTGGATGTCCAAATTTAATTGAAAGAATAGAAAGTGGTTTACTTTCTTATGGAAACGATTTTGACAATAATGATAATCCATTTGAATGTGGTTTTGAAAAGTATGTAAATTTAGATACAGATATAGATTTTTTAGGAAAAGAAAAATTGAAAAAAATTCAAAAAGAAGGGATCAAAAGAAAATTAATGGGTGTTCAGATTGATATTAGCAAAATTAATTTAACTAAATCTCTGAATATCAAAGATGAAAAAGGAAATTTAATTGGGGATTTAAGATCTGCCTGTTATTCACCTCATTTTAAAAAGTCTATAGGTATTGCAATGATAAATGAGCCGCATTGTAAAGCATCTGCTACAGGATTATTGGAAATTGATGGAAATTTAATAGCTGTAAAAGTTTGCGATTTACCTTTCATCTAGTATAAACCCTACATCATGAATATAGCAATAGTAGGAGCAACAGGTAATGTTGGAAGAAAAACTCTGGAAGTTCTCGAAAAAAAAGGACTTACTTTAGGAAGTCTTTACTTGGTTGCTTCGTCCAAAAGCGCTGGAAAAAAAATTCATTTTCAAGGTAAAGATATTGTGGTGAGTGAATTAGAAAATTTTGATTTTTCCAAAGTTAAAATCGCTTTCTTTGCAGCAGGCGGAAAAATTTCTGAAAAATTTGCTGAAAAAGCAGCCAAGCATTGTTTAGTAATTGATAATTCTAGTTTTTTCAGAATGGATCCCGATGTTCCTTTAATAGTCCCGCAGGTAAATTCAGATGCTTTAAACAATGTTAAAAAAAATATTATTGCAAATCCTAATTGTTCAACAGCACAATTAGTAATCGCATTAAAGCCGTTACATGATTTATTTGTAATTAAAAGAATAGTTGTTTCAACATACCAATCTGTTTCTGGTGCTGGTAAAGCATCAATGGATGAATTGATCAAACAAACTAAATTAGCTTTAGATGGTAAAGATATTAAATCTGAAAATTTTACAAAACCAATTGCTTTTAATGCTATTCCACATATCGATGTTTTTTCAGAAGATGGCTACACGAAAGAAGAGTTAAAAATGAGAAACGAGACTAAAAAAATCTTAGATGACAAAATCGATCTAACAGCAACATGTGTTAGATTACCAATATCTGTTTCTCACTCAGAATCGGTAAATATTCAATTTGAGAAAAGTTTTTCGTTAGAACAAATAAAAAAAGCATTGAATAGTTTTGACGGTTGCAAAGTAATTGATGAAAGAATTGATGGAGGTTACTCGACACCATTAGAGGCAGAAGGAAAAGATGAAACTTTTATTTCAAGGATTAGAGAAGATAAAACAATAAAAAATGGATTAAATTTGTGGATTGTATCTGATAATCTTTTAAGAGGTGCTGCATTGAATGCAGTTGAAATAGCTGAATCATTAATTAAAAATAATTTTTATGGAAAATAAAACTCCTTTATCGCCGCATATTCAAATTTATAGATGGCATATTTCTTCTTTGGTTTCTATTACTCACAGAATTACAGGAATAATAAATATTATTGGAATTACTTTTATTTGTATTTGGTCTTGCTTACTTCTTCTTGGCGAAAATAATTATGAAGCAATTAATTTATTTTTAAAATCATTATTTGGAAAATTTATAATTTTGGGTATCACATGGTCTTTTTCATTTCAAATATTAAGTGAAATCCGGCACTTGATAATGGATCTAGGTTATGGTTTTGAACTTAAGATAACTAGAATTACGGGTTTAATAGTAATATTTGGATCAATAATTTTGACGATTATTTTTTTTACATTAGGAAAAAATTTTATTTAGTATGATTAGTGCGACTAAAAAATGGATTTTTTTAAAGATCAGTGGAGTTTTGCTAGTACCATTGATGACATGGTTCATTTTAAATTTCACAATGATTTATGATAAAGAATACTTAAATTTAATAGAATTTTTTACAATGCCTTTATCTAAATTTTTATTTAGTATTTTTATAATAAATGCTTATTTTTTTTCAGCTTTAAGTATAAGTGAGGTTTTTGAGGATTATATTAAAAATGATAAAATCAAAAGTGTCGCAAATAAGCTTTTATATGCATCAGCAGTAGTAATTCCTCTAATTACAATTATATTAATCTCTAGCTTATGAGTTCATATAAAATAGTAGATCATGAATATGACGTTGTAGTCCTAGGTGCTGGTGGTTCCGGCTTAAGAGCAGCTGTTGGTTTAAGTGAAGCAGGATTAAAAACTGCATGTATTTCAAAAGTATTCCCAACAAGAAGTCATACTTCTGCTGCGCAAGGTGGAATTTCAGCTGCCCTTGGAAACATGGGCGAAGACGATTGGCGTTGGCATATGTATGATACTGTAAAAGGAGCAGATTGGTTAGGAGACCAAGATAGCATTGAGTACCTTTGCAAAGAAGCCCCTAAGGCAGTTATAGAATTGGAAAAATATGGCGTCCCATTTAGCAGAACAGAGGATGGCAAAATTTATCAAAGACCTTTTGGTGGTATGACCAAAAATTACGGAAATGGAATAGTTCAAAGAACATGTGCTGCAGCTGATCGAACAGGACACGCAATTTTGCACACTCTATATGGTCAAGCTTTAAAACATAAGACAGAGTTTTTTATTGAGTATTTTGCTCTCGATCTTTTAATGAAAGATGGGGAATGTAAAGGATTGATAGCATGGAATTTAAATGATGGAACTATTCATCGATTTAGATCTCATATTGTTATTATAGCTACAGGTGGCTACGGAAAAGTTTACTATTCTGCAACATCTGCTCATACATGTACTGGTGATGGAAATGCAATGGTGTTAAGAGCAGGTCTACCTTTACAAGACATGGAGTTTGTACAATTTCATCCAACCGGAATTTATGGACACGGCACCTTAATAACAGAGGGTGCGAGAGGTGAAGGAGGTTATCTTACAAATTCTAAAGGTGAAAGATTTATGGAAAGATACGCGCCTAAAGCTAAGGATTTAGCATCACGTGATGTTGTAAGTAGGTCAATGTCAATTGAAATTAATGAAGGAAGAGGAGTTGGAAAAGATCAAGATCATGTTCATTTGAACTTAAGTCATCTAGATAAAGAAATTATAGAAAGTAGATTGCCAGGTATAACAGATGCAGCAAGATTATTTGCCAATGTAGATGTTACTAAGGAACCAATTCCAGTTGTACCTACAGTTCATTACAACATGGGTGGTATACCAACTAATTATAAAGCAGAAGTTTTGACTGTAAATGGTTCTGAAAAAACTGTTCCAGGACTTATGGCTATAGGGGAAGCAGCTTGTGTTTCAGTTCATGGAGCAAATAGATTGGGCTCTAACTCTTTGATTGATCTTGTTGTTTTTGGAAGAGCAGCTGCAAAAAGAGCTGCTGAACTAATTAAACCTGGTACACCACATGAGGAGATCAGTGAGTCAGAAACTCAAAAATGTTTAGATCGTTTTGATAAGATTAGAAACTCTGATGGAGATATCGGTACTGCTGAACTAAGACTGTCTATGCAAAAAACAATGCAATCAAAATGTGCGGTTTTTAGAACAGAGAAAACACTTAAAGAGGGTGTTGATGAAATACGACAAACATTTGATGGATTAGATTCTTTATCAGTCAAAGATAAATCATTAATATTTAATACTGACCTAGTAGAAACTTTAGAATTTGATAATTTAATTAGACAAGCTGTTGTGACAGTTGACTCCGCTTATAATAGGAAAGAAAGTAGGGGAGCTCACGCAAGAGAAGATTATCCAAAAAGAGATGATGAGAAGTTTATGCAACATACACTAGCTTGGTGTGATGGAAAAAAATCAAAAATAAGTTATAGAGATGTTCATAAGTCTACATTAACCAATGAAGTACAGTATTTTCCACCTCAGGAGAGAGTATATTAATGGTGCAAATCAGTTTACCTGAGAATTCCAAAACAAAAAAAGGTAAATATTTTAAGGACAAAACCGGCTCAAAAAATTTAAGAAAAGTTAATGTATATAGATGGGATCCATCTTCAGGAGAAGGTCCAAGAATCGACACTTACGAAGTTGATATGGATAACTGTCCATCCAAAGTATTGGATATTTTAAATAAAATTAAAAATGAAATAGACCCCACCCTTGCTTACAGACGATCATGTGCTCACGGTGTATGTGGATCGTGTGCAATGAACATGGGTGGTAAAAATGGTCTTGCTTGTACAACTTCTCATGAAAATATTGATGGAGATATTGATATTTATCCGTTGCCACACTTAAAAGTTAAAAAAGATCTAATCGGAGATTTAGATGGATTATACAAGCAATATAAATCTATTGAACCTTGGTTAAAATCAAGTTCAAAATCTGAGTCAGCTGAGTTAATTCAGTCAAAAGAAGATAGAGCTAAGCTTGATGGTGCTTATGAATGTATTATGTGTGCATGTTGTTCTACTTCTTGCCCAAGTTATTGGTGGAATGGAGATAAGTACTTAGGACCAGCAGTTTTATTACAAGCTTATAGATGGATTATTGATAGTAGAGATGAGGAAAGACAAGCTAGATTAAAAAAAGTAGCAGATGAACTTAAATTGTATCGTTGTCATACTATTTTGAACTGTACTAGTGCATGCCCTAAAGGTTTAAACCCTGCAAAAGCAATTGCTGAAATAAAGAAAATGTTAGCAACAGCCAATATTTAAACAATAGACTAATAAGAATTTTTACTCTAAAAGATCCTATTCATGAAATTAATTGAACATTTTGTAGGTGGAAAAATAATTCCCGGAAGTTCAGATAAAAAAGGAAAAGTTTTTAATCCCGCTACTGGCGAACAGGAAAAGGAAGTAAGACTTGCCTCCTCTAGTGACTTAGACCAAGCAGTAGTAATTGCAAAAAAAGCTTTTGAGACATGGTCATTAAAACCTTCACTTCAAAGAGCAAGGATAATGTTTAAATTTAAAGAGTTAATTGAAAAAAATTCTGATGAATTGACACAATTAATTGTTTCTGAACACGGAAAAGTTTATGAGGATGCAAAAGGCTCATTAACACGAGGATTAGAAGTTGTAGAATTTGCTTGTGGAATTCCACATTTACTTAAAGGAGAATTTTCAGAAAATGTAGGGACAGATGTTGACAGCTGGTCAATGCGTCAACCACTAGGTGTTGTTGCTGGAATAACACCATTTAATTTTCCAGCTATGGTTCCAATGTGGATGTTTCCAATTGCTCTTGCATGTGGAAATACATTTATATTAAAGCCATCGGAAAAAGACCCCTCTTGTGCAGTAAGATTAGCAGAATTATTGAAAGAAGCTGGTCTTCCAGACGGTGTATTTAATGTGATAAATGGAGACAAAGAAGCAGTAGATGCAATTTTAAATAACAAAGATATTAAAGCAGTTAGTTTTGTTGGTTCAACTCCTATTGCTAAATATATTTATGAAAATTCAGCAAAAAATGAAAAAAGAGTTCAGGCATTAGGAGGAGCTAAAAATCACTTAGTAGTAATGCCAGACTGTGATTTAGATGGTGCTGTGAATGGCTTAATGGGTGCAGCTTATGGCTCCGCTGGAGAAAGATGTATGGCTCAGTCAGTGGCTGTAGCAGTTGGTGATATTGGAGATGAATTAGTGTCTAGATTATCAAAAAAAGCTGAGGCTTTAAAAGTTGGACCAGGAATGGACAAAAACTCAGAAATGGGCCCTTTAGTCACTAAAGAACATTTAGAAAAAGTAAAAAGTTATGTTGATTTGGGTGTAAAAGAGGGTGCGAAATTAGTTGTCGATGGAAGAAATTTAAAGTTACAAGGATATGAAAATGGCTTTTACATTGGTGGCTGTTTATTTGATAACGTGAAAAAAGATATGAGGATTTATAAGGAGGAAATATTTGGCCCAGTTCTATCTGTAGTTAGAGTTAAAACTTTTGAGGAAGCTTCAAAATTAATAAATGATCATGAATATGGAAATGGAGTAAGTATTTATACAAGAGATGGAGACGCTGGAAGAACATTTGCAAGCAAGATTCAAGTTGGAATGGTTGGTATAAATGTACCAATACCTGTTCCGATGGCTTTTCATAGTTTTGGTGGTTGGAAGAGGTCTTTGTTTGGAGATAGTGCGATGCATGGGATGGAAGGAATAAAATTTTATACTAAATTAAAAACGATAACTTCAAGATGGCCCTCAGGAATTAGATCTAATGCTGAATTTGTGATGCCAACAATGAAATAATAAACAATGAGCAAAATATCTTTAATTGGAGCAGGCCAAATAGGTGGAACTTTAGCACATTTAATTGGAATAAAAGAATTAGTAAATGAGGTGGTTTTATTTGATGTTGCGAGCGGTGTTGCAAAAGGAAAAGCGTTAGATATCGCACAATCATCATCTGTAGATGGTTTTGATGTTAAATTTTCAGGTACGGATGATTATAAGGACATAAAGGGCTCAGATGTTATTATAATTACAGCTGGCGTGCCAAGAAAACCTGGAATGAGCAGAGATGATTTACTTGGTATAAATTTAAAGATTATAAAGCAAGTTGCAGAAGGAATTAAAAAAAATTCGCCTGATGCATTTGTAATTTGTATAACAAATCCATTAGATGTAATGGTAATGGCTTTTCAAAAATTCTCAGGCCTTTCACCAAATAAAGTAGTTGGCATGGCGGGTATATTAGATAGCTCCAGATTTAAGTTATTTTTATCTGAAGAATTTAGTGTCCCGGTTAAAGAAATAGAGGCAATGGTGATGGGTGGTCATGGTGATACAATGGTACCTCTTCCAAGATTTACTAAAGTTTCAGGAAAACCTTTATTAGATTTAGTTAAAGAAGGAAAAATTTCTCAAAAAAGATTAGAGGAAATAAATCAGAGAACTAGAGATGGTGGAGCTGAAATTGTAAAGTTTCTTGAAAAGGGTTCGGCTTTCTATGCCCCAGCAGCTTCAGGAGTTGAGATGGCTAAAGCTTATCTTAGAGATGAAAAAAAAATACTTCCTTGTGCTGCGTATTTGAATGGCGAATATGGTATCAAAGATATATATGCTGGAGTTCCAATTATAGTTGGAAAGAACGGTGTCGAAAAAATAGAGGAAATAAACTTAGATGAGAAAGAAAAATCTGAATTTCTTCATTCAATTGAAGCAGTAAAAAAACTCTGGGAAGCAGCGTCTAAAATAGATCCAGATTTAAATAAATAATGAATATACACGAGCATCAGGCAAAACAAATTTTAAAAAAATTTGGTGCGATTGTACCAGAAGGTGTATTTGGTTTAACCGTTGAGGAACTTTTAAAGAAATGTAAGTCATTAAAAACAGAAAAATATGTTTTAAAAGCTCAAATTCATGCAGGTGGAAGAGGGAAAGCGGGAGGTGTTAAAATTCTGAATAATCTCGAAGAACTTGAGAAATCAGCGAAAGAGCTTTTAGGAAAAAAATTAATAACTCATCAGACAGGACCTGAAGGAAGAGAAGTTAAAAGATTATATGTTGAAGTTTCATCAGATATCGAGAAAGAATTTTATTTATCATGCTTGGTAGATAGAGCTACTTCAAAAATTGCTTTTATCTCTAGTGATCAAGGTGGAATGGACATTGAGGAAGTAGCAAGCAAATCACCTGACAAAATTTTGACAACTAAAGTAGAATTAAAAGAAGAAATTTCAAATGAGGAGTGTGAAAAGATTATTCAAATATTTAAATTAGAGAACAATCCAAAAATTGAGGCAATATCTTTAATTAAATCAATCTATAAGATGTTTGTTGAAACCGACGCTAATATGGTTGAAATAAACCCTTTAATACTCACAAAAGAAAAAAAAATTATTTGTTTAGATGCAAAGGTAAATTTTGATAGTAACGCTTTGTTTAGACATCCTGAAATTTTAGAACTTAGAGATTTGAATGAGGAAGATCCTACTGAAATTGAAGCTAGTAAATATGACCTAGCTTATATCAAATTAGATGGCAGCATTGGATGTATGGTTAATGGAGCTGGTTTAGCAATGGCCACTATGGATATAATAAAATTATATGGAGAAGAGCCAGCAAATTTTTTAGATGTTGGCGGGGGAGCATCAAAAGAAAAAGTCTCAGCGGCTTTCAAAATAATTTTGTCAGATAAAAATGTAAAAGGTATATTAATCAATATTTTTGGTGGCATAATGCGATGTGATGTTCTAGCTCAAGGCGTTGTAGATGCTGCAAAAGAAATGAAAATCAATGTTCCTTTAGTAGTCAGACTAGCTGGTACAAATTTTAAAGAAGGTAAAGAAATATTAGATAATTCAGGTTTAAAATTAATATCTGCTGAAAATTTAGATGATGCAGCCAAAAAAATTGTTGAGGCAATTAAGTAAATGTCAGTTTTAGTCAATAAAAATACCAGATTAATCTGTCAAGGATTTACAGGTTCCCATGGAACATTTCACTCTGAGCAAGCAATCAAATATGGAACAAATTTAGTAGGTGGAGTGACACCAAAAAAAGGTGGCCAAAAACATTTGGGCCTTCCAGTTTTTAATACAGTGAAAGAGGCAAAAGAATCCGAGGAAGCTAATGCAACTATGATATACGTCCCAGCTAAATTTGCAGCCTCAGCAATTATTGAAGCAATAGATGCATCTATAGAACTGATTGTATGTATAACTGAAGGGATTCCTATTCAGGATATGTTAAAAGTTAAACAGAGATTGAATAATTCAAAAAGTAGACTTATAGGCCCTAACTGTCCAGGTGTCATAACACCTGATGAGTGTAAAATTGGCATAATGCCTGGCAGCATTCATAAAAAAGGAACAGTTGGAATAGTTTCAAGATCAGGAACTTTAACTTATGAGGCAGTAGCTCAGACCACAGAAAATGGATTAGGACAATCAACTTGCATTGGAATTGGAGGAGATCCTATTAATGGTACAAATTTTATAGATTGTTTAGATCTATTTTTAAACGATGATGATACTCAATCAATTTTAATGATTGGTGAAATTGGAGGGACAGCTGAGGAAGAGGCTGCAGATTTCATTAAAAATCATAAAATAAAAAAACCAATAGTTGGATTTATAGCAGGCGTTACTGCCCCACCAGGACGAAGAATGGGTCATGCAGGAGCCATAATTTCAGGTGGCAAAGGTGGCGCTAAGGAAAAGATTAAAAAAATGGAGGATTGTGGAATAACCATGGCAAACTCACCATCAAAGATTGGAAAAACATTATTAAATAAATTGTCTAATTGAAAAATTTCTTTCTAGGTCTATATTAACTAATAGCGATGTCATCTTCTAAAAATCTTGAATTTGAAAAGACTGCTTTCTTAAGTAAATCCAATAGTGCTTTTATTGAGGAGATGTATCTTAAATTTGTTAATAATGATCCATCATTGCCTGATAGCTGGAAAATATATTTTAATCAGATTGGTGATGAGGCAGACATAATTGTAAATGAAATTAATGGTCCATCCTGGAGTCCATCAAAGAAAGTATCAATCAAAAAATTACAAAATTTAAATAATGGTAACGAAAATCAAGGTGAATTAGATTCAAAACAATCTAATGCAAATTCTATAAAAGCAGTTGCAATGATTAGATCTTATAGACAGAGAGGCCATTTGATTGCTAAATTAGATCCCCTAGGTCTTTTAAAGGCTGATTATTTAGAAGAACTCCATCCTGAGTCATATGGATTTAGGAAGGAGGAATATAATAATAAAATTTTTTTAGATGGAGTCATTAATAGACAATATTCTAGCATTTCTGAAATTTTAAAATTTTTAAGAGAAAAATATTGTGGATCCTTAGGTTTTGAATATATGCATATCTCAAATCCAACTGAAAGAAAATGGTTTAGAGACAGAGTTGAAAAAGCAGATGATTTTAAATTCACTCAGAATGGAAAAGAAGCCATTCTTAAAAAATTAATTCAAGCTGAAGGTTTTGAAAAATTTTTACATACAAAATACGTTGGTACAAAAAGATTTGGTTTAGATGGAGGTGAAAGTTTAATCCCCGCACTTGAGCAAATAATTAAAATTGGTGGTCAATCAAAAGTAAAAGAAGTTAAAATAGGAATGTCCCATAGAGGAAGATTGAATGTTTTAGCCAATGTCTTACAAAAATCATATAAAAGAATTTTTAATGAATTTGCTGGAGAGATTAGTTCAAAATCAGAGGACGATACAGGAGATGTCAAATATCATTTAGGTGCGTCGTCAAACAGAGAATTTGATGGAAATCAAGTGCATGTAAGTCTTACAGATAATCCATCTCATCTTGAAGCAGTGAATCCTGTAGTTTTAGGACAAACAAGAGCTAAACAATATTTCCATAAGGATAAAGAGAGAAATAAAGTTATACCAATTTTAATTCATGGAGACGCAGCTTTTGCGGGACAAGGAGTTGTTGCAGAATGTTTTGCGATGTCCGGTCTTCCAGGTCATAATACAGGTGGAACTATCCATATTATAGTGAACAACCAAATAGGATTTACTACTAGTCCAAGATTTGCAAGATCATCACCTTACCCCTCTGATATTGCTAAAATGGTTGAAGCACCAATCATCCATGTTAACGGCGATGATCCTGAAGCAGTTGTTTATGCTGCAAGAATAGCAACTGACTTTAGATTAAAATTTAATAGAGATGTTGTTATAGACTTAATTTGTTATCGAAGATTTGGTCATAATGAGGGAGATGAACCGTCTTTTACTCAACCATTAATGTATAAAAAAATTCGTTCGCACCCTTCACCTATCAAAGTGTATGGTGAAAAATTAATAAATGAAGGATCAATTACAGATGATTATTTTAGAACATCTATAAAAAAATTTAAGGAATTACTTGATGACCAATATAAGAATGCAAAGAATTATAAGCCTAAAATTGAATGGTTTGAGGGTACATGGTCAAGATATAAACCAGCGAGAGGAAAAGATAAAAGAGGTGTTACGGGTTATGATGTTAAAAAATTAAAAAATATTTCTGAAAAAATAAATACAATACCTAAAGAAATTAACATTCATAAAACTATCGCTAAAGTCTTAGAAAATAGAAAATCAAACGTAAATAATGAGGAAAAAATTGATTGGTCTACAGCTGAAGCTTTGGCGTTTGGATCTTTGTTAGATGAAGGGTACCCAGTAAGATTGGTTGGTCAGGACTCAGGAAGAGGCACATTTAGTCAAAGACATTCAGTATTAAGAAATCAAATAGATAATTCTCGATATGTTCCGTTAAACAAAATATCTAAAAATCAAAAAAATTTTGAAATTGTAGACAGTTTCTTATCTGAATTAGCTGTTTTAGGCTTTGAATATGGTTACAGTTTAGTTGAACCTAATACACTTACAATTTGGGAAGCTCAATTTGGAGACTTTGCTAATGGCGCTCAAGTGGTCATAGATCAATTTATTGCTTCAGGAGAAAGAAAATGGTCAAGAGCTTCTGGATTAGTTATGTTATTACCTCACGGCTATGAAGGTCAAGGTCCCGAGCATTCTTCTGCTAGATTAGAAAGATTTTTACAATTATGTTCAAATGACAATATGCAGGTAATGAATTGTACAACACCTGCGAACTATTTTCATGCTCTAAGGAGACAAATGCATAGAGATTTCAGAAAACCTCTAATTATAATGACTCCCAAATCTTTACTTAGGCACAAACATTGTGTTTCAAGCTTAAGCGACTTTAGTAAAAAAAATACATTTCATAGAGTTTTATGGGATCACGCAATAGATCCAAAGGTAAAAGGTTTTATTAAATTGAAAAAAAAGGAAAAAATTAAAAAAGTAATTTTATGTTCAGGAAAAATTTATTTTGATTTACTTGAGGCTAGAGAAAAATTTAAAAGAGATGATTTGATATTTTATAGAATTGAGCAACTGTATCCTTTTCCAGCTAAGGCACTTGCAAAAGAGCTAAAACCTTATGCCAAAAAAGCCAAATTTTATTGGTGTCAGGAAGAGCCAAAAAATATGGGAGCTTGGTTTTCTGCTAGAGATTATATCCAATGGACATTAGATAATATAAAGGCTAATAATAAAAAGATTTCTTATATTGGAAGAAGTCCAGATGCATCACCAGCAACTGGTTATGCAAAAAGACACATTTCACAACAACAAGAAATTATTAAGAAGGTTTTTGAATAATTTAAAAATGAGCGAAAAAATATTAGTCCCAGTTTTAGGTGAAAGTATTACAGAAGCTACAGTATCTAAATGGTTAAAAAATAAAGGCGAAACTGTTGATGCAGATGAGCCTATTGTTGAATTAGAGACTGACAAAGTTAATTTGGAAGTACCGTCTCCAGTTACAGGAAAACTAATTGAAATTAACTCTCAAGATGGTTCAACTGTTAAAGTGGGAGAAATTTTAGGTTTAGTTACTGAAATTGAAGTTGGGGTTAAAAGATCAAATAAAATAGAGAAAATCCAGCCATCAAATTTACAAAAAAAAGAAGAGATTAAAGAAAAAGACAATGTAATCAAGTTAGATCCAATTAAAGAGCAAGCGGAATTAAATATATTTGAAGAGGAGAATAATGGTAACGAGTTAAAAGAGGAGCCACTGGTTTTAACACAGGAAATAAAAAACAGTCACACAGAGAATAATTCTTCTGAGGAAAGTCAAACATTATCCCCAGCTGTAAGAAAAATGGTAGATGAAAACAATATTGATGTTAAGTCAGTAAAAGGATCTGGGAAAGATGGACGAATACTTAAAGGTGATTTAATAAGCTTGATGGGAGTCAATCCTCCACCTTCAGAGAGAAAAATTAAATATGGTCAAGAAGAGCGTATTAAAATGACTAGGTTAAGGCAAACTATAGCAAAAAGACTGAAACAAGCCCAGGAGAATGCAGCTTTACTTACTACTTTTAATGAAGTGGACATGACAAATATAATTAACATGAGAAAAGACAACCAGCAAGATTTCCAAAGTCGATATGGTATCAAGCTTGGCTTTATGTCATTTTTTGTTAAGGCTTGTATAGTAGCCTTAAAAAATTTTCCAGCTGTAAATGCTGAGATAGATGGAGACACTATTGTTTATAAAAATTACTATAACATAAGTTTTGCAGTTGGAACAGATAAAGGTCTTGTAGTTCCAGTTTTAAAAAACGCGGACGAACTATCTTTTGCAGATATTGAAAAAAATATTAAAGAAATTTCTGAAAAAGCAAAAGATGGAAAACTTGTAATTGAAGATCTTCAAGGAGGTACCTTTACTATTAGCAATGGCGGAGTTTATGGGTCAATGCTTTCAACTCCAATTCTAAACTTGCCTCAATCTGGAGTATTAGGAATGCATAATATTGTTGATAGACCTATTGTAGTGGATGGTGAAATCAAGATAAGACCAGTAATGTATTTAGCTTTATCTTATGATCATAGAATTATCGACGGTAAAGAGTCTGTATCATTTCTTAAAATGATTAAAGAAAGTCTTGAGGACCCTAGAAGGTTATTTTTGGATATTTAGAATGTCGGAAAAATTTCAAGCAGTAGTTATAGGAGGTGGCCCAGGAGGTTATGTTTGCGCAATTAGACTTGCCCAATTAGGTTTAAAAACTGCATGTATAGAGTCCAGGGGATCTCTAGGTGGCACATGCCTAAATATTGGTTGTATCCCTTCAAAAAGTTTACTTAACTTGTCTGAGGAATTTCACAAAGTTAAAGGTTTGGCAAATAAAGGTATTGAAATAGGAGAAGTAAAACTAAATCTTGATAAAATGATGAAGAGCAAGGACAAAGCAGTCACTGTTCTTACAAAAGGCGTAGAATTTCTTCTAAAAAAAAACAAAGTTACCTATTTTAAAGGTCATGGAAGTTTTAAATCAAAAAATGAAATCTTAATAAAAGATGATCAAAAAAAAGAAACCATAATTCAAACTGAAAAAACAGTTATAGCCACAGGATCTGTACCAGTATCTCTACCGGGCATCGAAATAGATGAAAAAATAATAGTTTCATCAACTGGAGCTTTAAAATTAGAAAAAGTGCCCAATAAAATGGTTGTTGTTGGTGGAGGTTATATCGGCTTAGAGATGGGATCAGTGTGGTCAAGACTTGGTGCGAAAGTAGAAGTTGTTGAGTTTTTGGATCATATAACACCTGGTATGGATAAAGAAATTTCGTCTGAGTTTATGAAAATTCTTAAAAAGCAAGGAATGAAGTTTAATATGCAAAATAAAGTTGAAACAATTCAAAAAAATAATTCAGGTGCAGTGGTCTCAACAATTGATAAAGATGGAAATAAAAATAATTTTGAATGTGATGTAGTTTTAATTTCAGTTGGTAGAAAGCCAAATACAGATGGTTTAAATTTAAAAAATGCCGGGGTGAATTTAGATGAAAAAAATAGAATAAAAACTGATAAGAAATTTAAAACAAATATTGAAAATATTTATGCAATAGGTGATGTGATTGTTGGACCCATGCTTGCACATAAGGCTGAAGATGAGGGTATAGCAGTTGCAGAAAATATTGTAGGTCAATCAGGTCATGTAAACTATGATACAATACCAGGTGTGGTGTATACCTCGCCAGAGGTTGCCTCAATTGGGAAAACAGAGGAGCAATTAAAAGAATTAAATAAAAGTTATAAGGTTGGTAAATTTTCATTTATGGCCAACTCTAGAGCTAAAGCTATAGATGATGCAGAAGGTTTTGTGAAAATTCTTGCAGATGCTGAGACAGATAAAGTTTTAGGCGCACATATAATTGGCCCTCATGCTGGAGAATTAATTGCTGAAATCGGTGTTGCAATGGAATTTGGTGCAAGCGCTGAGGATATAGCAAGAACCTGCCATGCTCACCCAACTTTTTCTGAAGCTGTCAAAGAAGCTGCATTATCAGTAGATAAAAGAGCAATACACTCTTAATTTTTTTTCATATTATAAAAATATGAAATACCCGATTCTACTACCTAATATTTTTAATCATCCTTTTACTTATGAAAGTGAAATTGATCTTAAGCTAGGTGAATTTGTTCTAGTCCCTTTTGGAAAATCTAAAATAACAGGTGTGGTATGGGATGAATTTGAAAAAAACGACAATAAAAAATTTAAAATAAAAAGTATTCAAAAAAAATTAGACGTAGCTCCACTAAAGAAAGACACAATAAATTTTTTAAATTGGTTTGCTGAGTATAATTTAATACCAAAGGGAATGGCGTTAAAACTAGTTTTATTGAGCAGTAATGCAATAGAGAAAATGGAAAAAAAAATTTATGAACCGTATAATAATAAAATAAAAAAAAATTCCTTTAAACTATCTATTAATCAAATCAGATCCTTAGAAAAAATGAGTTATTCAAATCAAAAATTTAGAGTTCATGTTTTACAAGGAACAACAGGATCGGGTAAGACTTTAGTTTATTTTGAGGCGTTAAAATCTTTAATAGAGAAGGGTTTTCAATCATTAATTCTTTTACCTGAAATAGGTTTGACCAGTCAGTTTGAGCAAAAATTCTCAGAATATTTTGGATTTAATCCAGCGATTTGGCACTCTGGTATCTCAAAAAAGAAAAAAGAAATAATTTGGAGTGGCATTTCCTGCGGTGAAATTAAAGTTGTCATTGGTGCAAGATCTTCTTTATTTTTACCGTTTAAAAAATTAGGAATAATAATTGTTGATGAGGAACATGATCAATCTTTCAAACAAGATGAAGGTGTTTCATATAATGCACGAGATATGGCAATTTCAAGAGCATCATTTGAAAACATTCCTGTCAACTTGATTACAGCTGTTCCTTCTATAGAAACTTTTGAAAATATTAAAAAGGGAAAATATGAAGTCTCTAGACTAAGTGAAAGGTATAGAAATGCTGCACTACCTAATTATGAAATCATTAATTTAAATAATACAAAACTTGAGAAGCAATCATGGTTATCAGCGAAAATAATTGAAAAAGTTAATCTACATCTTGAAAAAAAGGATCAAGTTTTGTTTTTTTTGAATAGAAGAGGTTTTTCACCTAACGCATTATGTAATAAATGTTTTTCAAGCTTCACATGCCCAAATTGTACAATAAATTTAGTTTATCATAAGAATAAAAATAATTTGATATGTCATTATTGTGGTTTCAAATCACAGTTAAAAAGAAATTGTAAGAAAGGTGATAATTGTGAATTTGTCTTTAGCGGACCAGGTGTTGAAAGAATTTCTGAGGAAGTTAAAAGAAAGTTTCCTGGTAAAAAAATTGATATTTTCTCAAGTGATACGATGAATAAAAAAGACTCAAAAGAAAAAATTAGAAAAATAATTAATAACGAAATTCAGATTTTAGTAGGAACTCAATTAATATCAAAAGGTTTTCATTTTCCTCACTTGAATTGTATTGTTGTTGTAGATATTGATCTTTCATCTCATGGTCACGATCTAAGAGGGGCTGAAAAGAATTTACAACTTTATCATCAGCTTTCAGGAAGAGCCGGTAGAACAGGAAAACCAGCGACAGTTTATTTTCAAACCTATGAAAATAATTCTAAAATGATCTCTGAAATAACAAACGAAAATCCAGATATCTTTTTAGAAAGAGAGTTAGAAATAAGAAAAAAAAATAAACTTCCTCCTTATCAAAGATTTATTTCTTTAATCCTCACAGGAGAAAATGAAAAAAAATTAGAAAAAGAAGCTTTTAATTTCAAGAATTTTATTGCAAACAAAATTAACGGAAAAATTTTGGGTCCTGTGAATGCACCAATATTTAGAATAAAAAAAAAATTTAGGATAAGACTTTTGATAAGAGGATCAAAATCAATGAAAATGCAAAATTCTTTAGCTAAAATTATTCCAAAATATAAATTTTTTAAGGGAATAAAACTTTCAGTTGATGTTGATCCAATAAACTTCAATTAAACAATAAAAAGAGGCATTTTTGACATATCAGTTACTTGAAGACACAAGGGTCATATGCTAATTAGAGCCTGAATTTTAAATAATCTTCAACATTATAGAGGAAACAAGTTGAGCAAAGATACAGGATTTTCAATTTCATCAGCTGAAAGGTATTCTCTCGCACTTTTTGAGCTTTCAGAAGAAAATAATTTATTGAGCCAGATAGAAGAACAATCTTTATCTGTATTAAATCTAATTAATCAAAGTAAAGATTTTTTTAATTTGATTAAAGATCCCACTACTAGCCAAGAGGATCTCTCAAAGGTGATAAATAAAATAGCTGCTAGTAATAAATTTGATAATTTATTTAAAAATTTTTTAAATTTCTTAATTCAAAAGAGACGTTTCTTTTTTATAGAACGAATTCTTAAAAGTTTTATTGAAATTTGTTCCAAAAAAAGAGGTGAGCTTATAGCTGAATTAAAATCAGCAAAAAAATTATCAAGTGATGAAATTAAAAAAATTACAGATGAGTTATCAATGAATTTTAGCTCTAAAATAAAATTAAACTATAAATACGATGAAAGTTTAATAGGAGGTCTGGTAGTTCAAGTTGGAAGTACTATGGTTGACTCCTCAATTAAAAATAAATTACAGCAAATTGAAAATAGAATGATAGAGGCATAGATGGAAATCAATCCTTCAGAAGTTACAAAAATATTAAAAGAACAAATCAAAAATTTTGGTGAAAAAGCCGAAGTTGCAGAAGTAGGGCAGGTATTATCAGTTGGAGATGGTATCGCAAGAATTTATGGTTTGGATAATGTGCAAGCTGGTGAAATGGTGGAATTTGCAGATGGATCAAAAGGAATGGCTCTTAACTTAGAAAGTGAAAATGTTGGTGTTGTAATTTTTGGTGACGATAGAAATGTAAAAGAGGGTGATGTAGTAAAACGTACAGGAAACATTGTTGATACTCCTGTTGGAAAGGAATTGTTAGGAAGAGTTGTAGACGGTTTAGGTAATCCTATTGATGGAAAAGGTTCATTTGATAAAAATATTAAAAAAACTAGAGTAGAAGTAAAAGCACCAGGAATTATTCCTCGTCAATCAGTCAATGAACCAATGCAAACTGGATTAAAATCAATCGATAGTTTGGTTCCAATTGGAAGAGGTCAAAGGGAATTAATTATTGGTGACAGACAAACGGGTAAAACTGCAGTTGCTGTGGATGCAATTATTAATCAAAAAAAAATAAATGAATCCGGTGATGAAAAGCAAAAATTATATTGTATTTATGTTGCAGTTGGACAAAAAAGATCAACGGTAAGACAAATTCAAAAAACTTTAGAAGAAGCAGGTGCAATGGAGTACACAACTATTGTTGCAGCTACAGCATCAGATTCTGCGCCATTACAATTTTTAGCACCATACACAGGATGTGCTATGGGTGAGTATTTTAGAGATAATGGAATGCATGCACTTATTATCTATGATGATTTATCTAAACAAGCTGTTGCGTACAGACAAATGTCTCTATTATTGAGAAGACCTCCAGGCCGTGAGGCTTATCCGGGAGATGTATTTTATCTACATAGTAGATTACTTGAAAGAGCTGCAAAGTTAAGTGACGAGCACGGTGGTGGTTCATTAACAGCACTTCCAATTATTGAAACACAAGGAGGAGATGTTTCTGCATTTATTCCTACTAATGTAATTTCAATTACTGATGGTCAAATATTCTTAGAAACAGAATTATTCAATCAAGGTATAAGACCAGCAATTAACGTTGGGTTATCAGTATCCAGAGTCGGATCATCAGCTCAAACAAAAGCTATGAAAAAAGTTTCGGGATCGATGAAACTAGAATTAGCACAATACAGAGAAATGGCAGCATTTGCTCAATTTGGATCTGATTTGGATGCATCTACACAACAACTTTTAAATAGGGGCTCAAAACTAACCGAACTTCTAAAACAAAAACAATACTCACCATTGACTGTTGCTGAACAAGTAATATCAGTTTTCTGCGGTGTTAAAGGATATCTCGATGATATTGATTTAAAAGATGTATCAGAGTTTGAAAACAAAATTATTAATAAATGTAAATCAGATAAACCTGAAATAATTGAAGCAATTCAAAGCACTGGAAAACTTGATGAAGATAAAGAAAAGCTATTGGTAGAAGTAATTACTCAGCTGAAAGGAACCTTTAAATCTTAATGTAATATGGCAAGTCTAGATGATCTCAAAAAAAGGATAGCTAGTGTAAAGTCTACACAAAAAATCACGAAAGCTATGAAAATGGTTGCAGCAGCAAAATTAAGAAGAGCTCAAGAAAGCGCTGAGAGAGGGAGACCTTATTCAGAAAAAATGAACAATATTATTTTAAACTTATCTAATGGTATATCTGATAAAGAAAATGCCCCAAAATTATTATCTGGGACAGGCGAAAATAAAGTTCACCTATGTGTAGTAATGACATCAGACAGAGGCCTTTGTGGTGGTTTTAATTCTAACATAATTAAAAAAGCGAAAAGTTATTTTTCAAAAACTTTAGACGAGGGTAAACAATTAAAGATTATTACTGTAGGGTCGAAGGGAAATGACCAACTAAAAAGAGTTTATGGAGATAAAATTATTGAAAATATATCTTTTAAAGAGTCTAAAAATGCAAATTATTTTGATGCCGATAAAGTTGGAAGGATCATAATTGAAAAATTTGAGGCTGGTGAGTTTGATATATGCACTATTTTTTACAATCAATTTAAAAATGTAATCACTCAAATACCTCAAGCTCAACAGATTATACCCTTAAACAATGAAGAGGATCATAATAATCCAGACGAAAGTTATGAATTTGAGCCAGATGAAGATGAAATTTTAAGCAATTTACTACCAAAAAATATTTCAACACAAATATTTAAGGCAATGTTGGAGAATTCAGCTAGCGAACAAGGGTCCAGAATGAGTGCAATGGACAATGCTACCCGTAACGCAGGTGAAATGGTTGACAAACTTACTATCGAATATAATAGAAGTCGTCAGGCAGCAATTACAAAAGAACTAATAGAAATCATATCAGGAGCAGAAAGTTTATAATTATGAGCAAAGGAATAATTACACAGGTTATTGGAGCAGTAGTAGACGTTAAATTTGATGGTGAACTTCCAGAGATCTTAACAGCATTAGAATGTAAAAATGGGAACAATAGATTGGTTTTAGAGGTAGCACAACACTTGGGTGAAACTACAGTTAGAACTATTGCAATGGATGCTACTGAAGGATTAAAAAGAGGTGATGAGGTAACTAATACTAACGCACCTATACAAGTTCCAGTAGGACCCGAAACTCTTGGAAGAATTATTAATGTGATAGGAGAGCCAATAGATGAAAGAGGAGAAGTAAAAACTAAAGAAAGTTGGCCAATTCATAGAGGTGCACCTGAATTCAATGATCAATCGACTGAAACTGAGATACTTGTAACTGGTATTAAAGTAATTGATTTGCTTGCTCCTTATGCAAAAGGAGGAAAAATCGGATTGTTCGGCGGTGCCGGTGTTGGAAAAACTGTTTTGATTATGGAGTTAATCAATAACGTTGCAAAAGCACATGGTGGCTTCTCAGTTTTTGCAGGTGTAGGAGAAAGAACAAGAGAAGGAAACGATCTCTATCATGAAATGATCGAGTCTGGTGTTATCAAACAGGACGGACCAGGATCTAAAGCGGCATTAGTTTACGGACAAATGAATGAACCCCCAGGTGCTAGAGCTAGAGTGGCACTTACTGGGTTGACTGTAGCAGAATATTTTAGAGATCAAGAGGGACAAGACGTACTCTTCTTTGTAGATAATATTTTTAGATTTACTCAAGCAGGCTCAGAAGTTTCAGCACTTCTTGGTAGAATTCCATCTGCAGTTGGTTATCAACCAACATTAGCAACTGACATGGGTAACCTTCAAGAAAGAATTACAACAACAAACAAAGGATCAATTACTTCAGTTCAAGCAATTTATGTACCTGCAGATGATTTAACTGACCCTGCTCCAGCAACATCATTTGCCCATTTGGATGCAACAACAGTACTTTCAAGACAAATAGCTGAAATTGGAATATATCCTGCTGTTGATCCGTTGGACTCAACTTCAAGAATTCTAGACCCTAGAATTGTTGGTGATGAACATTATAGAGTAGCAAGAGATGTGCAAAGAATATTACAATCTTACAAATCATTACAAGATATCATAGCCATTTTGGGTATGGATGAATTATCTGAAGAGGATAAGCTGGTTGTAGCGAGAGCAAGAAAAATTCAAAGATTTTTATCTCAACCATTTTTTGTTGCAGAAGTTTTCACAGGATCACCAGGAAAATTGGTAGATTTAGACTCAACCATCAAAGGCTTTGATGCTATTTGTAAAGGTGAATATGATCATTTACCTGAGGCAGCGTTTTATATGGTGGGAACGATCGAAGAGGCAATTGAGAAAGCTAAAAAAATGGAACAAGAAGCTGCTGCTTAATGAGCGAAGAGTTTAAAATTGAAATTGTAAACCCAGAAAAATCTTTTTTAGTAAAAGAGGATGTTTTAGAGGTTGTTATACCTGCATTTGAGGGTGAAATGGGGATTTTAAAAGATCACATATCAATTATTTCTTTTTTAAAACCTGGAATAATTAAAGTATTTTCGAAATCAGGTGATGAAAATTATTATGTGGAAGATGGAATTATTGAATTTAAAAATAATAATTTATCTATCTTAACAAGCGCAATATTCTCTGTGACAGATTTAGATAAATCTAAACAAGAGGACTTACTCAAAAAAGCTGAAGTGGAAGCAAGCAAATCTGAGATAAGTGATCAGGCTAAATATTTAGCAGATCAAAAAGTTGAAGTTCTAAGATCGATTAACTAATAATAACTCTAATTTTTTTTTAATTTCTTGATAGACGTGTAATTTAAAATCTACCACAACTTTTGTTAAGGATTCTAATTCAATCCATTTCCATTCGAGAAATTCAGGTTTTTTTGTTTTAATATTTATTTCACTATCCTCTCCAGTAAATTTCATTATAAACCATTTCTGTTTTTGTCCTTTATACTTACCCTTCCAAATTATACCCAATAAGTGATCTGGTAATTCATATGTTATAAAACCATCTAATTCTTTAATAAGCTCTACTTTTGTAATACTAGTCTCTTCCTTTAACTCCCTGTATGCGGCGGTAAGAAAATCCTCACCTTCATCAATACCTCCTTGTGGCATTTGCCAAAAGTTTTTTGGGTTGTCTATTCTTTTTGCAACGAAAATTTTATCTTCTTGATTAAGAACAACAATGCCTACACCACTGCGGAGTGGTAGATGTTTAAATTGTTCTTTCATTTACCCGTTTAAAAGTTTTAATGCGTAACTTAGTTGATTATCAGTATCTGTCTTAATCCTAAATTCATCCGTATCTTCATTAATCTCAATATCAGGACTTACCCCAACTTCAGAAATTGATTTGCCTGACGGTAGGTAATATTTTGCAACAGTGAGTCTAATTGCTCCTTTATTCTTTAGTGGAATAATTGATTGCACTGACCCCTTTCCATAACTATTTTCACCTAGAATAATTGCTCTTTTATGATCTTGTAGCGCGCCAGCAACTATTTCTGAAGCAGATGCAGAACCGTAATTAATTAATACAACCAAAGTTTTGCCACCTATCAAATCTCCTTTTTTGGCAAACCATTTTCGATTTTCGGAGGCCTTTCTACTTTTAGTAGATACAATCTCCCCATTATCTAAAAAAAAATCTGATATCCTTATAGCTTGTGATAACAACCCTCCAGGATTATTTCTTAAATCTAGTATATATGAATTTATATTTTTATTTTTTTCAAATTCTCTAATTTGTTCTTTTATTTGATCACCACTATTTTCATTGAAAGAAGTTAATCTAAGATAACCAATGTTTTTTTTTAAAAGATCAGCTTTAACTGATTTAATTTGAATTATTTCTCTTACAATTTCAAATGATAAAGCCTTTTTTTGTCCAATTCTTCTTACAGTTAAAATAATTGATGAACCTACAGGTCCTCTCATCAAGTCTACAGCCTCACTTAGAGATTTACCTTGTACCTGAATATCATCTATCTTTATGATGTAGTCACCAGCTTTAATTCCAGCTCTAGATGCTGGAGTATCGTCAATAGGAGAAATAACTTTTACAACCCCAGACTCCATATTTACCTCTATTCCTAAGCCACCAAATTCACCACTTGTTTCAGTCTGCATTTCGTTTAAAATTTCTGGGGACATATATGCTGAGTACGGATCTAGTGATTGAAGCAAACCATCTATTGCAGCATCCATACTTTCAGATTGATTTATTTCATCGACATATTCTTTGTTAATTTTTTCTAATACTTCTCCAAATAAATCTATTTTCTTATAAACATCATTTTCAGCTGCAACGACAGGATTAAAAGTTAAAAACTTTAAAAAAAATATACTGATAATAAAAAAAATTTTCCTCATATTATAAGTTTTTCTTTTGGAATAAATTCTGACCACATTTTTTCTAGTTCATAAAATTTTCTTTTTTCTGGATGAAATATGTGGACAATTAAATCTATTCCATCTACCAGTTTCCACTCAGCACTATCTTTTCCTTCGATTTTTGAATCTTTCATTCCATAATCTTTGAATTTTTCTAAAACCTGCTCAGAAAGTGACTGGATATGTCTAGATGATGTACCACTTGCAATAATCATGTATTCAGCCATCGAACTTTTATCTTTAAGATCGATGCTAACAATGTCTAAAGCTTTATTGATATCTAAAGTTTTAATTATGATTTTTTTTAAATCAGAAATTTTATCCATTAATTAACTAAACCATATCAAATTTTTCTTAATTGAGAAGAAGAAATATTGACCTTTTCAAATTCAATAAATTTTAAATTTTCTCTATTTAATCTTTTATATGTAGTTGAATTTAATGATTTTTTTTTATAACCATGCCTATCAAATACTATTATTTTACATTTCTGTGAAATTAATTTCCATTTATACCATTTGTGAAATTTTATTAAATTATCAGCACCCATTATAAAATAAATTTTGTTTTTTTTGTTCTTTGAAATATGATTTATCAAATCAAAAGTTTTATTCGATTTAACTGTATCCTCATAAAATTTTACTTTAATCAATTTACTTGATCCAATAATTTTTTTGCAATGCTTGATTCTATTATTCAAACTTGTATGCGTCTTTTTTTTAAAAGGATTTTTTTTTGTTATTGCCCAAATAACATTTCGTAATTTAAATCTTTTAATTGCTTCTTTTGAGATAGTTAAGTGACCTTTGTGTGCAGGATCGAAGGATCCACCCAGGATCCCAATTTTGTTTTTTCTTGTAATCAATTTACTTTCTAATTTTACCATTACTTGTTATTTGATATTTGTAGGAAATTAGTTGTCCAAGTCCTACAGGGCCTCTTGGTGGAAGAACATTTGTCGAAATTCCAACCTCACCACCAAATCCAAATTCACCACCATCTGCAAATTGTGTAGATGTATTGTGCATCGCTATTGAACTTTTAACTCCCATTAAAAATTTTTTAGCAGTTTTTTTGTTTTTTGTAATAATACAATCAGTATGCATAGTTCCATATTTATTAATATGAGAAATAGCCTCTTGTAAGTTTTTGACTGATTTTACAGAAACGGTAGCAGATAAATATTCTTTTGACCAATCTTTGATTGATGCTTTTTTTATTTTACCTTTATAAATTTTTCGTATTTTATTATCACCAATAATTTGACAACCTTTTTCCTCTAATATCTTTAATATATGAGCTCCAAACTTTTTGATTATACGCTCATTAAGCAAAATTGTTTCAGTTGCTCCACAAATTGCTGTATTTCTTAATTTTGCATTAACTATTACTTTGGTAGCAATTTTGGGATCTGCATCTTTATCTACATATGAATGACAAATACCTTCTAAGTGACTAATAGTAGGAATTTTAGAAATGTTTTGTACTTTTTTAACTAAATTTCTACCACCTCTTGGTATGATTACATCTATAAAATTAGTCATTTTAGTGAGTAAAAAATCTACCACTTTTCTATTCTTTATATCGATGAATTGAACAAAGTTTTGATTAACTTTATTAATCTTCAAAGCTTTTCTGAATAAATTTGATAAAATTTTATTAGAATAAAAGGCCTCAGAACCACCTTTCAAAATAACTGGATTTCCAGATTTAAAACATAATGATGCTACATCTGAGGTTACATTTGGTCTACTTTCATAAATTACACCTATTACTCCTATCGGGATTGATATTTTTGAAAATACAAGTCCATTAGGTCTTTTCCATCTTTCAATAACATTATGAACTGGATCCTTTAACTTAATTATTTTTTGGATTGAATTAGTAATACCCAAGATTTTTTTTTCATTTAAAATAAGTCGATTTATTAAATTATCTCTAAGCTTAATTTTGATAGCCCTATCTACATCTTTTTTATTTTCTTTAAGAATTAAATGCTTATTTTTTCTTACCATTTTAAGATAATCACTTAAAACTTTATTTTTTTTATAAGTATTTATTGGTTGAGCAAACGCTTGTTTTGATCTTTCACCAATATTAATTAATATCTTTATCATTAGATTTCCACCATATCATCTTTATGCACTACCTCAGATTTTGACACGTATCCTAAAATTTTTTGTATTTCATTCGAATGACAGCCCATAATTAAATTTATTTCTTTGGATGAGAAAGAGCTTAGTCCACGAGCAAACTCTTTTTTTTTATTATCTAAAATTTTAATATGATCTCCCTTATTAAATCTACCGACCACTTTTTTAATTCCAGCCGCTAATAAACTTTTTCCACTATGAAGAGCCTTTTTCGCTCCATCATCAATTATAAGCTCACCTTTAGGAGAAATTGAGCTGATTATCCACTTTTTTCTTGCATGCATTTTTGATATTTTAGAAATGAACCAAGTGCAGTTATTTCCATTCTGGATACGATCTATAGGATTAAGACTTAACCCATTAGCTATTACCATATTGCAACCAGCCAAATTACAAATTTTAGCAGCTTCGATTTTTGTATTCATGCCACCACTTCCCAATTCTGTCATACCTTTGATATTTATACTTTTAACAACTTTGTCTAAATCAATCACTTTCTTAATTAATTGAGCATCTTTGAATTTTTTTGGATTTTTTGTGTATAATCCATCCACATCCGAGAGTAATATTAAGGTATCTGCATTTGTAATTTGAGCTACTCTAGATGCAAGTCTATCATTATCTCCATATTTAATTTCAGATGTAGCAATAGTATCATTTTCATTAACAATAGGGATGAAATCAAGATCGAATAAGTTTTCAAAAGTTCTTTTTGCATTAATTGATCTTCTTCTTTCCTCGGTGTCGTCAAGAGTAAGTAAAATTTGAGAAATATCTAATTTATATTTTGAAAACGTTTCTAAGAATAAATTCATCAATTCAATTTGTCCTATAGATGCAATTGCTTGACTTTTATCGAGCTTAAGATTTTTTTTATTATAATTCATTTTTTTACATCCAAGGGCTATTGCACCTGAAGAAACAATTATAACTTTTTGATTATTCGATCTTAACTTTTTTATATCTTTCGCAAAGCTAGTGAGCCATTTTTTTCTTATTTTCTTATCTTCATCAACTAAAAGTGAAGATCCGATCTTGATAACAATTTTTTTTGAGTTTTTAAGATACATAATTTAATAATTTTGATTTGATTTTTGATACTGAAGATTTATTAAATGTTGATACTGCAATAACTTCTGATTTAGTATTCTTTTTAAAATCTTTAATTATGTGATTAACCTCTTTTTCATCAATAAGATCTATTTTGTTCAACACGATTAATTCTTTTTTTTTAGTGAGTTTGTTACTATATTTTTTAAGCTCATTTTTTACTTGTTGATAGCTTTTTTTTAAATCTTCACTTGTAATATCAATTAAATGTAAAAGAGATTTACATCTCTCAATATGTTTCAAAAACTGAATTCCAAGGCCTGTACCTTTATGAGCCCCTTCTACTAATCCTGGTATATCTGCTATTGTAATTTCTTTATCATCATAACTTGCTACTCCTAAATTTGGATTTAAAGTGGTAAATTGATAGTTTGCAATTTTAGGATTTGCATTAGTAACTGATGCTAATAAACTTGACTTACCTGCATTAGGTAATCCTATAATCCCAATATCAGCTATTGTTTTCAATTGAAGCCAAATTGTAAACTCTTCTCCTTGAGTTCCTTTTGTAAATTTCCTTGGAGCCCTATTAGTAGAACTTTTGAATCTTGTATTACCCAATCCACCTTTACCACCTGCAGCAGCGATAAATTCCTCACTAATTTTCCTAAAGTCGTAAATTAATGTTTTGTTGTCCTCTTCAAAAACTTGTGTTCCTAAGGGAACCTTTAAAATTAAATCTTCACCACTCTTGCCTGTTCGGTTTTGTCCTGCACCGTTCTCACCTCTCTTTGCTTTATGATGTTGTTGATATCTAAAATCAATCAAAGTATTTAAATTCTGTTCAGCTTTTAAAATTACTGAACCTCCTTTTCCACCATCACCACCATCTGGGCCACCATATTCTATAAATTTTTCTCTTCTGAAACTCGGAGAACCATCTCCACCATTTCCAGCTTTAATATAAATTTTAACTTGATCTAAGAATTTCATAATACAACAATAGGTTAAGTTGTACTATTAATTGGGTTTTACTGAAACAAAAGTTCTATCTGACTTTGTTTTTTTAAAAACTACTTTACCTTTTATAACTGAAAAAATTGAGTGATCTTTACCCATTCCTACGTTTTCTCCGGGAAATATTTTTGTACCTCTTTGTCTTACAATAATGTTTCCAGGAATTACAGATTGTCCACCGTACTTTTTGACACCAAGTCTTCGCCCAGCACTATCACGTCCATTTCTAGAAGATCCGCCTGCTTTTTTTGTTGCCATAGTTAATTCCTAGTTACTTACTAGCCTCTTTTTTTGTTTCTGTCTTTTTTGTTACCTTAGAAACCTTTTCAGCTTCTGAGAGAATTTTACCATCTTTTGAAAAAATTTTATTTATTCTAATCATTGAATATTCCTGTCTATGTCCATTTTTTCTTCTTGAGTTATGTCTTCTTCTTTTTTTAAAAATTAATACAGTCCTATTTTTACTATTTTTAATCAAGTCAGCTTCAACTTTTGCACCATTTACCATTGGGGCTCCAACTTCTATTTTACTGTCATCTCCGTAAGCTAAAATTTCATTAAATTCTATTTTTGAGTTAGCTTTAATATCTGATAATTTCTCAATTTTCAAAATCTCTCCAGATTTCACTTTGTATTGTTTACCACCTGTTTTTATGACTGCGAATGACATATAAATACTCTAAATTTTGTTAAGGCAATATAGTCTGAGCAAGCCTATAGTCAAGTTTTATAAATCAAAAATTATCCTTTAAATCTCTTAATTTTGAAAAACTTTCAACATCTTTAGCTTTAAGAAATATATTGCATTCGATTTCATCAGATAAAATTGATGGAATGGTGGGATGGCCATTTTTTATTTTTTCTTTAATTTCTTCAATTTTGCTTTTCAAATTTGAATTATCAGGATCGTATGACTCACAAAATTTTGAATTTTGTAATGTATATTCATGTCCGCAATATATTTGAGTATCTTTAGGAAGTTCTTTTATTTTTTTTAATGAGTTGAACATCTGTTCATAAGTTCCTTCAAAAATTCTACCACATCCTAAAGAAAATAAGGTATCCCCAGTAAAAATTATTTTTTCCAAAAAAAAATGAAAGGCAATATGCCCACTTGTATGACCTGGAATGTGATAAATTTTCGCCTCAAAATTTTCACCTTTCCATTTTTGATTATCTTCCACAAGTACATCAATTTCTGGAATTCGATCTTCATCTTCTTTAAATCCAACTATTTTAGAATTATATCTTTTTTTTAATTCTAAGTTGCCACCAATATGATCATAATGATGATGAGTATTAAGAATATATTTTAACTCAATATTATTACTTTCAACATATTTTATAATTGGAGCTGCCTCACCAGGGTCAACAACACATCCAATATTTTTAGTGTCATCGATTAACAGGTAACTATAATTGTCTTGTAAACACTTAATTATTTCTATTCTCATCTTATTTTTCAATTAAGAATATACCTAATTCCGCAAATAAATTTTTATAAAATAAATTAGAATTATTAATATTTGATATATTTTTATTTGTCAGAGCTAAAGATTTAAAGATTTTAAAGTTTATAATTTTTGAAAATTTAACAAAATCTTTAATCGTACACATATGAATATTTGGGGTGTTATACCAATCATTTGGTAGTGATTCTGTGATAGGCATTGTTCCTTTGATAAGCAAATTTAATCTTACTTTCCAATGGCCAAAATTTGGAATTGTTATGATTGCTTTTTTTCCAACTCTTAAAAGTTCTTTTATAACAATCTCAGGATTTACGAAAGCTTGTAAAGTTTGACCTAGAACAACATAATCAAAAGAATCATTTGGAAATTGTTTTAAATCCAATTCCGCGTTTCCTTCAATTACAGTAAGTCCTTTTGATACACAGATTTGAACCTTATCCTTTGAAATCTCAATTCCTCTCGCATCAACATTTTTATCTTTTTTTAATGACTCCATTAATGTTCCATCATCACAACCAACATCTAAAACTCTTGTTTTTTCTTCTATTAAATCAGTTATTATTTTATATTCTGTCTTCACTATTATCTCTCTGAATAAGATTTATCTAAAAAATTTTTAAGGGTTTTCAAAAAGTCTGGAACATCTAATAAAAAAGAATCATGACCTTTGTCAGATTTTATTTCAACAAATCCAACATCAGCACCAATTGCATTAAGAGCGATAACTATATCTTTATTTTCTTGGGTCGGATAGAGCCAGTCTGAAGTAAAAGATATTATAAAAAACTTAGCCTTAGTTTTTTTAAATGCATTAGATAAATTACCATCAAATTGTTTAACTAGATCAAAATAATCCATTGCTCTTGTGATATAAAGATAACTATTAGCATCAAATCGATCTACAAAAACCGATCCTTGATATCTTAGATAACTCTCTATTTGAAAATCTGCATCAAACCCAAATTTAAGAGCATCTCTTTCTTGAAGTTTTCTTCCGAATTTTTCTTGTAAACCTTTTTTAGACAAATAGGTTATATGAGCAGCCATTCTCGCTACTGATAACCCTTTATCAGGAAGAGTATTATTAGATAAATATTTTCCGTCTGACCAGTTATGATCTGATGCTATCGCTTGTCTACCCAATTCATTAAAAGCAATATTTTGAGCAGAATGATTAGAGGTACATGCGATTGGTACTACTGTATTAGCTTTATCTGGATAATTACTAATAAATTGCAAAACTTGCATTCCCCCCATCGATCCACCAACAACTGAAAAAAGTTTTTTTATCTCAAAATGATCTAATAAACTTACTTGTGCGTTGACCATGTCATTAATAGTAATTACAGGAAAATCGGTTCCGTAAATTTTATTTGTATCAGGATTTTTGTGGCTTGGACCAAATGAGCCCATACAGCCACCTATTACATTTGCACAAATAACAAAATATTTATTTGTATCTATTGATTTGTTAGGACCCACTGCATAAGACCACCAACCATCTTTTTTTGTAACGGGATTAATACCCGTAACAAATTGATCACCAGTAAGCGCATGAAAAACAAGGATTGCATTATCTTTGTTTTTATTAAGCGAACCATAAGTTTCATACGCGAGTGGAAAATTATTAATAGTTTTACCACAGTCAAGTTTCAATGGTTTTTTAATAACAAGCGTTTTTATATTCTCTTTAATATTCATAATTATTAATGCCAATTATTGAATTGTGAGAAAAAAAACTTTTTTAGCGGTTTTTTTAAAGCGCTCGCAATTCAGGTAAATCAGCGCATAAATTTTGTACAAGATGTTATTTAGTATGTCAATTTTTAAAATATTTGAACTAATTCTATATGAAAAATTGTTATTTTATTTATAAAGAGGCTAAAATTTAAAAGATGACAACTATAAAATTTAAAAAATTTAATATTGAGGCTTATCAACCTGGCAAATCAACTATTAAGAGTTTTAATAAAATCATTAAACTTTCAGCAAATGAATCAGCTCTAGGAGTAAGTACCAAGGCCAAGAAAGCAATATCAAATAAAAAATTAAGTCTTTTCAGATATCCTGATGGAAAGTCTAAAAAATTACGAAGTCAGATCTCAAAAAAATTTAGTTGTGACAAAGAAAAAATAATTTGTGGAGCTGGTTCAGACGAAGTTATTCAAATGTTATGCCAACTTTTCCTTAAACCAAAAGATGAAGTAATTCTTCCTCAGTTTAGTTTTTTAATGTACAGAATATATGCAAAAATAGTTGGTGCAAAAGTTGTTTTTGCCAAAGAAAAAAATTTTAAAGTTTCTGTCTCAGAAATAATTAAAAAAGTAAGCAATAAAACTAAAATTGTATTTCTTGCTAATCCAAATAATCCGACTGGCACTTACTTGAACAGTTTTGAATTAATTGATTTAAGAAAAAGATTAAGAAAAAATATCTTACTTGTTGTAGATGATGCTTACGCAGAGTACATGCAAAATAGAGACTATAAATCTGGTTTAGATTTATTCAAGAATAAGCAGAATGTTTTTATATTAAGGACATTCTCAAAAATCTACGGACTATCATCTTTAAGAATTGGTTGGGGATATGGTTCAAAAAAAATTATTGATGCTTTGAATGTTATTAAACCTCCATTCAATGTTAATGAAGTAGCTCAAAAAGCAGCTATTGAGTCACTTAAGGATAAAAAATTTATCTCACGTTCAGTAAAACATAATCATATTTATGCAACAAAACTGAAAAATTTTTTAAGCAATTATGATATTAGCTCAAATAAAGTTTCTGCTAACTTTCTATTACTGAATTTTAATAAATGCAAACTAAGAGCTAATAGTTTCTATGAAAAATTAAAAAAAAAAGGAATTATTTTAAGGTCTACTGAAGAAGGTTATAAAATAAAAAATATGCTAAGATTAACGATTGGCTCAAAAGAGGAAAATATGAAATTTATCAAAGCAACACAAAATATATTTAGAAAATGAGAAATATATTAATTATAGGCTGTGGGTTATTAGGCTCTTCTTTAGTAAGAAGGATTTCAAAAAAAAAAATAGCAAAAAAAATATTTATTTATGAAAAATCAAAATCTAATATCGCTAAAATAAAAAGTCTTAGATTACCTGGAACAATTGTTAAGTCTCTTAAAGATGGTTTGGTAAATTCAAACTTAGTGATTGTTTGTACATCAACGAGTGAATATAAAAAACTTATTATTAAAATTAATAAAACTATTTCGCCAAATACACTAATTACTGATGTGGGATCTTCAAAAATAGAGTCATCAAAAATTATTAAAAAATTTTTGAAGCGTGGTGTAAATTGGATAAGGAGTCACCCTATCGCTGGATCAGAGGTGAGTGGACCAGAATTTGGAAAAGCTGATATGTTTGAGGATAAATGGTGTGTATTAATTAAGGATAAAAAAACAAGTCCTAAGAATTTAAAATTTTTAATTTCTTTTTGGAAAAAGATGGGCTCAAAAACTGTTATTATGAACTCTGAAAAACATGACAAAGTTTTTTCTATCACAAGTCATTTACCACATTTAATTGCCTATAATTTGGTTAAATCGGCTCAAGATTCTGAAAAAATACTCAAATTTGGGCTTATCAAATACAGTGCTGGAGGGTTGAGAGATTTTTCAAGAATAGCTGCTTCAAATGAAATTATGTGGAGAGATATTTTCTTTGACAATAAGGTTAATGTTACAAAAGCGATAGACTTATTTATCAAAAACTTAAAATCTTTCAAAAAAGATATAAATTCTAAAAATAACAAATCAATTTTAAAAAAATTATCTCAGACTAAAAAAGTTAGGTCTAAAATTATTAAATTAAAACAGGATGTAAACAAACCTGACTTTGGTAGAGATTAAATATTACTAATATTACTCACTTTTTTAACTTTCAGATTTGCGGTTTTATCAATTAATTTAATTGTTTGTCCTGTTGGCATTATTATCACCTTTTTTTTTGGTCCATAAGCATGAATAAATCTAGACTTATTTAGACATATACCAACATGTCCTTTCCAAAATAAGATATCTCCTTTAAGTCGATTTTTACTTTTTTTTCTTTTACAAAATCTTATTTGATCTTTTGTATCTCTTGGAAAAAATATTCTGTTGTAATAAAAATAGATTTGAATTAATGCTGAGCAATCAATCCCATCACAGGTTTTTCCGCCCCATAAGTATTTTGTGTTTAAAAAGAATTTGAATATTTTGATATAATTTTTCTCATGATGATTAATATTTTTGATATCACTTTTTTTGATCCATTTATTTTTTTCAAATTCTATATACTTTTTATTTTCATTTCGTTTACACACACCAGATCCATAATAGAGATAATGGTTTGAGGACAAAAATCTTTTATCTCTTTTAAAGAAAATTCTAGATTTAATTTTTGAAATTTTATATGAGGGTTTAAAATTTTCTAAAAATTTATCTTTTTTTATATATCCAATATAATTGTCATAATGAGTTTTTATTTTTATATATTTTTTTCTTTTCAATAGAATCTTAAATTTCTCTCCATATAAAATTTGTGAAACTACCCCAGAATTATGAGATGGTTTAAAGTAAATGTTAGCTACAGGTTTATTTAAAAAATTATTTTTCACTTAGTTGTAGTTTATTTTTCATGAACCATAGGATTATTAATGAAGGAATTACCATTAGCGCAGTCAAAATGAAAAATATTCCCCAATCACCATTTAACCAATCAACAAGGGCACCAGAGGAGGAGGCTAAAGTTGTTCTACCAGCGGTGCCTATTGAGGCTAAGAGCGCATATTGAGTTGCTGTATAGGCTCTGTCTACGAGCATAGATATAAAGGCTACAAAAGCTACTGTTGCAAATGCAGCAGCTATATCATCAAAAATAACTGCAATAGCAAATAAAAATTCTGATTTATCGCTCCAGGCCAATACACTGAACAAAAGGTTTGTACTTGCCATCATAACTCCAGCAAAAAACATTGCTTTTAACACCCCGGATCTTATTACAAAAAGCCCACCTAAAAGAGTAAACGTCACAGTAGTAATCCAACCTAACGTTTTAGAGTAAATAGCGATATCCGATTTACTAAAACCTATTTCTTTATAAAAAATTATAGACATCCTTCCAAGAAATGCCTCTCCCACTTTAAATAAAAAAACAAATCCTAAAATTCCTAAAGCAATCGAAAAGCCATTTTTTTTAAAAAAACTAATTATTGGGCCACTTATTGTTCCAGCAACCCAGGTTATCAATTTTGTAAATATATTTTGATTTTTAAATTGAGATGATATTAATTTGTCATTTTCTTTTTGTTGATCTTGTCTCTCTAAATTTCCAGACTCGTTAATGAACATTAGGCCAATGTTCATTAAAATTACTAAAATCCCCAAAATTAAGAAAGTTAGTTGCCAATAATTTTCAAAACCAATGTTTTGAAGAATATCTGCTGCAAATAATGATAGTACCCCACCTAACTTATATCCTGTCCACCAACCGACAACCGCCATTGCGGCTCCAGCAGCCATGGATTTTCCCTCATCCTCACCAATCTGTTCAATTCTTAAAGCATCAACTGTTATATCTTGAGTTGATGATGCTATAGCAATTATTAAGCCTACTGAAACAACTAAAGCTAAATTTTCAGATGGATCGAGTAAACTCCAAAGAGCAAGTGAGAGTAAGATGATAATTTGCATCAAAACAATCCATCCTCTTCTGTGACCTATTTTTTTTGTTAAATATGGTATTTGTATTCTATCTATTAAAGGTGCCCATAAATAATTAAATGCATAAACTGCAAAAATTAATCCAGCCCATCCAACTGTTGATCTACTTAGTCCATCTTCTTTTAACCATAAACTTAGACTACTTCCAATCAAAACCCATGGAAAACCTGATATTGCACCAAGCAATAAAATTTTGAGCATTCTTTTATCAAAATAAACCGAGAACATTTCAGAAAAAGAATTTTTTTTAATTTCTATCAAATTTAATTCCTCCAAAAAGATGGTAAAAATAATACAAGGATCGCAAATAATTCCAATCTACCCAAAATCATACCAAAGCTTAAAATCCACTTAGAGATATCAGGTAGGGATGAAAAATTTCCGTTTGGCCCTATAGTTGAACCTAGGCCAGGTCCTACATTTGAAATAGATGTTGCAGCACCAGAAATTGAGGTAATAAAGTCAAGACCTGTCAAAGATAATAATGCTGTAATCGCAAAAAAAATTACCAGGTACATATAAATGAAAGAGATAATTGATGCAGTAAATTTATCATCAACAGGACTTTGATTATATTTTAGAACAAAAACTCCCTTAGGATATATAATTTTTTTGAGTTGATTCAAAACAAATGAATAAAGTATTTGAAATCTAAATATTTTTATACCACAAGTTGTTGAGCCAGCACATCCACCAATAAACATTAGACCTATAAATATAATTAAAGGAAATCCACCCCAGTTATCAAATTGCGCATTTACATATCCAGTTCCTGTTAAAATTGATATTACATTGAATAAAACTGTTCTGAAGTTTAGTTCAGATGATTTATCTAAAAACAAATAAATTGATAAGATCAGAATACTTATTAAGATTATTTTCAAAAAAGTTCTAATTTGAATATCTGAAAAAAATATTCTTCTATTACCGTTTAAGAATTTGATATAAGCGATAAAAGGTAAACTTCCCAAGATAATAAAAATCATTGCTGAAATTTCTATTGAAAAACTGTTAAAGAATCCAATGGACTCGTTATAGTTTGAAAAACCCCCAGTTGCTATTGTTGTCATAGAATGTGTTATACTATCAAAAGTATTCATCCCAAGAATTTTATATGATATTGCGCAAAGAGTAGTGAGACCTGAATAAATATAAATTAATCTCAATGCAATTTCTTTTGATTTAGGAAGAATTTTTTCTGATGAGTCACTGTTAGAAATTTTGAATAATTGCATACCACCAACATTCATTATTGGCATCAAAGTGATCGCCATAACAATTACTCCAATACCACCCAACCATTGAAGAATTGCTCTCCAAAGCAAAATTGCTTTGGGCATTTCCTCTAAGTTTGGAATGATTGTTGAACCAGTTGTTGTAATGCCCGACATACTCTCAAAAAATGCATTGGTAAACGAAAAATTGACTTCAGAAAATATTAGAGGAAGTGAACCAAAAATTGCGATACTTAGCCAAGATAACGCGGTCAATAAAAAAGCTTGCTGTAAATTTAACTTCTTATCATGATCAAGATTAGATAAAAAAAATAGCGTACCAAAAATAATTGTAATAATTGAGGCACCAAAAAACGAAGAGTCAATTTCTTTAAAAAAAAATTGAACAAATATTGGGATCAACATAAAAATTCCAAGAATTATTTGAAGAATTCCAAGTGTAAAAAAAACAGTTTTATAATTAGACATTTTGATAGAACATTATTTTATGGTAAATAAATTTCAACTCTATAAGAATAAGTTAAAGCGTTAATTTAAGATTTTATTTGAATTAATCATGATTAAAAAAGAGAATTTTGATAAAACAAGTGCATGGCCTTTCGTTGAAGCAAAAAAAATGCTTCGAGAAAGAAAATCTTTTATAGAAAAAAAAGGCAAAATAATTCTCCAAACAGGTTATGGTCCTAGTGGCCTTCCACATATAGGAACTTTTGGAGAAGTTGCAAGGACATCAATGATTGTAAATGCACTAAAACATTTGACTGATTTACCAACTGAAATCATTACTTTTTCAGATGATATGGATGGTCTTAGAAAAGTACCTGACAACGTTCCACAAAAAGAATTATTAGAAAAAAATTTACACAAACCGCTTACTAATGTGCCTGATCCCTTTCAAAAATTTAATAGTTTTGGTGAGCATAATAATGAAATGCTAAAAAAATTTTTAAACAATTTTAAATTTAAATATAATTTTAAAAGTTCAACATCACTTTATAAATCAGGTTTCTTTAACTCTTCTCTCCAAGTTATTTTAGAGAATTATGATGGTATAATGAATATAATACTTCCTACACTAGGAAAAGAGAGACAAAAAACGTACAGCCCATTTCTTCCAATTTGTCCGGTTACAGGTCATGTTCTAGAAATACCTGTAAAAAATATTAATAAAGAAAAATCTATTATTGTTTTTGATAATAATGGAAAAGATTTGGAAACAAGCATTTATGATGGAAATTGTAAATTACAGTGGAAAGTCGATTGGGCTATGAGATGGTATGCACTAGATGTTGATTTTGAAATGTATGGAAAAGATCTTATAGAGAGTGCAATACTTTCAACAAAAATTATCAAATTGATTGGAAAAACAAATCCCTCAGGGTTTGCATATGAACTATTTTTGGATGAAAAAGGAGAGAAGATTTCAAAATCAAAGGGAAACGGCATTACTATTGATCAATGGCTAGAGTATGCTTCTCCTGAAAGTTTGTCGCTGTATATGTATCAAAATCCAAAAAGAGCAAAAAAACTTTACAAAGAAATAGTTTCAAAAACTGTCGATGATTATTTGGATCTGATTGAGAAAGCAAAAAATCAAAATGAGTTGCAGCTACTTATGAATCCTGTATGGCATGTTCATAATAGTTTGGTACCTAAAGAAAATATGATTATGTCATTTTCAATGTTATTAAACTTAGTCGAAACAAGCAATGCTGACAGCAAAGAACTTCTTTGGAAATTTGTTAAAAAATATAAAAAAGACATTTCGGAAAAAAATAATCCTATCTTTGATAATTTAGTAGGCTACGCAATAAAGTATTTTAACGATGTAATAAAATTGAAAAAAAAATATAAAAAACCTAATGGTGAGGAAAAAAAAGCTTTAGAAGCCCTGGTAAAAACTTTAGATAAATGTGACGACAAAATGAAACCAGAAGACATTCAAACAATGATATATTCGACTGGTAAAGAAAATGGATATACTGAGAACCTTCGAGATTGGTTTAAATTAATTTACGAAGTAGTTTTTGGAGACGAAAATGGACCAAGGATGGGTTTTTTTATAAGTTTTTTTGGTGTGAAAGAAACAAAAGATCTTATATTAAATAAAATTAAATAATGTTTTCAAATTTAAGATCTTTAATTTTTAAATTAGATCCTGAGATGGCTCATAGTTTAGCGATAAAGTCACTAAAATTTAATTTTATTCCAAATATTTTAGATGACGAAAAAAATAATCCTCTTTTTAAGACAAAATTATTTAATAAAGAAATAGAAAATCCAATTGGTATGGCAGCAGGATTTGATAAGAATGCCGAGGTATATAATTCATTGTTCAATTTAGGGTTTGGTTTCGTCGAAGTAGGAACTGTTACACCATTAGAACAATACGGAAATCCCAAACCTAGAGTTTTTAGATTAGTAGAAGATGAGGCCCTGATAAATAGACTTGGTTTCAATAATCTAGGTTCAAAAAATATTGCAGATCGAATTAAAAGAAATAATCCAACTGGATTACTTGGAATAAATATTGGACCTAATAAAGACTCAGAAGATAGAACAAATGATTATATACAGTGTTTAAAAATGTTTAATGGGGTTTCTGATTATATTACTGTAAATATTTCCTCACCAAACACCGAAGATTTAAGAAACTTTCACGATCAAAAAAAATTAGATGATCTTTTAAAACTAATAGAAAAAGAGAAGAGAGATCTTAACTCTAAAACACCTATAGCGGTAAAAGTATCACCAGATATTAATGATAAAGAAATTATGAAAATTTCTGAAGTGCTTTTAGATAATAAAATAGAAGCTGCTATTATTTCTAACACATCTGATACAACAAGAGAAAATTTACAAAATACTCAAAGCCATCAAAAAGGAGGATTATCCGGGAAACCTATTGAGTTAAAGTCTTCAGAGTTAATCAGAAAATTTTATAAAGTTTTAAAAGGCAGAATTAAAATTATAGGCGTAGGTGGTGTGGACTCTGGCAGATCTGCTTATCAAAAATTTTTAGCAGGAGCTGATTATTTACAACTTTATACAGGCATGGTTTTTAGAGGTCCAAATATTGTTGGTTTAATTAAAAAAGAACTAAAGGAAATACTATTAAAAGATGGTGTAAAAAACTTTAATGAAATAGTAGGAAAAAAGGATTAGAATAAGCTAATAAACTTGACGCCATCAATATCTCACTTTATATAGTCGAACAAATTATGACAAAAAAATGTGAATTAACTGGGAAAAATCCAATGAAAGGTCATAATGTTAGTCATGCTAACAATAAGACAAAAAGAAGATTCTTACCTAATTTAAAAAAAGTAAAATTTACAAGTGAACTTTTAAAAAGAAGCTTAAAATTAACAGTGAGTAATGCAGGGGTTAGATCAGTAGATAAAAAGGGTAGTTTTGATGAATTTCTAAAATCTGTAAAAAATAAAAATTTATCTCCTAGATTAAAAAAACTAAAAAAAAGTTTATTAATTAAATCTCCATTTCAAAAAAAAACTGCACAATCTAAAACAGCTTAATGAGTAAATCGTTTTTACTTCTATCATTTTTGATGGGTGTTGTCGTCCTATCCTCTAATTATCTTGTTCAATTTCCAATTAATTATTATGGTTTAAATGAAATATTAACCTACGGAGCTTTCTCTTATCCGATTGCTTTTTTAATTACAGATTTAGCTAATAGATCTTATGGAAAAAGAGTAGCAAGAAAAATTGTATATTTTGGCTTTGTACTAGGAATTGGTTTTACAGTTTTATTTTCTACTGATTTTGCAGATCTTATATCTATTCGTATAGCTATTGGGTCTGGAATTGCATTTTTAACTGCACAATTATTAGATGTCCAAATATTTGACAGATTAAGAAAGAAAGAATGGTTTGTTGCACCATTAACATCCTCAATGATTGGCTCAACAATCGATACATTTTTGTTTTTTTCAATATCATTTTATGGGACTGGAGTGCCGTGGGTTACACTTTCTCTTGGAGATTTGATTGTAAAAGTAATAGTTGCTTTGATCATGTTAATACCATTTAGATTACTTTTAAAAACTTTTAAGCCAATTAAAGCTTAAATCAAAAATTTATAAGACAATATTTTATAAGCGAGCTTTGCAACAAGAAAGTTGTATGAATTAAAACCTTTAATAGGTGCTAATTCATTGATGTCAGCACCAACAATGTTTGAGTTTTTTGCAGCAATTTTAATTATATTGAGTGTTTCATCCCATAATAATCCACCAGGTTCAGGAGTCCCAGTGGCTGGCATGATACTTGAGTCGAAACCATCAACATCAAATGTTAAATAAACTGTCTTATTTTTTATAAGTTTTTTAAATTTTGTTAAATCCCACTTTGATTTATCTTTTGCCCAAAAAATATTTATTCTTGATTTATTCTTTTTTAAAAATGGAATTTCACTCCCTGATATATTCCTGATTCCAAAAGATATTAATGATATATTTTTATGGTCTAAGCACCTTCTTATTGCTGATGCATGAGAGAACTTTTCACCATTGTAACTATTTCTTAAATCAGCATGGGCATCGAAATGTAAAAGACAAATTTTTTTGTATTTTTTGACAAATGGATAAATACATCCAGGTGTAATTGAATGTTCTCCTCCAAACGTGATTGGAAAAAGTCTTTTATCTAAAATTTCTTTATTTATATTTGACATTTTCTCTAGAGCTTCTCTGATATTTCTATGAATCTTAAAGGGCTTTAATGTTTTAATCCCAATTTTTTTATAAGGTTCACAATTTAACTCTTCATCATATAATTCCACTTGATGAGAAGCCTTTATAATTTCTTTAGGTCCGTTTCTGGTACCACCTCCATAACTAACAGTTTTTTCAAGTCCAAATGGAACCACAACAACCTTTTCTTTGAAATTAAATTTATTGTCGACTCCTAAAAATCCATTTCTATTTGATAAATATTTCAATTTTTACTCAAAAATTTTTGTGAATTTTTTCTTATCCCTATTTTTCCACTCACCTCTGTGATAAGCGTCACTAGCTATTAGGGGTAGTACACTGGTGGCTTCAGCAAATACCATTTGTTCTTTCGTAACATCAACTTTACCCCATGAACTTGCTTCCTTTAATGTTGAACTACTGCATGCACCGTCTCTAGAGTCAGCAACTGTGATTTGCACTGCATATTTATGCATGTCGACTTCCTTGCCTAATAACTCAGCACAAATTACGGTGTCTTGAATAAAATTTTTTGGAACACCACCACCAATCATAAATAAACCTGATTCTTTTGAGCGTATTTTAATTTCAGTCAATTCTCTAAACTCTCTAATAGAGTCGATAGTCATATGCTTTTTTGGATTTTTTTCTTGATGTATAACTAAACCAAATCCAGCACTGGAGTCGGTGAAAGCAGGGCAAAAAATTGGAACATCATTATCGTATGCTGTTTCAATCAAAGAGTCTTTTTTAATAGAATTTTTTTTTAAATATTTACCCATCTCTTTAATAAATTCTCTGGATGTATAGCTTCTAGGTTCCAAGGTATCCGCGATTTCACATATTTTTTTATCACAAATTTGTAATTCATCTTCATCTATGTATGTGTCGTAAATTCTATCGATATAATTTTTTCTTAATTCAGTATCATCTTGGAATTGAGATCCTTGATAGTGTTTAAAACCAAGAGCTTCAAAAAAATCCATATCAACTATTGAAGCGCCAGTCGCTACTATTGCATCAACCATATTATATTTAACTAAATCTTTATAGATATTCATACAACCTGCAGCAGATGTTGAACCTGCTAATGTTAAAAAAATTGTACATTCTTTGTCTTTCAACATTTCATTATAAATATTGGCTGCGTTTGCTGTTTCTCTTGAAACAAAAGACATTTTTTCCATGGAAGAGATAATTTTTCTAGAATCGAATGATGTAATATCAATATGCTCTACAGGTTTTTTTAAGAAATCTTTTTTACTGTTGTGACCAAGATTTTTATTTTCTGACATTAAGCAACTAGAGTAGCTTTGTCTGAATTCTTATCGTACATAGACATTATTGGTTTATCCTCAACCTCATAAATCTCATTAGAGTAATAACCATTAAATTGAGTTCTAAAAGTTAAACCATATGATCCTAATTGACCAAGTTCAATGTAATCATTTTCTTTAATATTATTCGGAAGTAGGAAGGGACCTTTCATATAATCCATACTGTCACATGTTGGTCCATAAAAATCAAACGCAGTCATTTTCTTGGAAATAATCTTACTTGAATTTTCTTTAATTAATTTTGATGGAAAAACTATATTAGGCGTTCCAGCATCAAAAAGTGTACCGTAAGTACCATCATTAATATAAAGTTTTTGTTTTTTTCTCAAATTAACTCTCACGATTGTTGATCCACTTTCTGCAACCAAAGCTCTCCCAGGTTCACAAATTATTTGAGGCATACTCTTTAGATTTAAATTTTCTAAACTTTTTTTAATTTCCTCCATATAGCTTTCCAAAGATAGAGGCACAAGATCAGGATAAATTGTCGGGAAGCCTCCACCGATATTAATGTAATCTGGAATTATTTTAGTTTTTTTTATTATATTTCCCACTTCATTAATTCCTTTAGAGTATGAAATTGGATGCATACATTGGGAACCAACATGAAAACTTAAGCCAATTTTTTTTGAATGAAGTTTTGCAAGTCTTAACAGTCCTGAAGCTTCGGAATTCAAAGCACCGAATTTTTTTGATAAATCTATTTCAGCATGCTCATTAGAAACAGCAACTCTAATAAATAATTCTAAATCTTTAGCATTGTCTGTTGTTTCGATAATTTTTATTAATTCATCTTTAGTATCTAAAGCGAAAGTTTTTACTCCAAAATTGTAATAAGCTTCCTTTATGCTTTCTCTACTTTTAACAGTATGCATAAAAGAACATTTTGCAGTATTATCAAATTTCCTAACTGCTTTGATTTCTTCGATAGATGCAACATCAAATTGATTAATTCCACTTTTTATCAAAGTTTTGATAACTTCAGGATGGGGATTAGTTTTTACAGCATATAGTATTTTTCCTGGAAATTTCTTCTGAAAGAATTTTGAAGCAGAAAGAATAGAATTCTTCCTTATACAATAGACAGGTTTTTCCGGTTTCAGTTGGTTTACTAATTCCTCAACTGACTTAAATTTTTGCATTTTAAATGCCCCCCAAAAAAAATTTAACAAAAAAAAAGTCTTTTATTTAAAAAAAACTTTAATATTCGAGCAATTAATTGAATAGTTATTCAATGTAAAGCAAATAATGGCCTATTGAATTGTGGAAAAAAATATCCATATAAAGCTCATGAAAAACCAAGCTCCATTACAAAATCTGGCTGATTTTGACAATAAATCCTTATTAATAGTGGATGATGATAATCCTTTTAGGGAGAGATTAGCGAGAGCAATGGAAAAAAAGGGTTTTGAGGTCTTACAAGCTGAGAGTGTGCAAAAAGGTAAAGACATGGTTAAAGTAAAAAAACCAGGTTTTGCAGTAGTTGACCTTAGGTTAAATGATGGAAATGGATTAGAGGTTGTAAAAGAAATTCAATCATCAAATTCACAAAGTCGTATCATAATGCTAACTGGCTATGGAAATATTCCAACTGCTGTAGCTGCAATCAAAGAGGGTGCTATTGACTATTTAGCTAAACCAGCAGATGCGGACGATGTAGAAAAAGCATTATTAGCAGATCCATCAAAAAAAGCTGCGCCTCCTGAAAATCCAATGTCAGCAGATAGGGTTAAATGGGAACATATTCACAGAGTATTTGAATTATGTAATAGAAATGTTTCTGAGACTGCAAGAAGACTTAAAATGCATAGAAGAACTCTTCAAAGAATATTGTCTAAAAGATCGCCTAAATAAATTTTCTAAATCTAATAATTTTTTTTGCTATTAAAGTAAGTAGACAAATTTTGAAAATTTCAGCAACTAAAAAAGGCAATACACCTAATTTTAAAATAGGTTTATCCCAACCAATTAATGTACCTAGCCACAGAATACCTAGGATATAAATTGTTGAAACTGAAAATATTAATTTAAAAAAAATTAAAAAATAATTATCATCATTTTTTATGAATGAGGCTAAAAAACACGCTGATAGAAATCCAATTAAATACCCCATTGTTGGACCTGTAAAATAAGCTAAACCAATTCCTCTTTCAGGAGAATTAGAAAATACTGGTAAACCCAATATACCTTCTAATAAGTATAAACTCACAGTGGCTAGAGCTATTTTATATCCGAAGCTAATACCTAAAAATAAAACTATGAATGTTTGCATAGTCATTGGAACTGGATAAAAAGGTATCTTGATTTTGGCGGAAATTGTAAGAATTATTGAACCTATAAAGATAACCAATAATGATTTTACAAGCTGGTTTTGAGTATTTTGCTTTATAAGTTCCATAAAAAATAATACTCTTATTTTTATCTTTAATCTATATTAAATTTTAATGAATAAGATTCAAAAAACAGATCATTTTTATCTAATTGATGGATCAGGTTATATATTTAGAGCTTATTATGCCTTACCACCATTAACTCGAAAAAGTGATGGATTACCGACTGGAGCAGTAAGTGGTTTTTGCAGCATGTTGTTTAAACTCCTTGAAGACTCAAAATCAAATGAAAATCTACAGAAACCAACTCATTTTGCTGTTATTTTTGACTCAGCGAGAAAGACTTTTCGAAATGAAATTTATAGTGATTACAAAGCCAATCGATCTGAGGCACCAGATGACTTAGCACCACAATTTGAATACATAAGAAAATCAGTTTTAGCCTTTAATTTACCCTCTGTTGAATTAGCTAATTATGAAGCAGACGATTTAATTGCAACTTATGTTGATCAGATTTTAAAAAAAGGAGCAAAGGTAACGATAGTTTCATCAGATAAAGACTTAATGCAATTGTACAGAAAAGATGTTCGTATTTTTGATCCAATGAAAAATAAGTTCATCTCTAATGAGGATGTAAAAAATAAATTTGGAGTAGATCCAGATAAAGTTATAGATGTTCAGGCTCTAGCTGGGGATAGCAGTGATAACGTTCCTGGTGTTCCTGGAATTGGTGTAAAAACTGCAGCAGAATTAATTAATAAGTATGGTGATTTAGAGACACTTTTAAAGTCAGCAGATGAAATCAAACAAAATAAGAGAAGAGAGACTTTGCTAAACAATAAAGATAAAGCTTTAATAAGTAAAAAATTAGTAACATTAAAGCACGATGCTCCAATTGAAACGAAACTCAATGATTTTGAATTAAAAAGAATTGATAAAGATAAACTTTATAAATTTCTAAGAGAAATGGAGTTTAATAGGTTACTTAGCTCTGCCATTTCTGCTTATGGGGAACCAGATTTTAATGGTGAAAAAAAGGATGTTCAGATAAAGGAAAAAAAAGTTGAAATTGATAAGAAAAATTATTTTTTAATAACAGAGCACAGTAAAATTGATGCATGGATTAAGGAAGCTGAGGAAATAGGAGAAGTTGCAGTTGATACAGAAACAAATTCTTTAGATCCTCATCAAGCAGATTTAGTTGGAGTATCTTTGAGCTCTAAGATTGGAAAAGCTTGTTACATACCAATAGGACATAATTCAAAAAAATGCATTGATAAAGACATAGTCCTTAAAAAATTAAAACCTTTACTTGAAGATCCAAGTATCAAAAAAATAGGTCAGAACATTAAATTTGATTTTATTGTATTTTTTAATCACGGTATCACTGTATCAGCTATGGAGGATACCATGCTCATGTCTTATGTGCTAGATGCTGGAAAAAATAGACACAATATGGATACGTTATCTGAAATTCATCTGAATCATAAAACAATAAAATTCAAAGAATTAGTTGGTTCTGGAAAGAAACAGATAAATTTTAGTGAAGTCGATTTAGAAAAAGCAAAAGATTATGCCGCTGAGGACGCTGACATAACTTATAGACTATATAAAAAATTCTTTAAAAGTTTGAAAGAAGAAAAAATGATTAATATTTATGAAATTTTTGAAAAGCCATTACTTAGAATTTTAGCTGATATGGAAATACAGGGTATTAAAGTTGATAAAAAGTTTCTCAAAACATTATCTACCAAATTTGAAAAAAAGATTGAAAAAATTCAGAAAGAAGTTTTTAAACTCTCCAAGAAAGAGTTTAATATTGCTTCTCCAAAACAACTGGGTGAAATTTTATATAATGATCTTAAGATTGCAGACTTAAAAAAAACTAAAAAGGGAAGCTTTGCAACAAGTGCCACAGTGTTAGAAGATCTTGCTTTTAAAGGTCATAAATTTCCACAATTAGTTTTAGACTGGCGGCAAGTTTCAAAACTAAAAAATACTTATTCAGACTCATTACCTGAACATATTAATCCTGATACAAAAAAAGTTCATACTTCTTTTTTATTAGCAGCAACGACTACAGGACGATTAGCTTCAAGTGATCCTAACTTGCAAAATATTCCAATTAAATCAGAAGATGGCAGAGATATTCGTAAAGCTTTTGTTGCTGAGAAGGATAACATTTTGATTTCCGCAGACTATAATCAAATTGAAATGAGAATTTTAGCTGATTTGGCTGATGTTAAAGAATTAAAAAAAGCTTTTAAAAATAATGAGGATATACACTCTCTTACTGCTAGCCAAATTTTTAATATTGATATTGATAAGGTAAATCAAGACCAAAGAAGAAAGGCCAAAGCAATAAACTTTGGAATAATCTATGGAATTTCTCAGTATGGTTTGGCGAAGCAAATAAATGTCTCTAATTTTGAAGCTGAAGAATTTCTAAATTCGTATTTCTCAAAGTTCCCTGAAATAAAAGTTTATATGGATCGAACGATTAAATTTTGTAGAAAAAGTGGTTATGTAAGTAATATTTTTGGAAGAAGATCTCACTTTATAAATATAAATGATAAAAATTATAATGTGAGAAACTTTCAAGAACGTGCAGCAATTAATGCTCCAATACAAGGGTCTGCTGCTGAAATAATGAGATTAGCAATGATAAGAATTGATAAAAAATTAAAGGAGCAAAAACTAAATAAAACAAAGATGTTACTTCAAATCCATGATGAACTAATTTTTGAGAGTCCCAAAAGTGAGGTAAAAAAAATATCCAAAGTAATAATTGATGAAATGTCTAGCGTTGCTAAGAGTGATCAACATTCATTTTCAATACCTCTTACAGTAGATTTAAACACTGGAGAAAATTGGGGTACATTACATTAATTTATTTGCCCAAATTAGAACAATTTAGTATTTTTATAATTAAGTATGCAAAAACAAACTATTGCTTTAGTAGATGATGATAGAAATATTTTAACTAGCTTAAGTATTGCTCTTGAAAAAGAAGGGTTTAAAGTTCAGACTTACATTGATGGAGAGAGTGCATTAATTGGATTAACTAGGACACCACCAGATTTAGCTATTGTTGATATAAAAATGCCAAAAATGGACGGTGAGGAATTGCTCAAGAAATTGAGAAAAAAAACCTCATTACCAGTTATATTTCTAACTTCTAAAGATGATGAAATTGATGAATTACTAGGACTAAAATTAGGCGCTGATGATTTCGTAAAAAAATCAGGTGGTTTTTCAATTAAAGTTTTAATTGAAAGAATTAGAGTGCAACTTAGAAAAAAAGACTCCAAGGAAACCTTAGAAGAAAATAAAAGCATTATATCACATGGAAAATTAAAACTGGATCCTTCTCAATTAGAGTGCGAATGGAATGGGAAACAATTACCAGATAAATTGACTACCACAGAATTTTTACTTGTAAAAGAGCTAGCCAAAAGACCAGGAATTATTAAAGAGAGAGCTCAATTAATGGATATAGCTTATAGAGAAGATACGGATATTGAGGATAGAACAATTGATAGTCACGTTAAAAGAATTAGAAAAAAATTTAAAAAAGTTGATCCTGAATTTTCAGCTATAGAAACCAGATATGGAAGCGGATATAGATGGAATGTTAGTTAATGCTCAGCAATTTTCTTAAAAACTTATCAATTTTAAAAAAATTTTTATTCATAAATTCTATTTTTTTTACAATAATAGGCCTGTTCACATTTGTTTATTTAAAAAATGTCCAACCAAATTTAATCAAAAAAAAATCCTCAAATCATATCGAGGTAATCAATAATACAATTGATAATTTAACAAGATTAAATGTAAAATTTATTGAAAAAGATATTAGAAAATTTTTGTTTTCAACAAGATTTCTTTTTCAGAATTTGGATAGGGTAATATTTTTTGATAATAAACTCAATCTAATAGGAGATACTGATACATTAGACTTAGATCCAAGATCGTTTTCACAAAGGTTGGATACAATTGAGCTAGAGGTGTTGGATTCAACAACAACAAAAAAAATCACTGAAGAAAAAAATATAGATATTGGAAATGAAAATAATGTATCTTTGAATGATGTTCTATTAAATTATGCAACGTCTAAAAATTTTGGAATTCCTTTTACATTTACTGAGGAAGAATTTGATAAATTTAAGTTAACTACCATTAAGAATGTTATGAAAGATGGAGAAAATATAGGATATTTAGCAATAACAGAAAATGCTAATGACATTAAAGCTGCCATAGACGAGAGAAAAACTTTTGTAATTAGGACTGCAATTGCAGTTGGAATTGTAATATTGATTTTTTCATTTGTTTTAAATCGATATTTTTTAAAACCAATCAAAAATTTAGTCAGTTATACCAAAATCATAAAAAATAAAGATACAAAAAAAACAAATATAGATACATTAAAATTAAGAAATGATGAGCTTGGTTTACTCTCTAATTCTTTGGATGATATGACTTTAGAATTACAAAAAAGAATTTCACATGCAGAAAATTTTTCAACTGATCTTGTACATGAAATTCGCAATCCACTGGCATCATTAAAAAGTGCGTCTGAAATTTTACACGATGCACAAGACTCTGAACAAAGACTTAAATTGATAAATATTTTAAGTCATGATGTGCAAAGAATTGAGAGATTGATTACTGATTACTCACAAATGTTAAAAGATGAAGTTGCACTAAGTAAAGAAAAAATTAAAAAATTAGATATTGAGCCAATAATTAAGTCTGTAGTAGATGATTTTAATAGTATTTATAAATTAAAAAGAGGAATTAATATTTCTTATGAAAATGATGGTAAAAATAAATATTTAATTTATGGAATCGAAAACAGAATTGAACAAATCATTGCAAACCTTTTAGATAATGCGATTTCTTTTAGTGATGATAACAAAGATGTAGTTGTGCAAGTTTCTAAATCAGAGGATAATAAAGTATACATAAAAATATTAGATGAGGGACAGGGTTTCAAAGAGAAAGATACGAATAAAATATTTAGAAGATTCTACAGTAACAGACCAGATAAATTTGGACAGCATTCTGGGTTAGGGTTGAATATAGTAAAAAATTTAGTTGATTTACATAATGCCACAATCAAAGCAACTAATAGAGAAGATAAAAAAGGGGCGAGTATGGAAATAGAATTTCCAAAAGTTTAAAGAGTTTTATTGATTAATTAATTTTTAATTGTTAGAAGAGCCACGATGGAAGATTATAAAGTAAGAGATTTATCACAAGCAGAATTTGGAAGAAAAGAAATTTCAATTGCTGAAAGTGAAATGCCAGGACTTATGGCTTTGAGGGAGGAGTACGCTGGAAAATCTCCTTTAAAGGGTGCAAAAATTATAGGTTGTTTGCACATGACAATACAAACAGCAGTATTAATTGAAACCTTAGTAGATTTAGGTGCAGAAGTAAGATGGTCATCTTGTAACATTTTTTCTACTCAAGACCATGCAGCAGCAGCAATAGCAAAAGCTGGTATTCCAGTTTATGCGTGGAAGGGAGAAACGGAGGAGGAATATGTTTGGTGTATAAAACAAACCATTGAAGGTAAGAAAAGTTGGAAACCTAATATGCTTTTAGACGACGGTGGGGATCTAACAGCAATGATGCACAATGAATATAAAGATTTATTAAAAGATGTGAAAGGAGTTTCGGAAGAGACAACTACAGGGATAAAAGCTTTGAATAAGATGGAAAAAGAAAATTCTTTGTTGGTTCCAGCAATAAATGTGAATGATTCTGTTACCAAATCAAAATTTGATAATTTATATGGGTGTAGAGAAAGTTTAGTTGATGGAATTAGAAGAGCCACTGATGTAATGATGTCAGGAAAAATTGCAATTGTTGCAGGCTTTGGTGATGTTGGAAAAGGAAGTGCTGCATCATTAAGGCAGAGTGGGGCTCGTGTGTTGGTTACCGAAGCAGATCCAATATGCGCATTGCAAGCTGCAATGGAAGGTTACGAAGTTGTTTTAATGGATGAAGCTATTAGTAAAGCAGATATTGTTGTAACTGCAACTGGTAATAAAGATATTGTTACAGCTGACCATATGAGAGATATGAAGGATAGAGCAATCTTATGTAATATCGGACATTTCGATAATGAAATCCAGGTTGAAGCTTTGAAAAATTATAAATGGACTGAAGTAAAACCCCAAGTACATGAAATTGAACTACCTAGCAAAAAAAGAATAATTTTATTGGCAGAGGGTAGATTAGTAAATTTGGGTTGTGCTACAGGGCATCCAAGTTTTGTAATGAGCGCTTCTTTCACAAATCAAGTTATTGCTCAAATAGAACTATGGAATAATCATAAAAATTATGAAAACAAAGTTTATGTTTTACCAAAACATTTAGATGAGAAAGTAGCTACACTTCATCTTAAAAAAGTTGGTGCTAAATTAACTAAACTTTCTAAAGATCAAGCAGATTATATCAGTGTAGGGGTAGAGGGACCTTTCAAACCTAATGCCTATCGCTACTAAAAGTGATTTTATCAATTTATCTTCAGAAAAAAAAACAGAGGAATTAGCTGAGAAGATTTCAAAGAAATTGAAATTAGGACATGTAGTTTTTCTTGTGGGTGAGATGGGTGTCGGAAAAACTACTTTTATTAGATATTTAATCAACAATTTTCAAAAACAAAATGGACTTAAAATAACTGAAGTAACAAGTCCTACATTCAATTTATTAAATGAGTATCAAATTAAACAAATCAAAATTAATCATTATGATTTATTTAGAATAAATAGTTTAGATGAAATTCACAATTTAGGATTATTCGACGATATTACTAATGCTATTACATTAATTGAATGGCCGCAAAAAATAAAACCAAAACCAAAAAATTTGATAGAATTAAATTTTGAATATGGAAATGATTACAAGAAACGAATATTAAAAATTAAGGGTTTAAATTTGTAATTATAGATAAATGCAAAATCTTAAAAAATTAAAAGGAGACGCTTCACATAGAAAGTTTTTTAGAAAAAAATCTAATTGTGGTAATTCTATTGTTATTCAAGCAAAAAAGGACAAATTTAAAAATCTTCTTGTTTATGATGCAATTAGCAGGATTTTAAATAAAAACAAAGTTCTAGCTCCAAAATTGTATCAAGAGAATTATAAGAATAATTATATTGAGGTTGAGGATTTTGGAAACAAGACAATTTTTCAAATTTTAAAGAAAAGTAAAAATAAAAAATTATTATATTTTAAAGATGTAATAAAATTGCTTAATCAAATACAGTCAATTAAAGATAAAAAAATAAGAAATTTTAGAAATAAATATTATCGAATACCTGATTATAAAAATGAAATATTAATTCAGGAAGCTAATTTATTTTGTGAGTGGTATGTGAAAAAAAATTTGTCAAAAAATAAGAGACAAGACTTTAATAAAAAGTTTAAAAAAATAATTAAAACTTTATCTTCATGTCTTAAGATGAAAAAAAATGTATTTGTTCATAGGGATTTTCATGTATCAAATTTAATGCTTGTTAATAACAGAATAGGTGTAATTGATAGTCAAGATGCTTTAATAGGAAATAGAGCTTATGATTTAGCTTCTTTAGTTGATGATGTAAGATTAAGAACCTCAAAAGTTCTAAAAAAAAAGATTTTTAATTTTTATATAAGTAATCAAAAAAAAATTGATAAGAAAAAAATAAAAAATGATTTTGAAATTTTATCTATTTTAAGAAACCTGAAAATAATTGGAATATTTACACGTCTGGCAATCCGAGATAAAAAAAAGAATTATCTTAAATTAATACCTTATGCGTGGGAATTGATTTCTTTAAGAATCAATGAAAATGAAATTTTCTTAGATTTAAAAAAATTACTAAATAATAATTTTAAAAAAAATTTATGAAAATTAATAACGCTTTTATTCTCTGCGCTGGATTTGGCAAAAGACTAAATCCTTTAACACTTGAAAAACCCAAACCATTACTTCAAATCAAAAATCAAACAATTTTAGAGGATTGTATTAATACCGTTATAAAATTAAAAGTCGAAAATATTTTTTTAAATACTTTTTATTTAAGTGACCAAATTATTGACTTTTTTAAAAATAAAAATTTTTCAGTAAAAATAAAAATTATAGAGGACGGTAAAGAAATCTTAGATACTGGTGGAGGAATTTTAAATTTGATCAACCACTCAGATTGTGAAGATTTTTTTGTTTTTAATCCTGACACTATTTGGAATGAAAATCATGTGAGTGAAATTAATGATATGCAAAAATATTATTTTCAAAATAAATTAAATAATATTCTTTTATTAGTTAATAAAAAACTAAGTTTTGATAATAATCTAAAGGGCGATTTTGATTTAGAAGATAATATAATTAAACAAAGTTTTGAAAAAAACTTTATATATACTGGTTGTCAAATTTTGAATAAAAACTTATTTAATGAATATGAAGTGGAAAACTTCTCAATTGCTAAAATCTGGAATAAATTATTGATGAAACAACAGTTAAATGGATTTGAGAGCACCAATAAATTTCACCATTTAACGAACTTAGAAATTTTTAAAAAACTAAAAGGTTCTTAGATCTCTCTTTATCTAGATATTTACATTCATTTATTTTCAAATTTTCACCGAAATTGATTATTAAGGGATTTCCCGTTGGAATTTCTAAACTTGTGATTTGATTGTTATCTAAATTGAGCAGATATTTACATAAAGCTCTTATGGAGTTTCCATGAGCTGTAATTAATATGTTTTTATTTATTAGTTTAGGCTGTATCTCATTTTTGAAATACTCTAAAACTCTGTTGTATACGTCTTTTAAAGACTCTGTGTCAGGAATGAGCTCTTTAGGGATTTTCTCATATATTTTAATATTTAGCGGATGATAAGAGCTGTCTCTCCTTAGTTTTCCAGGTTTGATATCCCAAGACCTTCGAAATTCAAAAACTTTATCTTCACCAATTTTTTTTGCTGTCTCAATCTTATTCAACCCTGTAAGCTCACCATAGTGTCTTTCGTTTAGCTGCCACGCTCTTTCAAAATTCTTTTTTGATTTTAATACTTTTTGTATTATTTTAAGAGTATTGTTTGCCCTCACTTGAAACGAGGAATAATAAAAATCTATATTTATATTTTGATTTTTGATAAGTAAACCAGCTTTCTCTGCTTCTATTTTTCCTTGATCTGTAAGATCTACATCAACCCAACCAGTGAATCTTTTTTCAAGATTCCAAATACTCTGACCATGTCTTACTAATATTAAAAAACTCATCTTGTCATCTCTAAAAATTATTTATAAAAAAACCATTTAACTAAATGTCAAAAGTTTTTTCTACATATAAAGTAATATTTTATATAATTAATATCCTTTTAATTATTTTATATCTATATCCTGGAAGTCTATTAGGCTGGATAATTTATGACAATAAAAGTATACAACCTCAAATAACACCAGATTTTATTATATCATCAAATCATTTTTATGTATTTGTATTAATTTCAATTATTGGTTTTTTAACTTTTGCTAATTCCAAGAAAATTATCTTATTACTATTATATTTAATTTTTCTTTCTATCACGCTTGAAATTTTTCACCTATTTATACCTGAAAGAACTTTTCAATGGTCTGATTTATTTGGAAATTTATTAGGTGTTATTGTTGTAATTCTTCTTAATAATTTTATAAATAAATATGGTAGATTTAAAAAATAAATTATTAATTTTTATTTATTTTTTTACAATCGGCTGCTCATCAATTCCATCAAACACTTCTAGCAGTTGTTCAATTTTTAGTGAAAGATATCTATGGTATAAACATACAAAAAAAGTTGAGCAAAAGTGGGGCACACCAATCTATATTCAATTAGCAATAATAAAAATGGAGTCTGATTTTGATTGGCTTGCTAAACCGGCAAGACAAAAAATTTTTAAAGTGATACCTTATAAACGACCTTCTAGTTCTTTTGGTTATTCACAAGCAATTAAAGGAACTTGGGAGCAATATAAAAAAGAAACTGGTAATAAATTAGCAACACGAGCAAGATTTAAAGACAGTGTGGACTTCATTGGATGGTATACAAATAAATCAGAAAACATTTTAAAGATATCAAAGAAAGATGCTTTCAAACAGTATCTTGCATATCACGAAGGATGGGGAAATTATAAAAATTATAAAAAAAATAAAAAAGTAATTGGACTAGCTAAAAAAGTTGAGAGACAATCTAATAAATACAAAAATCAATTATTGAAATGTAAAAGTAAATTAAATAGAAAAAAATATATTATTTTTTAGACAATTCTTTTTTTAGTTCTAAGTCAACTATATCAATCCTTTTAGTATTTTTTGCTAATGCGAGATACATTGATGGAGTGACATATAAAGTAAAGAAAGTTGAAATAATCATCCCTCCTAATATTGTAGAACCAACTGCTAATCTTGAACCCTCTCCTGCACCTGGGCCAAAATTTCCAATCACTAAAGGCATCATTGCAATCATCGTACTTAGTGATGTCATTATAATTGGTCTAAACCGAACAGCGCATGCTTCTTTAACAGCTAATTCAATAGTTTTTCCACTAGATCTAATTTGGTTTGCGTAATCTACAATTAAAATACTATTCTTAGTTGAGATACCTATTAGTATAATTAACGCAATTTGAGAAAAAATATTTACTGAGCTATTTAAAAATAAAATAAACACTAATCCTCCAAAAATAGCCAAAGGCACAGTTAAGATTATAACAAATGGATGAACAAATGAGTTGAATGTTGCAGCCATAACCAAATAAGCAGTTAGTAAAGCTAAAGCAAAAATTATAAATAATTCATTACTTGTTTCTTTAATTTCCTCTGATTTTCCTTTCCAAGTAATTTGGTTCTCTGGTGCTAAATCAACCATCACATTTTCGAAGTATTTAATCGCTTCTGTTAATGTATACCCCTCACTAATATTTGCAGAAATTGTTACAGCCCGTTGTCTATTATATCTAGCAAGTTCTTTTGCTGAACCTTCTTCTTTAAAACTAACAAGATTTGCTAAAGATATTAATTTTCCATTGGTTTCAGAGCGAACAAATATTTTCGAAACACCCTCTTTATTTCGTCGATCAGATAAATATTGTTGAACGATTATTGGATATTCTTTGCCTAGTTTATTAAAAGTCGTTATTTTTTTACCCCCATAAAGTGTTTCAAGTGTTTCACCAATTGATTTAGTTGAGACACCTAGATCTTTGGCTTTATTTTTATTTATTATTAATTTTATCTCTGGTTTGTTTCGATTGTAATCAGACTCAATTCTTGAGAGATTTTTATTAGATCTGAGTGTTCGTATAACTTTTTTTTGTATCGCCTCAAGTTCCTCATAAGTATTTCCATAAATGACCATTTGAACTGGTTTGTTGTAATTTGATACTCTTATAGATTGAGGAGATATAGGAAAAGCTAGGGCTTGGGGTAAAGTTACTATTTTCCCAATTGCTTCTCTAAGAACAACTTGTTGACCTTTTTTACGATTTTTCCAATCATCAAGGAGAGCGATTATTATAAAACTATTATATGAATTAGCTGAATTTCCAAATCCTGGAACACGCATTATAAATCTTGAATATGGGCTATCCTCAGCTTGTAGCAAAGGAATAAGTCTTGCCTCTACTTTTTGGGCTTGTTCTTGAGTATATTCAAAAGAACTTCCTTCATCAGTTGAGCCAATTATTAGATATGCTCCTCGATCCTCCATAGGCAAAAGTTCTTTTTTTGAGAAACTAAATAAAAGCACTGAAGCGATTATTATAAAAAAAATAAAAAAACTTACAGTTTTAGTTTTATTAATAACGTTTACTAAAGTTTCCTCATAAAATTTTGCGAAGTTAGAAAAAATTTTTTCAAATTTTTGAATAAAAATTTTTTTTGATTTTTTTTTGTATAAAAATTTACTTGCAAGCATTGGTGACAAAGTTAATGCAACAAAAGAAGAAACCACAATCGAAAAAGATAATGCAATCGCTGTTTCTCTAAATAATGTTCCAGAAATTCCCTCAATGAATATTAACGGTAAGAAAACTGCTACTAAAATTAGTGTTGTAGCAATGATAGCAAAAGAAATTTGTTTAGAGCCTTTATAAGCTGCAACGAGTGGGGTCTCGCCATTCTCTATTCGTCTGTATATTGCATCTGTCATAATTACTGAGTCGTCTGTGATTATACCAATCGCTAAAATAAAACTTAAAAGGACAAAAATATTAATAGAAAGACCAAATATGTATAAGCCTAGAAAGGATGCAATTAAACTCACGGGTAGTGCAATAGCAGGTACGATGACTGCCTTTAAATTCCCTAAAAATAAATAAATTATCAATACAACTAAGATAAACGCAATGACCAAAGTTTTATATACTTCTTCAATTGCAGCCTCAACATAGTTAGCTCTATTGAACGAAACCCTTAAATCCAATTCTTCTGGTAAAGATTTTTTTACCTCAACAATTTTTTTTTTGATATCATTTGAAAGTTCTACCGTTGAAGCACCACTTCTTGCATAGATACCTATTCCTACAGTTTTCAAATTTATTTGATCTTTAGTTTGAGCTTTAAAAAGAGTTTTCTCTGATACTGGACCGAATTCAATGTTTGCTACATCTGATAACACAATTACACGATTACTAGTTTTTTTGATGGGTATTTGTTTTATAGTATCAATATCGTTGTATGATTTATCTAGATTAAGTGTTAAGTCGATATTATCTGCTTCCAACGTTCCTGCAGGCAAACTTACATTTTCTCCACGAATTGCAATTTCAACTTCTTTAATAGTTAAATCATTAGCTGCAAGTTTAATAGGATCAATCCAAACTCTAATGCTTAGCTCTCGTAATCCACCAACCCTTATTCTTCCAACATTTTTAACACTTGAAAATTGGTCTACAAGATATCTCTCTGCGTAATCTCCTAACTCAAGATCGCTCCATGAAGATGAGGATAATGACAGCCACATTGTTGTTGTAAACCCTGCAGCTCGTTTAAGTATTTGTGGTGGATCTGACTCTGTCGGCAAGTTATCCACAACTCTTGCAACTCTTTCTCTTATATCATTGGCAGCATTATCTAGATCAATACTCGTATCAAACTCGACATTAATTGTACTTCTTCCATTTTCAGATTTGGAGTCTATATTTTTTATACCCTCTGCCCCACCAATAACATCTTCAACAACTTGTGTGACTTCTTGATCTACTATTGAAGCTGATGCAGACTTGTAGTCCACTTGAACTTGAACAACAGGTGGTTGAATTCCATTGGGCAATTCTCTAACGGGCAATTTCCAAAATACAAATAAACCAAATATGATCAGTATCAGTGACATAACCCAAGATACCGTCGGTCTTTTAATACTTAATTCAGTAATAAACATTATTTA
>CACHTQ010000004.1 GCA_902582845.1 uncultured Pelagibacteraceae bacterium | reverse complement strand
AAGTCTTTTTTAGGATCCATTGACCGTGTTGCTTCAGTCTCACAAGATAAAAAAGATGGGGTGAAATTTCAGTTATCTCATGATTTACTAAATCTTTCGGTCAATAATACTAACAGTGGAGATGGAAACGACTCACTAAATGTAAATTTTAATCATGATTTAGAAATAAGTTTTAACTCTAGATATCTAATTGATGTAGCATCACAACTTGATGGAGATAAAATAGAGATATTTTTCAATGATACTGGATCACCAGCATTAATAAAAGATCCAAGTGATTTTGATAGTATTTACGTGGTGATGCCGATGAAGGGTTAATTAATCAAATCTAATTCTGTATAAATTTTATTTTCTAAAGTTTTAAGAAATATCTCTTTGTCTAAATCATTATTTATGCTTTGCAGTATTGATATAGTGATAGTTTTATTACTAATTTTTCTACCAGATTTAGGCCAAACATATCCAGAATTAATCGCAATTGGTTGACAAGCAATTTTAAGTTTCTCATAAATTTTAGATGCCCCTTTTTTAAAAGGTGGTCTCTCATTTGGTAAAACTCTAGTTCCTTGAGGAAAAATTATAAGAGGTCTATTTGAATTTGTAACTATATTAGAAATTTCATCATAAAAACCAAGATTATCTTTTGTAACATGACCTCTTTTAATTGATATAGATCCAATTTTTTTTAGATACCATCCAAATATAGGTATGAATAATAATTCTTTCTTTAGAATAAATACTGGTGAGTTAAATAAAGTTTGAAGAAAAAAAGTTTCAAACATCGATTGATGTGATGAGGCTATAAAAAATTTTTCATTCTTAATAATGTTTTCAGTTCCTTTGATTATTATTTTTGTGGAGAGGAAAATTTTTAGACAGAAACTGGTCCAGTGACCCATCAACTTTCCACCTAGTATCACAACTTGTTTGGGTAAGAAAAATGAAGGTAAAAAAAATATTGAAATTACAATAATCCCAGTAAAAAAAAATAATGAAAATATAAAATTTCTTAACATTTTTTTATAAAGCTAGATTATTTCTGAGTGTTTTTGTCTTTTTCTAATTACATTTATTTTTGAACCTTTAATTAATAATTCTATTGCTTTAGGTCTTAAATTATAATTTGAGCTCAACGACATACCGTAAGCGCCAACATCGCATATAGCTATTAAATCTTTTTCTTCTAATTTTTGAAATTTTTTTAAAGTTATAAATTTATCAGTGCTCTCACAAATTGGACCAACAAATTCATAAGTTTTATTTGATATTTTATTAGATCTTATTACTGGCAAAGTTCTATGAAATGCTCCATATAGTGCAGGTCTCATAAGATCATTCATAGCAGCATCTAAAATTACAAATCTTTTTTTACCACTGTCTTTAATGTAAATGACTTTACTAATTAACATACCAGTGTTACCAATTATAGATCTACCAGGTTCAAATATAATTTTTACTTTATGTTTTTTAAGAAAAATATTAATTGCATCATTGTATTTTTTATAATTCAGTGTTTTGTTTTTATCAGAATAATTAATCCCCATGCCTCCACCTAAATCAATATACTCGAATTGATGATTAGTTTTGTCTAAGATATGGCTAACAGCTTTAAGCATTTTTCCATAGGGTTTATGATCTAATATTTGGCTACCTATATGAACACTTAAGCATGTTAAGTCTATATTTTTTGAATTTTTACAAAAATCGACAATTTTGTGAAATGTATTTTTGTTTACTCCAAATTTATTCTCTTTTTTTCCAGTAGAAATTTGACTAAGTGTTTTTGCATCTGTGTCGGGATTAAGTCTAACTCCAATCCTTACTTTTTTTCTTCTTAATTTTGCAATTTTATTTATTTCCATAACCTCACTTAAGGACTCGGCATTAATGAGTAGTATTTTTTTGTTTATTGCAAAATTTAATTCATTAGAGGTTTTTCCAACTCCAGAAAATACTATTTTATTTGGTTTTATTCCTGCTTTCAAGGCAATCATAAGTTCACCTAAAGAAACCACATCAGCTCCTAAACCAAATTTTTTAATTTCTTTAATTAAATTAACATTGGTATTTGATTTAACTGCAAAACAAATTAAAGGAGAAAAAGATTTAAAGTTTGTCTTAAATCTTTTTATATTTTCTCTCAATTTTGAATATGAATAGCAATAAAAGGGCGTCCCAAACTTTTTAGCTATTCTCTGGAAAGTAACTTTTTCCACAGTTAGTCTTTTGTTAATGTATTTCATGTAGTTTTGCTAATTATAGTTGTTGGTGTTTTAATTTCTTTATTCAAAGCTTTATATTCAGGGTCGCCTTTATATCCACAAGAAACTAAAATACAACAGACTAAAATAACAAATGTAATTTTTTTAATCATCTTAATTTTTTATATTTCCTTATCATCTTTTTAATATTATCAAAAGATGTTCCACCATAAGATTTTTTAGAATTAACAGAATTCTTTAAATCAAACACTTTTAGTACATCATTTTTCAATGTTGGTTCTATCTTTTTTAAGTCGTCCAAGGATAATTCATTTAGCTTTTTCTTTTTTTTTTCAGCTAAATTCACTAGCAAAGCTGTTTTTTGGTAAGCTTCTCGAAAAGACATTGAATTATTTTTAACGAGATAATCGGCTAAATCTGTTGCAGTTATGTATCCCGAGTGTGCTAATTCAAGCATTCTTTTTTTATTAGGACTTACATTTTTAAGAATTTCATTAAATATTTTTAAACTTTCAAAAAGTATATCATAGGATCTAAAAATGATTTCTTTATCATCTTGAAGGTCTTTGAAGTACGAAAGAGGCAATCCTTTCAAAATAGTGAACATTGAAAATAAATTACCAAAAGAGATTCCTGATTTACCTCTTAGGTGTTCTAAAAGATCAGGATTTTTTTTTTGCGGCATTATTGAGGAACCAGTCACTATTTTATCTGAAAGGTTAATTAAATTAAAACCATCAGAATTCCAGATAATTAATTCCTCAGCAATTCTTGATAAATGCAATGAACAAACAGAAACACTGTAAAGAAAATCTAAAACAAAATCTCTGTCTGCTACAGTATCAATAGAATTATTTGTAGGTTTTTCAAAACCAAGTTTTTTTGTTGTATAATTCCTGTCAATGTTAAATGAAGTTCCAGTTAACGCAGCAACACCTAATGGATTTTCATTTAAACTGTTTAGATTACTCTTAAACCTGTCTTTGTCTCTTTCAAACATTTCCACATATGCCATTAGATAGTGTGCAAATGAAACTGCTTGTGCATTTTTTAAATGAGTAAAACCTGGCATAATTGTATCTACATTTTTTTCAGCTAAATTAATTGAACTATCAATCACGTTATTTAGCAGCACACTTATTTTTTGATTTGCAGATTTAATCCAGATTTTAAAGTCAGTTATTACTTGGTCGTTTCTTGATCTTGCTGTGTGAATATGCCCAGCTTCTTCACCAATTATTTGAAATAATCGTTTTTCAATATTTATATGAATGTCTTCGTATTTTTTATTAAATTCAAACTTTTTATTAGATATTTCTTTTTCAATCTTATTTAGTCCATAAATAATTTTATTTTTTACTCTAAAAGAAATTATTTTTTGTTTAAATAACATTTCCACATGAGCAATAGAACCTTTTATATCTTCTTTATAAAGTCTTTTATCTATATCGATAGAACTACCTATTTTTTGTGGGAGATTAGACAAATTGGTTTTAATTCTTGTATTCCATATTGTCTGGTTGTTTTTATTTTTTACCATGATAATTAATTATACCTATTTAACATGAGATTATTAATAATATTTATTTTAATGCTATCAAATTCTTTTGCTAGCGAAGCTACCGATATAAAAAATTTAGTTATTAATAAAGAGTTAAAAAAATACAGTGATATAAGGTTTTTAGACATTAGAAATAAAGAATTAAACTTAAATGATTATAAGGGAAATTTAGTTATATTGAATTTTTGGGCAACTTGGTGTGCTCCATGCAAAGATGAAATGCCATCTCTGGATTTATTAAGTGAAAATCCTAATTTAGATAATCTCAAGATATTTCCCATAAACATTGGCCAGGATACTTATGAAAAATCTTTAATTTTCTTTGAAGATTTGAAGATTAAAAATTTAGAAATATATTTTGACCCACCTAATACATTAGCTAAGAAATTTAAATTAAGAGGTCTTCCTACAACTATACTTTTTAATAAAGACGGACTTGAGTTTGCAAGAATAATCGGATCAATCGACTTTCTGGATGAAAAGTTTATTAATTGGTTGAGTAATTTTAATTAATTTTTAAAAAAATATGCAAAAGCTACTAATGCAATAATTGCTATAAATTGTAATAAGACTCTTAATTGCATTAATTTATTAGAGTATTTTTTACTTGTTTCTCCACCTTTAAATAAAGTTCCAATACCAAGAATTAGAACTAAACCAACAGCGACAAGTAAGATTATGGATAAAATTTTTACTAATATTCCAGAAATCATAAAATTATAGTAGGCTGTTTTATAGATAAAAAAACATAAATCAATTACTATGACATTTTGCCTTGATACAACCATTATAAAACCAGAAAAAGATGTGAAAATTGAAAATGCAGTCATTTTACTACATGGGTACGGCGGTGATGGTAAAGATATAAGTATGCTCTCATTAAATTGGAAAAGACACCTTACAAATACAATTTTTCTCTGCCCGAATGGTCATGAACCTTGCTCAATAAATCCATCTGGGTATCAATGGTTTGATCTTACAAAAGATGATCCAAAATACATTTTAAATGAGACAATCAAGGCTGAAAAAAAACTCAATCAATTCATAGATGAAGTAAAAATTAAATATAATCTTGAAAACGATAAAATTTGTTTGTCTGGTTTTAGTCAAGGATGTATGATGTCAATTAATTTAGGGCTTACATCAAAAAATAAATTTAGTTGTGTTGTAGGTTTCTCTGGTAAGATTATTAATCAGGAGGATCTCAAACAAAGAAAGAGAACATCAACAAATATTCTTTTAATTCATGGTGATTCTGATCAAGTTGTCTCACCCAATTATATGTTAGAGGCAAAAGATTTTTTTATCAGATCTAATATTGAAATAGAGACCCATTTAATTAAGAATTGCGACCATCATATTCCTATCGAAGCTTCCAGTATAGCATTAAATTATATTTTAAAAAAAAATAAAATGAGTTCTTAATATTGAAATCATTTTTTATTTAAGTTAAAATTAATTTATGAACAACTTTATTGAACAAGATGTATCATTAGAAAAATGTCCTGCATTAGTTTTAAATGCTGATTATAGACCTTTAAGCTATTATCCTTTATCATTATGGTCTTGGCAAGATACAGTAAAGTCAGTTTTTTTAGATAGAGTAATTATAGTAAGTAGTTATGATAGAATTGTACGAAGTCCATCATTCAAAATGCAGCTTCCAAGCGTTATTGCTCTTAAAGATTACATAGTTCCACAATCTAAACCAAGTTTTACAAGATTTAATGTTTTTTTAAGGGATAAATTTTCTTGTCAATATTGTGGAAGTGGAGAGGAATTAACTTTTGATCATTTGTTACCAAGATCAAAAGGTGGAGAAACACACTGGGATAATGTTGTAACAGCATGTTCAGCATGTAATGTTAAAAAAGGTGGAAAATTATTAAAATCTTCAGGAATGAAACTTAATCAATATCCTTATCAACCATCAACTGAAGATTTACATAGAAATGGAAAGAATTTTCCTCCTAATTATTTACATAAAAGTTGGATGGACTATTTATATTGGGATGTTGAGCTTGAAGCTTAAAATTAAATTTTCTCAGAAATATTTATTGCTAATTTAGATCCAGTTTTGATAATTCTGTCCATTATAGCGTAAAAGCCTTTTTTTGTTGCACCCTCTTCATAAGCAATATCCTTGTGATCTAATTCATCTTGTCTAAATTTTGTAATTTTCTTTTTTAATTCTTCCTCTTCAGGACCAAGCTGATTAATTTGATCTAAATAATGTTTATCAATAACTTCTTCAACGGATGCTGTACATAGCATCGCAGCTTTTTTGCCTAATAATGTAGAGCCAAAACCCAAACCAACACCTAGTAAATCCCATAAGGGTAAAAATTTTGTTGGTTCTATATTTCTTTTTTTTATTTCTTTTTCAAAAAATTGACAATGTTCTATTTCGTGTTCTTTCATATCTTCAATTGTTTTTTTTAAACTTTCATTTTTTACAATAGTGTTTAAAGCTAACAATTGGCCTTCATAGATTTTGACAGCACCTCTCTCACCAGCATGATCAACTCTAATAAATTCCTGTACTCTTTTATTTGTTTTTTTCATATTTCTTAAAAATTTTTAAAAGTGTTATAATAAACAATAAACTAATTACAATATTAATGCTTGTGAGCGATAATCCAAAAATCCTAAATGTCACATCTTTACAACTTATTGTTTTCTCACTTAATTGTTTAAGCAAATCTTTTTTAGTGACAATTTCTGTCGAACTCTTTACTCCACAAACAGATGACTCCTGAAAAAAACCTTTTTCGATTCCAAAATGATAAAATGAAATTGCAAAAGAGAAGACAAAAGTAAGGATTAATAACATAACTAAGAATTTCTGATTTTTTCTGATTAAAAAGATCACCATTATTATCATAATGCTTAATCCATAGGGAATTCTCTCTATTAAACATAAATTACAAGGCTGATGTCCAAGAATATATTCTATAAAAAAAGCAGAAATTAAAGCAATAAAGCTAAATAAAAAAATTATTTTTAAATAAAATTCAGCTTTAAAATTAAACATTAGATTTAGAAATTAGATAAACCACTAATCCAACAATAACAATTAATATCCCAATTATCGTAAACCATTTTGACCCATGTTTATCCATAAATTCATTAAACAAGTCTCCAAACTTATAAGAGAGATATGACACTAAAAAAAATCTTAACCCTCTAGAAATTAAACTTATTAAAACAAATATTAAAAAATTAAATCCTATTAGACCACTTGCAATCGTAAAAACTTTATAAGGAAGAGGGGTAAAACCTGCTAAAAAAAGTATTCCTAGCCAAGCATAAAAACCATCATTTTTTATCAAGCTTTCCTTTAAACTATATAGTTTATCCTCATAACCATAAAAATTCATGATATGTGCTCCAAACTCGAAAAAGAATGCTCCAATTACATAGCCAAACATACCACCTAAAACTGAAAATATTGTTGTTATAAAAAAAATTTTTTTAAAATCAGCTTTTTTGGAGATTACCATCGGAACAACCATAACGTCAGGAGGAATAGGAAAAAAAGAACTTTCAACAAATGACACAATGGCTAAATAATATTTAGAACTTTTGTGACCCGCTAAATCTAAACATTTTTTGTAAAGATTTTTAAACATTTTTTGGTTTTAATATAATTTTAGTTCTTATACTATTTAATAAATTATTAAACAATCGGGGCGAATGGCGGAACTGGTAGACGCGCACGACTCAAAATCGTGTTTCGCAAGAAGTGAGAGTTCGATTCTCTCTTCGCCCACCAAATTATGCGATTAAGTAGAATAAACAGTTTAGTAGAACTTTTTTTTTATAAGTATAAAGAAATAAACTCAGTTGCCGATAAGCCATTTTTAAAATGGTTAAAAGAAAATGAAAAAAATTTTTTTACTTGGGAACAAGTTGCGTTAAAAATTCAAATTTTGTCTGAATACTTAAGAACAAATTTAGCTGATGGAGACCGATGTATACTATTATCTGAAAACCGACCAGAGTGGCTTATCTCTGATATATCGATTATGAATGCAGGCGGAGTAACGGTTCCACTATTTACAACTTATTCAGAGAAAGATTATGAATACATCATTAATGATTGTAAGCCAAAAATTTGTATTGTCTCTAATGAAATCCAATTAAAAAAAATTGAAAAATTTATTTCAGAAGAGATTAAAGTTTTATCTATTGAAAATATAAATGAAAGAGTTGAAAACATAGAAAATATATTCGATGCCTATTTAGAAAAAAAGAAATCAGATACTCATATAAGTTTTAATCAAAATCTTGAAAGGAAAGATCTTGCTTGTATAATTTATACATCTGGAACGACTGGTAATCCTAAAGGGGTAATGCTTAGTCATGGAGGAATTTTATCAAATTGTGAGGGAGCCCAAGAAATATTAAATCAATTAGTTCAAGATAGTGAACCTACTTTTTTAACATGGTTACCATTATCTCATTCATATGAGCACGCAGTTCAATTTGTTCAAATTTCACTTGGTGCAAAAATTTATTATGCTGAAAGTTTAGAGAAGTTATTATCAAATATGTCTATTGCAAAACCAACAATTATGACAGCTGTTCCGAGATTCTATCAAAATTTATACAGTAAAATTTCAATGAATTTTTTAAAACAAAAAGGTTTTAAGAAAAAATTGATATCATCCACTATCTCACTTGGAACAAAAAAACTGAATAATGAGAACTTAAAATTGAGAGAAAAATTAATTAATTTTTTTTGTGAAAAATTAGTAAGAAAAAAAATAAAAAATCAGTTTGGAGGAAAACTAAAGGCTTTTGTATCTGGAGGTGGTGCTTTGGATAAAAAAATTGGAGAATTTTTAAATGCTATAGGATTGCCCACCCTTCAAGGCTATGGTCTTACTGAGGCCTCACCCGTGGTAAGTTGTAATATTCCAGGAAAAATCAAAATCGATACAGTCGGGCCTCCTTTTAAAACAAATCAGGTAAAAATAGCTGAAGATGGTGAAATTTTAGTTAAAGGTGAAAATGTTATGCTCGGTTATTGGAACATGAAAAAAGAGACAGCTGATGTCATAAAGAATGATTGGTTGCATACTGGTGATATTGGAGAAATCACACAAGATGGAAATTTAAAAATTACCGATAGAAAGAAAGAGATAATAGTCAGTCTTGGTGGAGATAACATTTCACCATCTAAAATTGAAAATTTATTGTGTTTAAATGAAAAAATTAAACAAAGTTTTGTTTATGGAGATAAGAAAACTTATTTAGTTGCATTAATCGTAACTGAAGATACTGAAAATAGAAAAGAAATTGAAATTTTCTTAGAAAATTTAAATAAAACTTTATCTTTAGTAGAAAAAGTTAAAAAATTTAAATTAATCCAAGAAGAATTTTCAATTGATAATGGAATGTTAACTCCAACATTAAAACTAAAAAGAAAAAAAATTTTAAATAAATATAAAGATGATTTAGAAAAACTTTATTAAGTTATTTAAAATATTTGATTATAATGCGCATAAACATTAACTTTTTTACACTTTAAAAAATATAAAAAATAATATTTTTATAAAATTTTTTTTAAAATTTTTTACTTCAATTAAAGAATTGACATAACGTATATAAAAAAATAAAAATAAGGTAATTACGAATCATTTTGATTCGTTTAACTAAAAAAGGGAGCTAAAGATGCCTAAGAGAAGAAAAAAAGCAAAGAAGGCTAAGAAAAAAGCTAAGAAAAAAGCTAAAAAAAGAAGAAGAAGATAATAACTTAGTATTCTTTATAAAAAACGCTTCTCATAACTTTTTGTGTGAGAGGCGTTTTTTTTAATCTTCAATTTGTTCCTCAACATCAGATATAGGCTCTTCCACAGGTAAATCATCACTAGCAGATTTTTTAGGAAGTTTACTCTCTTCATTAGTTTCCTTATTAAGATTTCTTTTTAAAGCTTTATCTAACTTTTTTTGTGTATCTTCCTTAGATACATTTAAGACAATTTGAAATTCAGAAATAATTCTCTCGTAGGCTTTTTCAAAAAGCTGCCTTTCACTATAAGACTGATCTATCATGATATCATCTCCTTTATTTAAATCTCTTACAACTTCAGCTAACTCATAAATCTTACCAGATGATATTTTTGCCTCATATTCTTGAGCTCTTCTACTCCACATAGATCTTTTTATTTTTGGTTTACTTTTTAAAATCGAGATACTTTTATTAACTTGATTTATTGTAGAAAGTGGACGCAGATGTGATTGTTTGTTTACAGGAACCATTCCATTTGCTTTATCTTTTTCAAATTTAATTATATAGGTTTCAACATCTATACCGCCAATATTTATCTTTTTAAATTCCGTAATTTGACCTACTCCATGCTTAGGATAAACAACATAATCCTTTATTTTATATTCTCTTTTTTCAGTACTCTGTTTTTTTACTTTTTTAATTTCAGGTTTTAGTTCATTATTTTTCGGTATTCTTAAGTTCTCTGTTTGTGTTTGAATTTTTTTGCTTATTTTTTTGGATACTTTTTTGGTTATCTTTGAGGATTTTTTAATTTTCTTTATATTTTTTGTTTTAACTATTTTTTTTGTCTTTTTAGATTTAGTTTTTTTTTTAAAGGTTTTCTTTAAAATACTTTTCAAACTTATTTTGCTCATCTTTAAATTTTTCATGATCCTCAGGCGGATCTTTTTTTTCGTTTATGTTAGGCCAGATCTCAGAATATTGTTTGTTGATTTCTAACCACTTCTCACTTCCCGGCTCAGTATCAGCTTTAATTGCATCCACTGGACACTCGGGTTCGCAAACGCCACAATCTATACACTCATCAGGTTTAATTACAAGCATATTTTTACCTTCATAGAAACAATCTACAGGGCAGACCTCAACACAGTCCATTAATTTACATTTGATACATTTGTCATTTACAATGTAAGTCATGATCAGATTTTATTTTTAATTCTCTCTTTAATATCGCCCATTAATTTACTATCAATATATAATAGCCCCCCAAGTCTTCTCATTAAACTTGTCTCATAAATATCTGCTTCATTATTTGAGTAGATTATTCTCCAAAGTGTCTCAACTATTTTTATTTTATCATTTTCTTCCATGTTTTTTACTTCTTTTGTAAATTCTAGAATTTGATTAGAATTTTCTTCTATTTTTTTTCCATCTAAAAATATTTTTTCTAAATTTTCTTTGCTTGCACCTATTTGTAAAAGAGCTTGTTTTATAATTGTTTCCTCGGTTTTTGAGAAGTTTTCATCAATTTTAGCTGCGTGAATTAAAAGTGCAGCTACTTTAGAGAAATCATTATTTTCATTCTTATCTTTTTTAAAAAACATATTTTTAATTAAGATTTAAATTTTTTAATACACCAAAAGGATTTTCTTTAACATTTTCTTTATTTTGAAGCTTTAACCTCTTTTTTGGATTATATTTAAAGAAAACTTCGTTATCTTTTTCCAAAATCTTATAACTCATAGCTCTAAGTAATTGTTTAAAGTCATCTTTTTTACATCCCAATAAATTTAACATCTCTGGTACCATTTTTATTTCCTTCATATCCTTTGTATTTGAATTTATTATTTGCACAAATAATCTCTCTAAAATGTCTATTCTAATATAGAAATTATTAAATTTTTCAAATCCGCAAAGTAACATAAAGTTTTTATTTTGAATTTTGTCACCATTTAAAAAATTTAAACCGAAAGTTGGGGGCTTTAAATTAAAGTATTTTTGATTATGATTTTTCCACAAAAGAGTTCTTAATGATACTGGCTCTGGTTTTATCAATTTAAATAAATAGACATGGTACCTACCAAATTTTACGCCCAAGTCTCTTAAAATTTTTCTATCATTTTGCTCTAACTTCTTTAAATACTCAGATACCCTATCTCTTTTGAGAACACCATTATTTTCATAAAGTTGATAAGCTAAGGCTTTTATCGACGAGTTCTTATCTTTTAGATCTTTTAAATCATAGAGACTCTTTAAAACTAACGAAATTTTATTTTTTAACCATTTTTCTAAAAAATTAATTAATTTACTTTTTTGATTTTGCTCTAACATGTCATCTACTAATAATTCTATGTTAGGGCTCAAATAATCTTTGCCAGGAATTAATTTACCAATCGTTGAATTGTTCCAATATATCTTAGAGTCATTTTTTAATTCCACTAGACCTGTGTCAATTATAATTTGGATTCTCTTTTCCAGTTCTGGCCCTATTGTCTTTCTTGCAGCTTTTTTTAGAGATTTAATATCAGTCTCTAAGGCTCCTTTCTTAAGATCAAGTTCTAATTTAAGTCCATTTATTTTTCCTATAAATTGATCATCGATCATAACTTTGTTATTTTCTAAAATTTTAGTATCAAATTCCATATCTTGTTTTAAACCTCTTGCAAGTACACTTGCTCTTTTATCAATAAATGTTTTTGTGAGTTCCTCATGAAGTCTATCTGAAAGTTTATCCTCTAAGAATTTAGTTTTTTTAATCCAGTAATTTTGATTTTCAACCCAATTGTTTTTATTTGAAACATATGACCAAGTTCTTACATTTGCAATTCTATTTGCTAAAGAATCTACATTTCCGTCCAATTTATTGAGTTTCATGAGTTGCAAATGCATAAAATTATCTGTTATTTTCCCTTTATCACTATTTAAAAAATTAAATACCTTTTCGACAACATCAATGTGATTTCCATAAGTTTTCTTAACAAAGTCAGGAATTTGACAGCATTCCCATAGTAGCATCAGTGTATTTTTTACATTTGGTACATTGTACAAGTCTAACTTTTTCAAAAAATACTTTAAAACTTTCTCATCTTCACACTCATTAATTTTTCTAAGCCAATCTTTATTTGGTTTTTCCTCAAGTGATTTTAATAATGAAGTTGGATTGTTAAAATTTAAATCTGAGTTTCTCCAAAACAATGTTCTGATATTTTCAAATTTATGATTTTCTAAAAGTTCAACTTCTTCAGCTGTAATATCTTTACAATCGCCTGTGATACCAAAATTACCATCATTGAGATATCTACCTGCTCTCCCAGCAATTTGACCTATTTCCGATAGATTTAATTTTCTTAATTTTTTTCCATCAAACTTTTTAAGATTCGAGAAATACACATGATCCAAATCCATATTTATACCCATTCCGATTGCATCTGTAGCTACTAAAAAATCAACATCACCTGATTGGTACAAGTTTACTTGTGCATTTCTTGTTTTTGGACTAAGAGATCCCATAACAATTGCAGCTCCACCTTTTTGCCTTCGTATTAATTCTGCTATTGCATAAACTTCCTCTGTTGAAAAAGCTATAATTGCTGTTTTTCTATTTATACGTGAAATTTTTTTGTGACCTGAGTAATTAAGTTTAGATAATCTTTTTCTATCTATGAATTCTATGTCTTCGTTTAATTTTGAGACTATTCCTTTAATTGTGCTTGAACCCATAAACATTGTAAGTTTACTTCCTCTCATGTTAAGTAATCTGTCTGTAAAAATATGACCTCGCTCGTGGTCTGCACACATTTGAATTTCGTCAACACCTACAAATTCCAAAACTTTGTCTATTGGCATCGACTCTACTGTACATAAAAAATATTTTGCATTCGAAGGAATAATCTTTTCTTCACCAGTTATTAAAGCAACTTCATCATATTTAGTTTTTTTAATAACTTTGTCATAAACCTCTCTAGCTAAAAGTCTTAATGGAAAACCAATCATTCCAGTATCAAAAGATAGCATGGTTTCTATTGCTAAATGGGTTTTGCCAGTGTTTGTTGGACCAAGTACTGCTGTGATTTTATTTTTGTTCATTTCTATTATTAGTATGTTTAATATTTGACCTACAAGATATAGTTACTAGCAAAGAACAAAAATAGACTAAAACATGACCGAATCGTTCCACAAAAAGTTCTCATTTCAATTCTTAAAAAGTTAAATTTAACATAATATGATTTTTAGTTCAAATTACTATCAACCAAAAAGTTTTAAGATTTTATTTTAAGGATTTTCCAAACTCCAGATGCAGAAGTAATAATTTTATCATTACATTTCAGTTCACAAAATAAAAATACTAAAGTTTTTGTCTTTTTTAGAATTTTTACATGCCCGATAATCTCATCACCAATTTTTGAAGCGCCTATATATTTAAGATCTAATGAAATTGTTACACATGGTGCATTTTGAGCACTACGGTGTGCTGCTGTACCTGCTCCCGCATCTATCAAAGCAGCCAAGTATCCCCCATGAGTTATCCCTGCCGCATTCAAATGGTTTTCATTAATAATCGATTTGAATTCATATTCATTTTCAGAGATATTTCTAAACATAACACCACCATTATGTTTCATAAAACCGTGCTTTAAACTTATTTGTTCAAATGAATTAGGCATAATTTGTTAAAGTATAAAAGTTAAAATAAGTAAAACTATAAGAATAATTATAAAAAAATAAATAACAGACATTTGAAGAGAGGATTTAATCAACCATTTCATCATAAATTATCTTATAATTGGTGCGCCTGCTAGGAGTCGAACCCAGAACCTCCTGGTCCGTAGCCAAGCGCTCTATCCAGTTGAGCTACAGGCGCATTTTTAAATTTTATTTATTATTCTATATCATTTTTTAGTGTATTTTAATGCTAAGACAAATTTAAATTATTATGAATAATTCAATAAATGAAGTTGTAATTGTAGAGGCTATTAGAACTCCAATTGGAGCTTATAAAGGTTCTCTTAAAGAATTAAGTGCTGATAAGTTGGGATCAATAGTTATTAGGGAAATTTTAAGAAAAAGTAAATTAGGTAAAAATGATATTGATGAAGTAATTATGGGCCAAGTACTCACAGCTGGCGGAGGCCAAAATCCTGCAAGACAGGCTGCGATAAATGCAGGTATAAATATTTCTAAACCAGCCCACATAGTAAATCAAGTTTGTGGCTCTGGACTTAGAGCTGTAATCTCAGGTTATCAATCGATTAAATTAGGAGAGGTAAAAAATGTAATTTCTGGTGGACAAGAAAACATGTCATTAGCCCCACATTCAATTTTTTACCGGGATAGTAAAAAAATTTTAGAAGAACATTTGATAGATACAATGATAAATGACGGATTAATAGATGCATTTAATAATTATCATATGGGTGTAACAGCTGAAAATGTTGCAAAGAAATTTAATATTTCACGAGTTGAACAAGATGACTTTGCATTAAATTCTCAAAAAAAAACAGAAACTGCAATTAATACTAATAGATTTAAGGAAGAACTAATTAAAATAAATCAATCTGGTATTAATCTTGAGAAAGATGAACATCCAAGAAAAGATCTTACTAAATCAGATTTAGGCAGGCTAAAAGCAGTATTTTTAAAAGATGGGACCGTTACACCTGGAAACTCATCAGGTATTAATGATGGTGCTGCTGCTTTATTATTAACAACCTTTGAAGAGGCAAAAAAAAGATCAATTCAACCTTTAGTAAAAATAATCTCATGGGCTTCAGTTGGAGTTGACCCAACTCTTATGGGTCTTGGACCAATTGAGGCTGTGCGTGAAGCAGTTAAAAAAGCAAAATGGAATTTAAATGATATTGATCTTTTTGAAATTAATGAAGCTTTTGCCGCTCAAAGCATTGCGGTAATACGTGAGTTAAATATTGACGAGAATAAAGTTAATGTTAATGGAGGAGCTATAGCTTTAGGTCATCCTATAGGAGCATCAGGTGCCAGAATATTAGTCACTCTCATTCACGAAATGATAAAACAGAAAAAGAATAAAGGTTGCGCTACACTATGCATAGGTGGAGGGATGGGCATAGCTATATGTGTTGAGAGAATTTAAGAATTAATTTTTTTTAAATTTCTCTTCAAGTAGAATTTTTTGTATCCAAATTTTAGCATCAATGTAAGTGCTTTCTTTTGGTTGCAGGAGTGTATTTAATAACTTTTTAATCATTTTTAAAGGATACTTCAGAAGAGTGTCAAAAAATTGAGCAGAATGTGTTAAAATTAGCAATTAAGTAAAATTATATAGTGTATAAGATCTAAATATTAAATGAGCGAAAAACTATTAGTTCCAGATATAGGTGACTTTGAAAATGTAGAGGTCATTGAATTGCTTGTCAAAGAAGGCCAAAAAATTGCCAAAAATGATCCAGTAGTCACTATTGAAAGTGATAAATCGAGTGTTGAAATACCTTCAACGTTATCAGGCATAATTGAGACAATAAAAGTTAAAGTAGGTGATAAAGTTTCAAAAGGTGATTTAATTCTTAATATTTTAGGGTCAAATGAAGAACAATCTACAAAAAAAACTATTCCAAAAGACACTGAAAATTTAATTAAAGAAGCAGAAAAATCATTAGAAAAAAAACAAGAGCAAATTATTCATACAAATAATATTGAGAGAAAAAAACCAGAAATAATTCAAGTAGTTAATGAAAGCGATATTGATCCATTAGAAACTAATGAATGGTTAGAATCACTCACCGCTGTAATTGAAAAAGATGGAAATCAAAGAGCTCATTATTTAATAAAGGAATTAATTAATAAAGCTTATATGGAAGGTGCAAATATTCCCTACACACAAAACACACCTTATATAAATACAATTCCAGTAAATGAAGAGAAAAAATCAAATGGTGATCAAAATATTGAGAGAAGAATTCGGTCATTGATAAGATGGAATTCCGCAGCAATGGTAGTTCGCGCAAATAAAAAATTTCCTGAACTTGGAGGACATATTGGAACATTTGCATCTGCGGCTACGCTTTATGATGTAGGAATGAATCATTTTTGGAGAGCAAAAAACAATAAATTTGGAGGAGACTTAATTTATTTTCAAGGACATAGCGCTCCAGGTATGTACGCAAGAGCATTTCTTGAGGGAAGACTTAATGAAAAACAATTAGATAGTTTTAGACAAGAAGTTGATCCAGGAGGTTTATCATCTTACCCACATCCTTGGCTGATGCCAAACTTTTGGCAATTTCCTACAGTTTCAATGGGTTTAGGACCAATGTTGGCTATTTATCAAGCAAGATATATGAAATATTTAATTAACAGGGGTCTTATTAAAGATGAGGGACGAAAAGTGTGGGCTTTCTTAGGAGATGGGGAAATGGATGAACCGGAGTCTTTAGGAGCAATTGGTTTAGCAGCTAGAGAAAAATTAGATAACCTAATATTTGTGATCAATTGTAACCTTCAAAGATTGGACGGACCTGTGAGGGGTAATGGAAAAATCATACAAGAACTAGAGGGGATTTTTAGAGGAGCTGGATGGAATGTTATCAAAGTAATTTGGGGTTCTTATTGGGATCCGTTATTGGCTAACGATAAAACTGGCCATTTAATTAAAGTTATGAATGAAACTGTCGATGGAGAATATCAAGCAATGAAAGCAAGAGATGGGGCTTATGTGCGAGAAAAGTTTTTTGGCAAATATCCTGAAACTAAAGAGTTAATCTCAAGCCTTTCAGACAAAGATATATGGAGATTGAATAGAGGCGGACATGATCCTCACAAAGTTTTTGCAGCTTATGATAAAGCCTCAAAGAATATTGGAAGCCCAACAGTTGTGATTGCCAAGACCATAAAGGGATATGGGATGGGCAAAAGTGGTGAGAGTGTAAATACTACACATCAAACTAAAAAATTAGATATAGACGATTTGATGTATTACAGAGACAGGTTTGATGTTCCCTTAACTGATAAACAGGTACAAAATATTGAGTATTATAAGCCAGACCAAAATTCACCTGAAATAAAATATATCAAAGAAAGAAGACTTCAATTAGGAGGATTTATCCCAGAGAGAACTACTTATGCAAAACCCATTAAAGCTCCTCCAAAAAATATTTTTGACAATATGAAAGAGTCAACAGGTAAAAAAGAAATGTCGACTACGATGGCATTAGTAAGAATGCTTACTAATCTACTTAGAGATAAAAATGTTGCCTCAAGATTAGTACCAATCATTCCTGATGAGGCGAGAACATTTGGTATGGAGGGTTTTTTTCAAAAAATTGGTATTTATGCTCACGAGGGACAAAAATATGAACCTGAGGACTCAGCACAATTAAGTTCATATAGAGAAGAAAAAAGCGGACAAGTTTTGGAGGAAGGAATTAATGAAGCAGGTGCAATGTCTTCATGGATTGCTGCAGGCACTTCATACACAAATCATGATATTGAAATGATCCCTATCTATCTTTTTTACTCAATGTTTGGTTTTCAAAGAATAGGTGATTTTGCTTGGGCAGGAGCAGACAGCCAATCAAGAGGGTTTTTAATTGGTGCTACTGCTGGTAGAACAACATTAGCGGGAGAAGGTTTACAGCACCAAGACGGACATAGTCATTTAATGGCATCAACTATTCCAAACTGTAAGTCTTATGATCCAACATTTCATTATGAACTAGCAACAATTTTTAGAGAAGGATTGAAAAGAATGCATGAGAAGAAAGAAAATATTTTTTATTACATTACGACAATGAACGAAAATTATCCTCATCCTGCTATGCCAACTGAAAAATCATGTGAAGAAGGCATTTTAAAAGGAATGTATAAAATTAAAGAATTTAACAAATATAAAAAAACCAAAATTCAATTTCTAGGATCAGGCACAATTTTAAGAGAAATGATAGCTGGTGCTGAGATTCTACAAAAGGAATATCAAATTGATAGTGAAGTTTGGAGTGTAACTAGTTTTAATGAATTAAGAAGAGATGGCTTAGAGGTTGAAAGGTATAATTTATTAAATCCTGAAAAAGAACCAAAAAAATCATATGTTGAAAGCTGTTTAGGCAAAACTGAAGGTCCAATTTTGGCTGCATCAGATTATATGAGGATGAATTCAGACCAAATTAGACCTTATATTAACAAGAGCTTTTATTCGTTAGGAACAGATGGATTTGGTCGTAGCGACACGAGAAAAAATTTAAGAAAGTTTTTTGAAGTTGATAAAGAACATGTTGTTACTTATGGACTAAGTGTTTTAGCTAAAGAACAATTAATTACATCTAAATATGCTCAAGAGGCAATAAAAAAATATAAAATTGATAAAGAAAAACCAATGCCAACAAAATTATAATGTCCAAGAAAGATATAAAAGTTCCAAATATTGGTGAATTCAAAGATGTGGAAGTCATCGAAGTTTTAATTAAAAAAGGTCAAAAAATAAAAAAGAATGATCCACTGATAACTATAGAAAGTGATAAATCAAGTGTGGAAATACCATCTTCTGATGACGGAACCATAATTTCTTTGAATGTTAAAATTGGAGACAAGGTATCGGAAGGTGATAAAATTATTGAAATTGAAAGTGAGAAAGAAATAAAAGAAACAAGTGCTCAAGAATTACCAAAAAGTCAATTACCAAAAGAAATAAAAAAAAATGATTTAAAAAAAACCAATGAGTCTGAAAATATAATAGCTAAAGATTTTTCCACAAAAGCTTCTGCTTCACCAAAAGTAAGAAAATTTGCGAGAGAACTTGGAGTTAATATCAACAAAGTCCCAGGTAGTGAAAGACAAGGTAGAGTTACCGAGAGTGATGTAAAGTTATTTGTTGCAACTAAATCTGATAAAAGTTTCAAAGATCAAAATACAATTGAAAAAAAAATTGAACTAGAATATTCCCATTCAGATTTTGGAGAAGTAGATATTAAAGACATTCCTAGAGTGAAAAAATTGTCATCCAAATATTTAATGAACTCTTGGACAAAAATTCCTCACGTAACCAATCATGATGAAGCTGATATAACCGAATTAGAGGAATTTAGAACTTCTCTTACGGACGTATATACTGGTGAAAAAAAAAAAATTACACCATTAGCTTTCATCGTAAAAGCATTAACAACATCATTAAAAAAATTTCCAAATTTTAATACCTCAATCGATCAAATTGAAAACGGTAAAATGACTGTTAAAAAGTATTATCATGTTGGCATAGCAGTGGATACACCAAATGGTCTGATGGTTCCTAAATTAAGAAATGCAGATAATAAAAATATTTCTTTAATAAGCACAGAATTAAAAAAAATCAGTCAGCAATGTAGAGATCTTAAAATTGATAAAAAAGAGTTATTCGGAGGTTCTATGACGATAACAAGCCTAGGGGGAATCGGGGGATCTTTTTTTACCCCAATTATAAATTATCCTGAAGTTGCTATTTTAGGAGTAGGAAGAGTAGAAAAAAAACAAGTATTCATGGATGGAAAATTTGTAACGCGCACTATGTTGCCACTTTCACTATCTTATGATCATAGAATTATTGATGGTGCGGAGGCAGCTCGATTTAATAATGATTTAAAAGAAAATCTTGGTAAAAATTTTGCTTATAAGTTAGCCGTTTGATAAAAATTATGTCTAAAAGCGTTTCATTGTTAAGTGCTTTGCTGTGTACATTTATTTGGGGAACTACATTTATTGCTCAAGACACTGGCATGGATGATATTGGTCCGTTTACATTTAATGCAGTAAGATTTTTTGTGGGTTTTTTGGCAATTCTACCTTTAGCATTATTATTTGAGACTAAAAAATTTAAATTAGAATTAAAAACTGGTTTTAGATATTTTGCTATTCTATCTTTTTTAATAGGATTATCATTATTTTTAGGATCAGCATTGCAGCAAGTAGCTCTGCTTTACACAGACGTAGCTAATGCTGCTTTCTTTACGATTTTTTATGTTCCGATGGTGCCAATTATTATTTTTATATTTAAGAGAGACTCATTGCATTGGAGTGTATGGCCTTCAGTTATTTTATGTTTGATTGGCGGATATCTTTTAACCAATTTTTATGATGCTACAGTTAGACTTGGAGACACATTGGTCATTCTTGGAGCATTATTCTGGAGCACTCACATAATATTTACTGGAATGATTGTTAAAACATATAACTTACCTTTAACATTAGGTGCAATTCAAACTTTATTAGTGGCTTTGTTTTCTTTTATTATTGGTTTGATTTATGAGGAATTTGTAATTGAAAATATTTTCAACGAGATAGACTCTATACTCTATGCAGGAATTTTATCAGGTGGTTTTGCATTCGTTTTACAAATTTACGCTCAAAAAAATATAACACCTGCACCAGCAGCAATAATTTTTTCATTAGAAGGTGTATTTGCAACTATCGCAGCATGGTTTTTATTAAGTCAAATTTTAGATTTTAATAATATATTAGGGTGCTTGTTCATATTGTGTGGTGTTTTAATTTCTCAATTATTACCCTTGATGAGGAAAATAAATTATCAATAATAAAACTAAAGCAATGATAATTCTATAAATTACGAATACGGTTAAAGAAAAATTCCTTACATATCTTATAAAATATTTGACTGTAATAAATGAGAAAATAAAAGAAAGAGTAACTGCAATTAATAATAAATAATTAAATTTAGTAGACTGTTGTACAGCATCTTGAAGGCCTAAAAAACTTGCCCCTGCTAACGCGGGTATAGATAATAAAAAGGCGATTTTACTTGAGTCAACTCTATTAAATTTTAGAAATCGAGCTGCTGTTAAAGTTATCCCTGCTCTACTCACACCAGGTATGAGTGCTAAAATTTGAAATAAACCTATGAATAATATTGATTTTATATTTAAGTTGGTTGATATATTTTGATCAGCATCTCTTTTATCTGATAAAAATAGGACTAAACCAAAAAATAGAGTTGTCCATGCAATAATTTCTATATTTCTTAAAAGATTAATTATTTCGAACGAATATATTATATATCCAAAAATTATAAGAGGTATTGATCCAACTAAAATCAAAACCAATAGTTTTTGATTGTTTCTTAAATTTAGTAAATCTTTTTTAAAGTAATAGATTATTGCAAATAAAGAACCCAAGTGCAGACCAATATCAATGAATAAAGAGCTTGAGCTGAAATCATAAAAGCTTGATACTAAGATTAGATGAGCCGAAGAACTAATAGGTAAAAATTCAGAAATCCCCTGTATTGCAGAAAGAATTAGTATTTCTATAAAATCTTGAAGCATACAGATGTCGTAACTCAAAAAATATTCATTTTAAACAATTCGATTTAATCATAATAGGTATGCAAAAAATAAATTTCACATATTCTATAATAAATAATGCAAATAATAGGTCATAATTATTGACCTAAATAATACTTTTATTACTAAAAACTATGTATAATTTGCCTAAAATTTAAAGATTCTATGACTGATAAAATGTTAAAATTTGTAAAAATAGGTCAACAAACTCCACCTAAAAGGGAGACTGCCACTAGAAAAGAAGATTTTAATGAAATCTATGACGAATTTGTAAAGAAAAAAGCTGAAGAACAGTCGAGCAGATGTTCTCAGTGTGGGGTTCCATTCTGCCAAGTTCATTGCCCTTTAAGCAATAATATTCCGGATTGGTTAAAACTTACTGCTGAAGGAAGATTAAAAGAGGCCTATGAATTATCTCAAAGTACTAACAATATGCCTGAGGTGTGCGGAAGGATTTGTCCTCAGGATAGATTATGTGAAGGTAACTGTGTTATTGAACAATCAGGTCATGGAACAGTAACTATTGGTTCAGTTGAGAAATATATTAATGATACAGCGTGGGAGCAAGGTTGGGTTAAGCCAATTTCTTTAAAACACGAAAAAAATCAAAGTGTTGGAATAATTGGTGCTGGGCCTGCAGGTTTAGCAGCAGCCGAACAGTTAAGAAAAAATGGATATAAAATTACCGTTTATGATCGATATGACCGTGCGGGTGGATTGTTGATTTATGGTATCCCCAATTTCAAACTTGAAAAACATGTAGTTGAACGAAGAACAAAGTTATTAAAAGATGGTGGTATAGAATTTGTTCAAAATTTTGAAGTTGGTAAAGATGCAACCTTAGAACAGTTACGAAAAAAGCATGATGCAATTTTAATTGCTACAGGTGTATATAAACCAAGGGAAGTTGAACTACCTGGTAACGATTTAGGTAACATTTTTCCAGCAATGGAATTTTTGACAGCATCAAATAAGAAAGGCCTCGGTGATAAAGTCGAGTTATTTGATAAAGGAACTTTGAATGCAGAAGGAAAAGATGTTGTTGTAATAGGTGGTGGTGACACAGCTATGGATTGTGTGAGAACATCTATAAGACAGAAAGCAAAGTCTGTTAAATGTTTGTATAGACGGGATAAAGAAAATATGCCTGGATCTGCTAGAGAGGTTGCGAATGCTGAAGAGGAGGGTGTCGAGTTTGTTTGGCTTTCAAGTCCAAAAGAATTCAGAGGAAAAAGTAAAATTGAGAATTTAGTGGTAAATCAAATTGAATTGGGCGAACCGGATGAGTCAGGAAGACGAAAACCAGAAATTAAAGAAGGGTCAGAATTTGAGATAAAAGCCGACATGGTAATCAAAGCTCTTGGATTTGATCCAGAGAATTTACCATCATTATTTGATGCACAAGAGTTGCAAGTAACAAAATGGGGAACAATTAAAACTGACTTTAATACAATGGAAACAAATTTAAAAGGTGTTTTTGCTGCAGGAGACATTGTAAGAGGAGCTTCATTAGTAGTATGGGCAATTAAAGATGGAAGAGATGCAGCTTCTTCTATGAAAACATATTTAGAAAGTATGGAATTAAAAAGATCAAAAGTAGCATAATGGAAAATTATAAAAAAAATTTAGAGTTACTTACAAAAAATCATGTTTATTCAGAAGAAATGGAACATGATGCTTGCGGAGTGGGCTTAATTGCATCTACGGAAGGAAAAAAATCTAGAGCTATAGTTGAGTATGGAATTGAGGCTTTAAAAGCTGTTTGGCATAGAGGCGCTGTTGATGCCGATGGAAAAACAGGCGATGGAGCTGGAATTCATGTTGAAATTCCAAAAGATTTTTTCATAGAAAAAATACAAGTTACTGGACACGACTATGATAACTCCGAAATCTGTGTAGGAATGATTTTTTTACCTAGAAATGACTATTCTGCGCAAGAGAGTTGTAAAACAATAGTTGAGAGCGAACTAACCAAGAATAATTTTAGTATATATGGTTGGCGACAAGTGCCAGTTAATTCAAAAGTTTTAGGAGAAAAAGCTCTTCAAACCATGCCAGAAATCATACAAGTTATCTTTAAACCCAATGACCCAAATTTATTAGATAAAAACTTAGAGAGAAGAATTTACGAAACAAGAAAGAGAATTGAAAATAAAGCTTTTGATGCTTCACTAAATAATTTTTACATTTGTTCAATTAGTTCAAAATCTATAATTTATAAGGGGCTATATTTAGCAGAGGCATTATCTGATTTTTATTTAGATCTTAAAGACTCAAGATTTATTTCGAGATATGCAATTTTTCATCAAAGATTTTCAACAAACACTGCACCAAGCTGGAGCTTAGCTCAACCATTTAGGGCCATAGCGCACAATGGTGAGATAAATACTTATAAAGGAAATAAAAACTGGATGAAAGTCCACGAACAAGAAATGAGCAGCCCACTTTTCGAAGATATAGAAAATTTAAAACCAGTAATCCAAAAGGGTATTTCCGACTCTGCAGCTTTAGATAATGTATTTGAATTATTAAATAAGTCAGGCCAATCAGCACCATTAGCTAAATTGATGCTAGTACCAGATGCATGGTCAAAGAAAAATAAGACACTATCAAAAAGTCATCAGCAATTGTTCAATTTTTTAAATAGCACAATGGAACCTTGGGATGGACCTGCTGCTATTGCAGCTACTGACAATGAATGGGTTATAGCTGCTAATGATAGAAATGGTCTTAGACCTTTGAGATATGCAATTACAAAAGACAAAATGATCTTTGCAGGCTCAGAAACAGGGATGATTGATTTAAATGAAAAAAAAATTTTAACCAAGGGAAGACTTGGTCCCGGTGAAATTATTGGGGTCAGAATTGAAAAAGGTAAAGTTTTTTCTAATAGTCAAATAAAAGATTATTTAGCTAAAGAGTTTAGACATTTTAACTCTCAAATAATTGATCTAGATGAAAAATTATCAATTTCCAATGAAAAACATAATTTTGATGGCGAAAGCTTAAGGAGAAGACAATATACTTTCGGGATAAGTTTAGAGGATCTAGAACTTATCTTACATCCAATGGCAGAAGATGCGAAAGAAGCAACAGGTTCAATGGGTGATGATACCCCTTTAGCAGTGTTGTCTGATAAGTATAGACCACTTTACCATTTTTTCAGACAAAATTTTAGCCAAGTAACTAATCCACCAATCGATTCTTTAAGAGAAAATAAAGTGATGAGTTTAAAAACTAGATTTGGAAATTTAGGTAATATTCTTGATTTTGACACTTTAACCAAAGAGAATATTTATGTTTTAAATAGCCCTATTCTATCAAATTCACAATTTAATAAGTTCACCAATTTTTTTGGAAAAAATTCAGTAATTATTGATTGCTCATTTTCACAAAATGACAATTTAGGAAATTCTATTAACAGGATCCAAAAGGAGTCTGAAATTGCAGTAAGACAAGGTATTACTCAACTGATTTTAAGTGACAAAAACCTTTCATCTGAAAGATTACCAATGCCAATGTTATTGTGTGTTGGAGCCATAAACACATTTTTGATACAAAAAAAATTAAGAGGTTATGTTTCTATAAATGTTCAGTCTGGAGAGGCTATAGATACTCACTCATTTGCAACATTAATTGGAGTTGGAGCAACTACAGTAAATCCATATCTGGCTTTTGATAGTTTATATCAAAGATATGAAAAAAAACTTTTTGGCCAATTTAGTTTTGATGAGTGTGTACAACGCTACATTAATTCAGTTAATGCAGGTTTGCTAAAGATAATGTCAAAAATGGGGATTTCAGTTTTAAGTTCTTATAGAGGTGGATGTAATTTTGAAACGGTAGGATTGAGCAGAACAGTTGTAAATGAATACTTTCCTGGAGTTACCTCGAAAATTTCAGGTATTGGTTTAGTTGGAATTGAAAAAAAAATAAGAGAAATTCATAAAGAGGCATTTGAAAGTACAGAAACTGTATTGCCAATTGGAGGTATTTATAGATACAGGAAAAACGGAGAAACACATCAATATCAAGGAAAGCTAATTCATTTATTACAAAGCGCTGTAGGCTCAAATTCATATGAAGCATATAAGAAATATGCTGATGGAATATATAATTTACCACCAATAAATTTGAGGGATCTAGTTGATTTTAGAAAAAAAAAATTAGGCTCATCGATCAATTTATCTGAAGTTGAACCAATAGAAAAAATATTGAAAAGATTTGGTAGTGGAAGCATGTCCCACGGTGCTTTGTCTAAAGAAGCGCATGAAACACTTGCTATTGGAATGAATAGAATTAAAGGAGCCTCTTGTAGTGGTGAGGGAGGAGAAGATGCAAAAAGATTCAAGGTGATGGATAGTGGTGATAGTGCGAATTCTAGAGTTAAACAAATTGCATCAGCTAGATTTGGTGTGACTGTAAATTACTTAAATAATTGCAATGAAATAGAAATTAAAATGGCTCAAGGTGCTAAACCAGGGGAAGGTGGACAGTTACCTGGCTTTAAAGTAACAGAGGAAATTGCGAGACTTCGACATTCCACACCAGGAGTAACATTAATTTCTCCACCTCCACATCATGATATTTACTCGATAGAAGATTTGGCTCAATTGATTTATGATTTGAAACAAATAAATCCAAAAGCACGAGTTGGTGTTAAATTAGTTGCATCATCTGGAATTGGAACTATTGCCGCAGGAGTAGCTAAAGCTAAGGCAGATATTATTTTAATTTCAGGTCATAATGGAGGAACAGGTGCAACTCCTCAAACAAGTGTCAAATATGTTGGAATACCTTGGGAGATGGGTTTGACAGAGGCAAATCAGGTTTTAACATTAAACAATTTGAGACATAAAGTTACATTAAGAACTGATGGTGGTATTAAAACTGGTAGAGATGTTGTTATTGCTGCAATGATGGGGGCAGAAGAATATGGAGTTGCTACAACAGCTCTAGTAGCAATGGGATGTATAATGGTTAGACAGTGCCACTCAAATACCTGTCCAGTAGGTGTTTGTACACAAGATGAAAAATTAAGAGAAAAATTCACTGGCACCCCAGACAAGGTTGTTAATTTGTTTACTTTTATTGCCTCCGAAGTAAGAGAAATTTTAGCTGAACTAGGGTTTAAATCATTGAACGATATTATTGGAAGAACTGACTTGCTAATGCAAGTTAATAAAGCATCACCAAATTTAGACGACTTAGACCTTAACCCATTATTTGTTCAGGCAGACCCAGGAGATAATAAAAGATATTGTGAATCGCTAGAGATAAACAAGGTACCTGAAACCTTGGATCAAGAAATTTGGCCTGAGATTGAAAAATCTTTAGATAATTCTAAAAAGGTTGAGAAAGAATTTATTATCAAAAACACAAACAGAGCAGTTGGTACAAGAATTTCACACTATCTTTATAAAAAGTATGGTTATGAAAAACTAGATGAAAATTTCCTAACACTAAATTTTAAAGGCTCTGCAGGTCAGTCTTTCGGAGCTTTTTCTTCGAAAGGATTAAAATTAAATCTTAAAGGTGATGCAAACGATTATGTCGGCAAAGGATTGTCAGGCGCTACAATCACGATAAAACTTTCAGATGAAAGTAATTTAGTTTCTAATGAAAATACAATCATCGGAAATACAGTTTTGTATGGAGCTACGTCAGGCAAACTTTTTGCTGCAGGTCAAGCAGGCGATAGATTTGCTGTAAGAAATTCTGGTGCGACTACAGTTATTGAGGGTTGCGATTCAAACGGTTGTGAGTATATGACTGGAGGAACAGTGGTTATTTTGGGAAGTGTCGGAGATAATTTTGCAGCTGGCATGACTGGAGGAATGGCATTTATCTATGATAAATTGAATGAGTTTGAAAAAAAAGTTAATCCAGACTCAGTTGTTTGGCAAAATGTTGAAACAGATTTTTGGACAAGTTATTTAAAAGAATTAATTTTAGAGCATTCAAAAGAGACAGGATCGTTGATATCAAAAGATATTTTTGAAAACTTTGAAGTTGAAATTAAAAATTTTATTCAGGTTTGTCCAAAAGAGATGATTAATAAACTAAAAAATCCAATTACATTTAAGTCTAAGATTAAAGAAGTTAGTTAATTAAAATTTTTAACTCTTTTTTTAATATGCTTAACCATTTAGGTGAAGATAAGCTGTGATCACCTTTTTTAATGATAACTAATTTTTTTTTTGAATTTACAAAAATTTTTAAAATTTTTTTTGAATAACTGACTGGGACAGACTCATCTTTTTGTCCATGAACCATAGTAATCTTTAATTTGTCGTAAATTTTTTTATGAAATACTTTATTTTTACGCCCATCTTTAATTAGTTGTAAAGAGATTGGATATTCATAATTTCCATGCTTTAAATTGATAATCCCATTTTTTGTTATTTCTTTTTTCATTTTTTTTGAGAATTTGTTCCACATCAAACCCTCTAAAAATTGAGGTGCAGAACCAATTCCTAAAAACCCTATAATTTGTTTTTTAAAAAACTTAAATTGATTTAAAGCGATCCAAGAGCCCATACTTGAGCCGACTAATATGATTTCATTTTTTTTGACAATCTTTTTAATTAATAGAGTTGTATCTTTAGTCCATTTAGAGATATTACCGTCAGTAAATTTACCAGAGGATTTACCATGACCAGAATACTCTAGCCCAAGAAAACCAAGTTTATTTTTTTTTGCAAAATTTAAAAAAGCTTTAGGTTTCTTTCCCTCTAAATCAGACATAAACCCATGTAAAAAAACAATATAAGTTGTATTTTTTTGGTAATTTTTTAAATATCTAATCTTTTTAGAATTATTTATTTTTAAGTAATTGAATTTACTCATAAAAGTTTATTAGTTATCTCTATTATTATATATATTATATAATCTTAATGCATGTCGTCTAATATAAAAGTCTTACAGGTAATACCAAAACTAGGTTACGGAGGGGCAGAAACTGGATGTTATGATATTGCTCATTTTTTACCAGAAAATGGTTGTGAGTCTTTTATAGTAACTAGTGGAGGGGAATTAACAAAATTTGTAGATAAAAAAAAAGTAAAATTAATTAAACTCCCAGTGCATAGTAAAAACCCATTATTAATTTTAATCAATACAATTTTATTAATTGGGATAATCTTATTTTTTAAGATCTCAATTGTTCACGCAAGAAGTAGAGCACCAGCTTGGTCTTGTTTATTTGCAACAAAGTTAACAAATAGAAAGTTTGTAACCACATTTCACGGAACTTACAATTTTAGTGGTAAAATTAAAAAACTTTATAATTCTGTCATGGTAAGATCTGATTTGATAATTGCGGGATCAAATTTTATTTTTTCTCATATTAAAGAAAATTATTCTGAATTTTTGACAAGTCGAAAAAAATTTTTAGTTATTTTTAGAGGAATAAATGTTGATTATTTTGACTCTTCTACAAAATTAGAAAATGATGAAAAAAATTTACTTCAAAAATGGAATATAAATGATGAAAAAAAAATAATTCTAATGCCTGGTAGGCTTACTTCATGGAAAGGACAAGAATTGTTTATTGAGGCAATTAACTTAGTTAAAATTGAATTAGGTTATGAAGCTTTTCACGCGGTTATACTTGGAAATGATCAAGGAAGAGATCTATATAAAAAAAAATTAATTCGTCTTACAGAGCAATATCGTTTAACAAACCAAATAAAATTTATAGATCACTGTGAGGATATGGCGTTAGCCTATAAAGTTTCGGATATAATTGTATCAGCCTCAATAGAACCAGAAGCTTTTGGAAGAGTGGCAGTAGAGGCACAATCAATGGAAAAATTAATTATAGCTAGTAATATTGGAGGATCTAACGAGACAATTAATGATGAAAAAACAGGCTTTTTATTTAAATCAGGAGACGCAGAGTCTTTAAGTAAAAAAATAATTCGTGGATTAACAATGGATGAAACATCTATAAGTCTAATGGGCAAAGAAGGAAGAAGTAATATAATTAAAAAATTTAATGTTGAAAAAATGTGTTTTTCTACATATTCAGAGTATAAAAGACTATTAAACTAAATGCCTATAATTACACTACCAGATGGAAAAAAAATTGAATTCCCAAAAGAAGTTACAGGTTTAGATATTGCAGAAAAAATAAGTAAGTCATTATCAAAACAAGCATTGATAATGAGTGTGAACGGTGAGCTAAAAGATCTATATTTTTCAATTAAAAAAGATTGTTCAGTAAAAATTTTTACTGCAAAAGATCCCGAAGGTCTTGAAGTTATAAGGCATGACACTGCTCACATTATGGCGATGGCTGTTCAAGAATTGTACCCTGGCACACAGGTAACTATTGGACCAGTAATTGAGAATGGTTTTTACTATGATTTTGCTCGGAAAGAACCTTTTACAGAGAATGATTTAGAAAAAATAGAAAAAAGAATGTCAGAAATAATTGACAAAGATGTTAAAACAAGAAGAGAGGTTTGGAAAAGAGATAAAGCAATAAGCCATTTCAAAAAAATTGGTGAAAAATATAAAGCAGAGATAATAGAGAGTATACCTGAGGGCGAAGAACTAACTGTTTATCATCATGGTGATACATGGCATGATTTGTGTAGAGGTCCACACTTAGTTTCATCTAGCAAAATTGGTAAGGCTTTTAAGCTTACAAAAGTTGCTGGAGCATATTGGCGTGGAGACTCAAAAAATGAAATGTTACAAAGAATTTACGGGACTGGCTGGGCCTCTCAAAAAGATTTAGATGATTATTTAAAAAGAATTGAGGAAGCTGAGAAAAGGGATCATAGGAAACTTGGTAAAGAGATGGATTTGTTTCATTTTAGAGAGGAGAGCCCAGGATCTGTTTTCTGGCATGAGAAGGGTTGGGCATTGTTTCAAAAATTGATTAATTATATGCGAGCACGCCAAGATGCAGCAGGATATAAAGAAGTGAATACTCCAGAGGTATTAGATAGATTATTATGGGAAAAATCGGGGCATTGGGAAAAATATGGTGAAAACATGTATACTTCTGAGACTCCTGACGAAAAAGTTTTTGCAATAAAACCAATGAATTGCCCGGGTCATATACAAGTTTTCAATCAAGGTTTAAAAAGTTATAGAGATTTACCATTAAGAATAACAGAATTTGGTAAAGTACACAGATATGAACCATCGGGAGCTTTACATGGTCTTCTAAGGGTAAGAGCTTTTACACAAGATGATGCACATATTTTTTGTTCAGAAGATCAAATTACAAGTGAGTGTTTAAATGTAACAAATTTAATTTTAGATATTTATAAAGATTTAGGTTTTGAAAAAGTGGTGTTAAAATATGCCGACAGACCAGAAGTAAGAGTGGGCGAAGATAAAGTTTGGGATAAAGCTGAGGCATCTTTATTAGAGGCAGTCAAAGCAACGAAATTAGAATACAGCATAAATAAGGGAGAGGGTGCCTTTTATGGTCCAAAAATAGAATTTGTGTTAAGAGATGCTATTGGTAGAGATTGGCAATGTGGAACTGTACAAGTTGATTTAAACTTACCCGGAAGGCTAGACGCAACATATATTGATAAAGATGGAACAAAAAAAGTTCCAGTGATGTTGCATAGAGCATTGTTTGGATCTCTTGAAAGATTTATTGGAATTTTAATTGAAAATTATGCTGGGAAGTTTCCATTTTGGATATCTCCACTGCAAACAGTGGTAATTCCGATTTCAGAAGACTTTGAGGAATACGCAAGTAAAGTTTCCAAAAAAATAAAAGAAGCTGGGATGAGCTCAATAGTTGATTTAAAAAATCATAATTTAAACTATAAAATAAGAGAACATTCTCTTGCAAAAGTCCCTATTTTATTAATTTGTGGTAAAAAAGAAGTTGACAGCAACTCCGTAACTATTAGAAGATTGGATTCTAATAAACAAGAAAATATGGAATTAAATAAATTTTTAAAAACATTTTCTGCTTTAAATAAAGTTTCGTCAATTTAAGTGGCAGATTTTAAGCAAAATTATTTTCAGAGAAAAACTAAAGATCGAGGTCCAAGATCTAATAATAGAATTTCGTCTCCAGAAGTTCAAGTCATAGGCAGTGATGGAGAAAATTTAGGTGTCATTAGTACAAACGAAGCAATATCGATGGCACGGAATCAAGGGTTAGATTTAATAGAAATAGCTCCAAATGCAAAGCCTCCAGTTTGTAAGATTATGGATATGGGTAAGTATAAATATGATGCACAAAAAAAAGCCAATCTAGCAAAAAAAAAACAAAAAATTATTGCTTTAAAGGAAATTAAAATGAGGCCTGTAACAGAAACTCATGATTATGAATTTAAGGTAAAAAACGCAAAAAAATTTATTGCTAAGGGAGACAAAGTAAAATTTACCATAAGGTTTAAGGGCCGAGAACTTCAGCATTCGCATCTAGGAAACGAACTAATGACCAAAATTAAGGAAGATATGAAGGAAATTGGCAAGGTAGAATTACATCCAAAGTTTGATGGCAAGCAAATGATAATGGTAATTCAGCCTTTATAAGCTTTAATATTAGTTGTAAATTAATTTTATTCTTTGTATAAGATCGCAAATTATGCCTAAACTTAAAACAAAAAGCTCAGCTAAAAAAAGATTCAAAATATCTGCTAGAGGCAAAGTAATAATGGCTCAAGCTGGTAAACGACATGGCATGATTAAAAGAACAAATTCTCAAATAAGAAAATTAAGAGGCACAACCACTATGTCCAAACAGGATGGCAAGATAGTCAAATCATATATGCCTTACAGCTTAAGAGGTTAGAATGGCAAGAGTAAAAAGAGGCGTAACTAGCAGAGCAAAACATAAAAAAGTTTTAAAAGCTGTTAAAGGTCAATGGGGCAGAAGAAAAAATACTATTAGAGTTGCAAAGCAAGCTATGGAAAAAGCTATGCAATATGCATATAGAGATCGTAGAAACAAGAAGAGAGATTTTAAATCACTGTGGATACAAAGAATAAACGCTGGGGTGAGAGCAGAGGGTTTGACATACTCTAAGTTTATTAATGGATTAAATAAATGTGGAATAAAAATTGATAGAAAAATTCTAGCTGAGATAGCTTATGATAGCCCAGAGGCCTTTAAAACTATCGTCCAAAAAGCTCAATCTGCTTTAAATTAATCTTCCCTATTGTTTTATTTCTCTGAAGAAATAATCTGTAAAAATGTCAGATCTTAAAAAAATAAAAGAAGAATTTCTTACAAAACTTAGCAGAAAATTAGATATTTCAGAAATAAACCAAATTAAATCTGATCTATTTGGCAAAAGCGGATTAATTTCAACTCAGTTTAAAAAGATAGGTACAATTGCAGAATCAGAAAGAAAAAAATTTGCTTCTGATTTAAACATAATAAAAGATGAACTCCAGAATTTAATAATTTCAAAAATAAATGAACTTGAAAGTGCTGAAATTAACAAAAAATTAGAAAAAGAAAAAATTGACATTACATTACCTGAAAGATCATTTGTTCGAGGAAAAATTCATCCAGTTTCACAAACGATCGATGAAATATCATCAATTTTTTCTGAAATAGGTTTTAGTGTTGAGGAAGGGCCAGACGTTGAGAATGAATATAATAATTTTACAGCGTTAAACACACCCGAAAATCATCCAGCTAGAGATATGCATGATACTTTCTATCTAGATGAAAAAAAGCAGAAACTTTTACGAACCCATACTTCTCCAGTTCAAATTAGAACTATGTTGAAAGATAAGCCACCATTTAAAATTATTGCACCTGGAAGAACTTATAGGTCAGATAGTGACCAAACTCACTCACCAATGTTTCATCAAGTTGAGGGACTTCATATAGACAAGAATATAAACATGGGTCATCTAAAAGGGTGTTTAAATTATTTTATCAAAGAGTTTTTTGAGGTAGATAAAATTAAGATGAGATTTAGACCTAGCCATTTTCCTTTTACAGAACCATCTGCTGAAGTTGATATTGGATACGAAATAAAAGATGAAAAAATTATAATAGGAGAGGGAAATCAATGGTTAGAGATTTTAGGGTGTGGAATGGTTCATCCGAATGTATTAAAAAATGTTAAAGTAGACCCGTCAAAGTTTCAGGGATACGCATTTGGTATTGGGATAGATAGACTTGCTATGCTGAAATATGGAATAAATGACTTGAGAGCTTTTTTTGATTGTGATTATAGATGGTTAAATCATTTTGGATTTGATCCATTGGATGTACCAACGAATTACAGAGGCCTTAGTCGATGATAATAACATTTGATTGGTTAAAAGATCATCTGAGGACAAATCTAAAAGAAAAAAATCTTTTAGAACAACTAACCAACATAGGTCTAGAGGTAGAAAGTGTAGAGAGTCTTTCTGCTGATAATGAGTTATTTAAAGTAGCTGAAATCATAAAAACTGAAAAACATCCAAATGCAGATCGACTAAAAGTTTGTGATGTAAATATCGGAGAAAATGAAATTAAAAAAGTTGTATGTGGTGCAGAAAATGCAAAAGAAGGATTGCTAACTATATATGCTCCTCCAGGTGCAATTATCCCCAAAACCAAGACAAAATTAGTAGTCGCTAAAATAAGGGGTGTTACTTCTTACGGAATGCTTTGTTCAGAATCTGAATTAAATTTGTCTAATGAAAGTAATGGGATTACTGAATTAACTGAGGAATTTAGAAAAAATATTGGTAAAAATTATTTTTCAAAATCAAAATCAAATCTAATTGATCTATCTATTACACCTAACAGACCAGATTGTCTTGGATTCAGGGGAATTGCAAGAGATCTGGCTGCATCAGGTTTTGGAAAGTTAGTAGATTTAAAAGAAAAAAAGATTCATTCAAAAAATAAACACACCTTAAAAGTGAAAATTAATAAGGAAAAGGGACAAGGTTGTATTGCGTTTGGGAGCTGTTTAATAAAAAATGTGAAAAATTCTGAAAGTCCTAAATGGCTTAAAGATAAATTAATTTCTATTGGTCAAAAACCTATCTCAGCAATAGTTGACATTACAAACTATGTTATGTTTGATATTAATCGTCCATTACACGCTTATGACGCTGATAAAATTGAAAAAGGTATAACTGTTCGAAACTCTAAGTTTGGAGAAGAATTTATAGCACTAGATAACAAAAAATATAAATTAGAAAGTGGCATGTGTGTTATTAGTGACAACAAGGGTGTTTTAGGACTCGGAGGAATTATTGGTGGTACCAGATCCGGTACAGAATTTATTACAAAAAATGTATTACTTGAGTCAGCTTATTTTGAACCGGGATCAATAAGAAATACAGCAAAAAAATTGAGTCTTGATACTGATGCAAAGTTTAGATTTGAACGAGGTATAGATCCATTATCAATCGAAGATGGTTTAAATAAAGCTGCAAAATTAATAAAAGAGATTTGTGGTGGTGAAATTAGTAAAATTGACATTCAAAAAATAGAAACTCACAAAACAAAAAAAATTACATTTGACCCAAATATTTTTGAAAAAATATCTGGTTTTAAAATTTCTTTAAAAGAAATGATTAAAATTTTAGAGGATCTTGGTTTTGAGGTAAAAAAGGATAAAAAAAAACTCAAATTATCTGTTCCTTCATGGAGACCAGATATTTCACAGGAAGTAGATATCGTCGAGGAATTGGTAAGAATAAGTGGTTATGAAAAGATAAAGTATATAGATCCCATCAAACAAAGAAAAAAATCTACTTTAAATAAATTTCAAAAATTATTTCATTTTTTGCAAAGATCAGTTGCATCCAAAGGTTATCTAGAGGCAATTACCTGGTCGTTTACTGACAAACGTTATAACGATTATTTTAGAGACACAAAAAAAGAAATAAAAATTATTAATCCAATCAGTTCAGAACTTGGTGTTTTAAGGAATTCAATTTTTCCAAATTTAATAATGCATATCAATAAAAACCTCGATAGAGGTTTTAAAGATTTGTCATTATTTGAAATAGGCCCTATTTTTAATGGTTCTAATCCTGGTGAACAAAATACAGTAGTTTGTGGTTTGTCAGCAGGTAAAAAATCTCGATTATCTTGGATTGAAAAAGATAGAAACGTAGATGTATTTGACGCGAAAAGAGACCTTGTTCAAACTTTAGTTGAAGCAGGTTATAAATCTGAAAAATTTTTTATTGATAACGAGACACCCAATTATTATCACCCTGGTAAATCAGGAAGATTATTTTTAAATAATGGAAAGAATCAAATAGCCGCATATTTTGGAGAAATTCACCCAAATATTTTAAAAGAAATTGATATTAAAACAGAGTCTCTGGTTGGTTTTGAGATCTTTATGGAAAATTTAAAATTACCTGAAAAAAACCTTAAAGATCTAAAAGTAAAATTTTCATTTTCAGATTATCAAAAATCTGAGAGAGATTTTGCATTTATTGTTAACAAAGATGTGAATGCTCAAGATTTGATAGACTCCATTTCAAGTGTAGATAAAAGTTTAGTAAAAGATGTTAAAGTTTTTGATGTTTATGAGGGTGATAATATTCCTGAAAATCAGAAATCGATAGCAATTAGCGTAACGATACAATCATCTGAAAGAACTTTAAATGAGAATGATTTAGAAAAAATTAATAATTTGATAATCAAGACTGTTGAAAATAAAACTGGCGCAAAAATTCGATCTTAATATTTAAATGAACACTATCGATAATATAAGAAATTTTTCAATAATTGCACACATTGATCACGGTAAATCAACGATTGCAGATAGGATAATTCATAAATGTGGTGGTTTAACAGAAAGAGAAATGAAGGCTCAGGTTTTAGATTCTATGGATATTGAAAGAGAGAGAGGAATTACAATAAAAGCCCAAACTGTTAAGCTAAAATATAAAGCCAAAGATGGAAAAGAATATATATTGAATATCATAGATACACCGGGACATGTTGATTTCAGTTATGAAGTCAGTAGATCTCTTTATGCATGCGAGGGCTCCATACTTATTGTTGACAGTACTCAAGGTGTTGAAGCACAAACACTAGCGAATGTTTATCAAGCACTGGATACTAATCATGAAATAATTCCTGTTTTAAATAAGATTGATTTACCAGCATCAGATTTAGAGAAAACCAGCAAACAAGTTGAGGATGTAATTGGTATTGATACAGAAAATGCTATCCCATGTTCTGGAAAGACTGGAGAAGGTATCGATGAGATATTAGAACAAATAATAAATCGATTACCAGGACCAAAAGGTGACTCAAAGAAAGATTTAAAATGTTTATTAGTTGATAGCTGGTACGATACATATCTTGGAGTAGTTATATTGGTTAGAGTGATAAATGGAAAGATAACTAAAAATATGAAAATAAAGATGCTCTCAACAAATCAAGATTATATTGTTGAAAAAGTTGGTGTGTTTACACCCAAACCAAAAGATATAAATGAATTAAATGCTGGTGAAATTGGTTTTATTACAACAGGAATAAAGGTTTTATCCGACACAAAGGTTGGAGATACAATTTGTGATGCATCTAAACCATTAGTAAATCCATTACCTGGCTTTAAACCAAGTAAGCCAGTTGTCTTTTGTGGCTTATTCCCGGTTGATAGTTCAGAATATCAAAAATTAAAAGATGGATTAGCAAAACTTCAATTAAATGATGCTAGCTTTTCATATGAGGCCGAGTCTTCATCTGCTTTAGGTTTGGGTTTTAGATGTGGTTTTTTGGGACTACTTCATCTTGAAATTATTACAGAGAGATTAGAGAGAGAATTTGATGTTAATTTACTTACAACAACCCCTGGCGTTGTTTACAAAGTAAATCTGAACAAAGGAAACACAATTGATTTACAAAATCCGTCTAGTTTACCTGATCCAACATTGATTAGATCTATAGAGGAACCTTGGATAAAAGCTACAATTATAACACCAGATCAATATTTAGGTTCAATAATAAAATTATGCCAAGATAAAAGAGGTATTCAAACTAATTTAACTTATTCAGGCAATAGAGCAGTTTTAAGTTATGAGTTACCTTTGAATGAGGTAGTGTTTGATTTTAACGATAGAATAAAATCTATGACAAGTGGATATGCAAGTTTTGATTATGAAATAATTGAACATAGAGTGGGAGATTTAGTTAAACTGGGAATTTTAGTAAACGCTGAACCAGTTGACGCGCTAGCAATGATGATACATAAAGATTTTGCTCAAAGAACAGGAAGAGAGGTTTGTGAAAAATTAAAAGATTTAATTCCAAGACATAATTTTATGATACCGGTACAAGCGGCAATAGGTGGTAAAATAATTGCCAGAGAAACTATCAAAGGATTTAAAAAAGATGTTTTAACCAAAATTCATGGTGGTGGAGCGACCGATCGAAAAAGAAAGCTTTTGGAAAAACAAAAAAAAGGAAAAGCAAGATCAAAACAATTTGGAAGAGTTGAAATTCCGCAGGAGGCCTTTATTGGTGTTTTAAAAATAAATAAAGAGTAATTAAATGAAAAGAGTAAATTGGGGAATTATTGGACTCGGCAACATGGCCAATCATCACCTAAAAAGTTTTGAAAAATCAAAAAATTGTCAATTAAGAGGTATAGCAAGCAAAAATTCACAAAAGTTAAAAAATTTTAGAAAAAAAATTAATATCCAAGACATATTTTGTTCTAATAATTATGAAGATCTAATAAAAAATTCAGAGATAGATATCATCTATATTACATTACCTAATTCACATCATTATGAATGGATTAATAAATGTATAGATCATGGTAAACATGTATTGGTTGAAAAGCCGATTACAGAAAATCTTTTTCAACTTGAAAAGATAAAAAGTAAATTATTACAAAAAAAAACGAGTATTTTGATTTATGAGGGATTTATGTACAAATATTTTCCTCAAATTAAAAAAGTTTTAGATTTAGTTCATAATAATGAAATAGGTGAAATTAAAAAGATTGTTTCGAATTTTGGGGTAAATTTATTAACAAAAAATTATTTTTATTTTTTTAAAAAAAAAAAGAAAATTGACAAAGAAAGCAGATTATTTAACAAAAAATTAGGTGGAGGAAGTATTTTGGATTTAGGTTGTTATCCAGTATCCTTCATAACAATGCTGTTAGAAAATTTAAATTTTGTAAATTTTGAGGATTACCAAATTTTGAAAAAAAATGTTGAGATTGGAGAAACAGGAGTTGATATTGACTCTAAAATAGAGATGAAAGTAAATGGAAAAATCTCTATAGAAATATCATCGTCTTTCAAAAAAAATATTGGATCTACAACTGAGATTTACGGGTCCAGAGGTAGCATAAAAATACTAAATACATGGACAGGTTCACCAAATATAATTCTTAAAAAAGAGAATGACAAAAATATAATAAGTTTTGATCAAATAGACGACATCTATTTAGATCAATTGAATACAATTTCAGATGACTTACTAAATAAAAATATTGGCCAAAGCTTAGACAATATGCTTCTTAATATGAAAATAATTGATAAATGGTTAAATTAAAAAAACATAAATTACTAGATTGTATTACATTCTTTGATAATAATTTTATGTTTCAGATTAGATATAACATCTTAGTCAATTACGTAGATTATTTTGTGATTTGTGAATCATTATTTGATCATAAAGGAGAAGCAAAGAAGCAAAATTTTACTTGGAAAGACGAATATAACAAAGATAAGATAAAGTATTTCTTATTAGATAAACCTTTTCCTAGAGGTTCAAATCCATGGGAAAATCAGGCCATACAAAGAGAATTTCTTTTGAGTTGTACCGATTTTGCTGACGAAGAAGATTATGTTTTTTTTTCAGATCCAGATGAAATAGCTAGACCTGAATTATTGATAAACTTTGAATTAAAAAATAAATATGGGATATTTATGATGGATTGTTTCAATTATAAATTTAACCTTTTCAATCCGTATGAGTCTCCCTGGGAGGGAACAAGAGTAGCTAAAAAAAAAGATTTAAAGTCTATAGATTTTCTAAGACAAAAAATTAAATCAAAAAACTTAAAATATGGTTTTTTTAGAGCCGATAAAGAAAAAAATATAAAAATTTTTGAGAAAGGTGGATGGCATTTTAATAATATTATGTCTCCTAAGGAAATTTCAAAAAAGTTAAAAACATTTGCACACACTGAATTTTCAGGTGAAAAATTTGCTAGCGAGGAAATTATAAATGCAAAGATACTTGATCACACAGATTTATTTGGGAGAGGTCATAAATATAAAAAAGTTGAAATTAATAAATCTTATCCAGATTATATAATTAGAAATATAGATAAATTTAGTAATTGGATAATTTAATGATAAAACTTAAAAAAAGTCATAATATTTTTTTTCAAAAATTAGCTGATTGTATCCATCAAATTCTTTATATTTTTTAATAATAATTTTCTTGTGTTTGAGGCCTACAAGACCAGAAATAGTTTTTATTGCGTTCCTTTTAGACTCTTCTTTCCTTAATATTTCAAAAATTTTTGTATTTTTTTTACAAAAAATGATATTTGCAAAACCAGCTCCATGAAGTCCTAAAATCAATTTTGATGAATTAAAAAGTGAAATTTGATCCAAGATACTTAAAGTAGACAACTTGTAGATAGCAAATCCTTTTTTTTTTAACTTCTTAATTATTTCTTCATTATTGTACAATTGGTAATGTATAAATTTGGAGTCTGATCTGTCAATGAACACTTTTTTGTGATTAAACTTGTTATTTTTAAATTGTAAAAATTTATTTCTTATAGCTTTGACAATATTTAAAGGAATATTTTCGAATTGTTTTTGAAAGCTCCCTTTTTTGAGATAAATATTTTCTAAATAAAATATTTTGTTTGCTTCAATATGTTTAATTTCTTGACTGTTTATAAGTTGATGTTCTTTTATTCCGTAAATTTTTAAAGTATCAATTATGTATTTATTAATCTTGGGAATGTAATAATAATCAAAAAGACTAATTTTTTTATTAATATCGAGAATTTCTATTTTTGGTAATAAATCAAATAACCAATGCCAATAATTGTTCCCACTTGCTCCCTGAACTAGCGACAAAACATTCCCGTTTAATTTTTTTTTAATTTTTGGTGTGCCATATTTTAAAACTGAATTATGATCAATTGAGCTTAGTCCAATTTTATTTTGTTGAAATGAAAAATTTGTCAATTTATTATTTTTAGTTATATATGCTACATTGGTATTACAATCTGTAAAAATCCTTCCTTGCGTTAACTCGTATAATTTATAATTCTTATTAAAAAATTGAAGATATGTAATATTTAAAATATCTTTATTATATTTTTCATTAAATTTTGAAATTTTACCATAAATTATATCAAATATATTTTTAAGAATGATTCTATAAAAAAACTTCATAAAATAAGTTGAAACTAGTTTAATTTTTTAAGATAATTAATCTAGTGTTTCAATAGGTTATCAAATTATTATTCAAAATAAGTAAATTTAGTTTAGAATACTTTGAAGGAGAGGTGGCCGAGTGGTTGAAGGCGCACGCTTGGAAAGCGTGTAAAGGGGAAACTCTTTCATGGGTTCGAATCCCATTCTCTCCGCCATCAAATAAGCCTTAATATATCTACCTTATTTAAGATTTTTATTGGAAATTTCTAATTATAATTGAGCAATTTTTATCAAAAAATGTTATAATTTTTTTTTCCTTAATTTAAAAAAAATGGCAAATAAAAACACATATCAAGCAGATTCTATCAAAGTACTTAAAGGCTTGGAGGCAGTAAGAAAAAGGCCAGGCATGTATATTGGTGATACCGATGACGGAACTGGATTACATCACATGGTATATGAAGTCGTTGATAACTCAATTGATGAAGCTCTTGCGGGATATTGTAAAAATATCAATGTAAAATTAAATTCTGATGGAACCGTAACTATTAATGATGATGGTCGTGGGATTCCTACGGACATACATAAAGGAGAAAAAAAATCTGCAGCAGAGGTAATTATGACCCAACTACATGCTGGTGGAAAGTTTGACCATGATTCTTACAAAGTTTCAGGAGGACTACATGGTGTAGGAGTTTCTGTTGTTAATGCTCTTTCAGAAAAACTCTTTTTAGAAATAAATAGAGATGGAAAAAAATATTCTATTGAATTTCGTAATGGTGAAGCAAAAGCACCTCTAAAAATTTCGGGCAAATCAAAACAAACAGGTACTCAAATAACTTTTTTACCTTCAAAAGAAGTTTTCTCGTCAATCAAATTCAGTGCAAATATCCTAATCAAGAGAATGAGAGAATTAGCTTTTTTGAACAAGGGTATTAAAATAACCTTTATTGATAATAGTCAAAAAAAAGAAAAAATCTTAGAATTTAAATATGATGGAGGTCTAATTGAATTTGTAGATTATTTAGATGAGAAAAGAGAAAAGTTACAAAACAAAAATGGAAATGATTTATTTAGGAAACCGATTTATATTGAAGGTAAAAAGAATGGTGTTGAATTAGAATGCTCATTAAAATGGAACGCGGGTTATTCTGAAGATATTTTCCCATATACCAATAATATTTATCAAAAAGACGGTGGAACACATTTATTAGGTTTTAGGAGCGCTTTAACAAGAATAATAAACAAATATGCGAATGAAAATAATCTTCTTAAAAAGAATAAGTTAACAATTTCTGGAGACGATATTAAAGAGGGATTGACATGTGTTCTATCTACAAAAATTCCTGATCCTAAATTTTCTTCTCAAACAAAAGACAAATTAGTTTCATCAGAGGTGAGGATGATTGTTGAAACATTAATAAATGAAAAGTTATCTATATGGTTTGATCAAAATCCTTCAGTAGCTAAGATAGTTTTAAATAAAGTTATACAAGCTGCAATGGCCAGAGATGTGGCAAGAAAAGCAAGAGAAAATGTTAGAAGGAAAGGTGCTATTGAATTGAGTGGTCTTCCAGGTAAATTAGCAGACTGTCAAATAGGAAAACAAGATGGAACAGAATTATTTATTGTTGAGGGAGATTCAGCAGGAGGTTCAGCAAAACAAGGTAGGAACAGATCAAATCAAGCAGTCTTACCTTTAAGAGGAAAAATACTTAATACTTACGTTGAAGATTTAAATATTAAAAAAAATGGAAATGGCTCAGATCAAAGAACGAAAGCTTTATCTAAAATGATATCATCAAACGAAATAGTTACCTTAATTAATGCACTTGGATTAGATCCAAAAGCTCATGAAATTGATTTAAAAGATTTAAGGTACGGAAAAATAATTATAATGACAGATGCTGATGTAGATGGATCACATATTAGGGCATTATTATTAACATTCTTTAATAATAAACCTTTTAACAAATTAATAGAACACGGACATGTTTACCTTGCTCAACCACCATTATTTAAAATTAACAAAGGTTCCAAAGGAATTTATATAAAAGACGAAGAAGAATTAGAAAATTATATTATGACTAATAATAAAGAAATTAAAAAGTTTAAGAAAGGTTCTAAGGAGTTTTCAAAATTGATAGAAATTGAAAAATCTAAAATGAGTATACAAAGATTTAAAGGTTTAGGAGAAATGAATCCAGAAGAGCTATGGAGTACAACTCTTAATCCAGAAACAAGAAATTTACTTCAAGTTCAGTACTCAAAAAATTCAAAAAAAGACCAGGAATTGATACATACTTTAATGGGCAATGATGTAACATTAAGAAAAGATTTTATCATTTCTAACGCAATAAATGTTCAAAATTTAGATATTTAGAATATGAAGTTTTTTGAAACTTCTAAATTTCATACTTTAAAAAAATCTACTTATATTTCTTTAAGATGGATTGGTATAATAGGCCAATTAATTTCAGTTTACATTGTTTATTTTTTTCTAAATTTTGATTTTAATTTTATTTTATCAAATTTGATTATCTTTATCGGAATTTTAAGTAATCTTTATTTGATTTTCATTTACAATAAAACACAACTTTCTGATAGGTCAGCACTAATTTTTTTGATGATTGATATATTTCAATTAGGTTCATTAATATATCTAACAGGAGGTGTCGTAAATCCTTTTGTAATTTTTTTATTAATTCCTAGTGTATTTGCGTCATCAAATCTGGGCATTAGAACTAATTTATTTCTTGTTATTACAACAATTTTAACGATTACATTTCTAACATTTTATTCAGAGGATTTACCTGCGCCTTTAAACAACCACTTTCATGTTGATCCTTATTATTACTATTCAATTCCAATCGCTTTAATAATTGCCCTGATCTTTTTGAATTATTTTGCGATAGTATTTGGCTCGGAGTCTAGAAAAAGAAAAGAGGCTCTAAGTAAAATGGAGGAAATTATGGCTCAAGAGCATGAGATGCTGTCTTTAGGAGGACAAGCAGCAGCGGCAGCTCATTCTCTTGGAACCCCTTTATCCACAATTAAAATTATCTCGCAAGAGTTAAAACAAATGTTAAAGGACCGTAAAGAACTAACCTCGGACATAGAATTGTTATCAAGTCAAGTTGAAAGATGCAATCAAATTTTGAAAAGGTTGTCTCTAAATCCTATTGAAGAAGATGATTTTATAGATGAGGACTTTAATTTTAAGAAATATATAAATCAAATTGTTAACTCATTCAGAGAAACAAGTGATAAAAAATTTATCTTAAATTTTGATCAAGACTCGAATCCTAGAAAAATTCCAAAATCAATAGAGATTATATATGGTTTGAGAAATTTTATTGGAAATGCAAATAAATTTGCTAAAGAAAAAATATTTATAACCCTAAAGAGCAACAATGAATATACTGAAATTATTATAGAAGATGATGGTGAAGGATATCCTAGCGAGATATTGTCAAAAATAGGTGAACCTTATTTAAGATCACTTAGGAATAAGAATAAAAATCAGCCGGGTTTAGGTCTTGGAATATTTATAGGTAAAAACTTACTTGAAAAAAATTTTGCTTCTTTAAATTGTGAAAATTCTAAAACAAGAAATGGGGCTGAAGTGAGTATAAGATGGAAAAATCAAGATTTAAAAAAAATTTAATGTAATTTTGCTTTTTTATCAAATAATGAGCTTAATTGGGAAATCATTACATCACCAAGTTCGTTTACATCAGTGATCTTAATTGCTCTTTTATAATATCTAGAAACATCATGGCCAATTCCTATAGCTAAAATTTCTATTTCAGATTTATCCTCTATAAACTTAACCATTTTTTTTAAATGTTTCTCTAAAAAATCTCCTGAATTTACTGATAAGGTTGAGTCATCAACTGGCGCACCATCTGAAATTACCATTAAAATTTTTCTTTCCTCTTTTCTTTTCTTTATTCTATTGAAAGCCCATGTTATAGCCTCCCCATCTATATTTTCTTTTAGTAAACCTTCTTTTAACATTAGCCCAAGGTTATCTTTTGCCTGCCTCCAATGAGTATCAGCTCCTTTATAAATAATATGTCTTAAATCATTCAATCTTCCAGGCGTCTTTGGTTTATTATTTTTATTCCATAATTCTCTACTTTGACCACCTTTCCAATTTTTTGTTGTGAACCCTAATATTTCTACTTTCACTGAGCAACGTTCCAAAGTTCTAGATAGAATATCAGCGCAAATAGCTGCAATTGTAATTGGTCTACCTCTCATTGAACCCGAGTTATCAATTAGAAGTGTTACTACAGTGTCCTTGAAGTCCAAATCTTTTTCTTTTTTAAAAGATAATGAATTATATGGATCCATTATAATTCTTGGTAATTTTGAACTATCAAGTAATCCTTCCTCTAAATCAAACTCCCAAGATCTATTCTGTTTTGCCAATAATTGTCTTTGAAGTTTATTAGCAAGTTTAGTTATAACATCTTGAAAACCAATTAGTTGTTGATCTAAAGTTTTTCGAAGCTTATTTGCTTCATCTGCGTTTTCAAGATTTTCAGCTCTCGTAATTTCATCAAACTGCGTTGTAAAAATTTTATAATTTATATTTGAATCTTTTAAATTTTTCTTCTGAATAACTTGCTCAGAGTTTTGTTCGTCTGATTCTGTATCTACAAGCTGTTCATCTAATTTATATTCATCAATGTTATAATCAGAATCTAAACTTGCTTCTGCTTGATCTTGCTTATCAGGATCTTTTTTGTCCTCATCCTCACTATCATCATTTTCACTTGATGGATTTTCTTGGTTATCCTCAGTGTTTTCATCCTTTTTTTCCTCATTTTCCTCTGATTGAAAAATATCCATTTCTTGTAATATCTGAGAGAATTTTGAACTATAAACATTTTGATCTTCTAAATTTTGTTTAAAAAATTCTATATGTTCAAAAATTGATTTATCAAAATCTTTTTCCCAGAAGTTTAACATTTTTGATGTTAAAGAATTGAGTTTGATATTGTGGAAATTTTTCAGCATATATAATTCAAAAGCCTCAACTACAGGCACATCATCTTTGGATTTAATTTGATCTTTTCTTTTGTAATTAATTAATTGAGTATAGTTATCTTTTAAATTTTTATCTATTCCTTTTAACATTTTTGATCCCAATTTTTCGTATCTTATTTTCTCTGTAATTGTATAAAGTGATTTACATGATGAGTTGGATGGTAAATTTTTCTTAAATACTGACTCATTAGAAAATTTTTTTCTAAGAGCTTTCGAATCCGTTTCTGCTCTTGCCTTTATAAAATCGTTTTTTGAATCTAAATTTTCTATTTCAATTAAATCTTGTTTTTCAGAATTTTTTATATTTTTTTTAGGATTGATACCTAAATCATCTGATATTACTCGTGCTGTAGAAGATAGAGCTTGTCTAAGCTTTTCTTTTATACTCTCAGTTTTGTTATTCATTAAATTTGAATATTTAACAAGGACTCTGGTAATTCCTCACCAAAACATCTTTGGTAATACTCTGCAATTATATTTTTTTCAATTTCATCACACTTATTCAAAAACGTCACTCTAAAAGCATAACCTGTATCTTTAAAAATTTCTGCATTTTCAGCCCAGTGCAACACCGTTCGTGGACTCATAACTGTGGATATATCACCAGCTATAAATCCTTTTCTAGTTAATGATGCAACTTTAATCATATTTGAAACTTTTTCCTTACCTTTTGTATTATCCAAACTTTTATTTTTTGCTAAGATTATCTCCATTTCTTTATCAAGGCTTAGATAATTTAAAGTTGTAACAATATTCCATCTATCCATTTGTCCTTGATTTATTTGTTGAGTTCCATGGTAAAGTCCTGTTGTATCTCCCAAACCAACAGTGTTAGAGGTTGCAAATAATCTAAAAAACTTATTTTGTTTAATTACTTTATTTTTATCTAAAAGAGTAAAATTACCTTCTGCTTCAAGCACTCTCTGGATAACAAACATTACATCAGGTCTTCCCGCATCATACTCATCAAATACCAAAGCCACAGGGTTTTGTATGGACCAAGGCAAAATCCCTTCATTAAATTGCGTAACTTGCTTACCATCTTTTAAAACAATTGCATCTTTTCCAATCAAATCAATTCTACTAACATGGCTATCTAAATTTACTCTTATACAAGGCCAATTTAATCTAGCTGCAATTTGTTCTATATGAGTTGATTTGCCTGTTCCATGATACCCTTGAACTAGAACTCTTTTATTAAAAGCAAAACCAGAAATAATTGCAAGAGTAGTATCTTTATCAAATTTATAATTTTTATCTATTTCTGGCACATATTCACTTTTTTTGGAGAACGCATCCACCTCCATTTTAGAGTCGATCCCAAATGTTTGTTTAATGGAAAGCTTAATGTCAGGTTGATTATCAATATTTGGTGTCATTCTTTTCTCTATAAGTATTTTTAAGCTGGGTATAAGCCAACGTTATTGATTTAAGTTTTTCCTCAAATTTTTTATTTCCAGAATTCATATCAGGGTGAAATTTTTTAACAAGTATTTTAAATTTGTCATATATTTTCCTCCATTCTGATCCAACTGAAATACCTAATATTTCAAATGCTTTAATATCTTTATGATTGTATCTAAATTGTCCCATATGATTAAAGTCACTTTTAAATTTTTCTTTATCAAGCTCATCTTTTAATGTGTTGTTCCATAAAACTTTAAAAAAATTATCTGATGAACTAAAACTTTGGGTGGGCTTATGCCAAATCATGTCTGATTTTATGAAATCCATAACCTGGTCATCATTCATTCCTGAAAAATAATTCCAATTTTTATTAAATTCTTTGACATGATTTAGACAAAGCAATCTATATTTTTTGCTATTATCTCTTTCAACAGGTGCTTTATATTCACCAATTTCATTGCAATTATCCCAGTCACAGATATTTTTCATGATATAAATATATCAAATGAATATAGATGAATTAATCACAAACGTAAAAAAAAAAATAAAAAAAAATATTAATATTGAAAATATTTTAATAGAAGACAAAACTTTTTTACATAAAAATCATCCAGGACATGAAAGTAATAAATTTCATTTAAAAATATCCATAGAGTCTGAAGAGCTTAAGAAATTAAATAAAATTGATAGTAACAAAAAAATTTATAAAATATTAGATAAGGAATTAAAAAATCATATTCATTCTTTGCAAATTTTAATTAATTAATCTCTTTTTTAAAAAAAGTTTTATTGTAGCATTAGAAAATTCTTTTTCAATTATTGGACCACCAATTTTTCTAATAAGCATAAGCTTGATATTTTTGGAATTATTTTTTTTGTCTCTCATCATAAAAGATATGATCTGATTAATTTTTTTTATTGTAAAATAATTTTTAATTGAACCTGGAAAACGAGAATTATTAAGATGTTTAATTGCAGATTCAAATTCTTTATAGGTGATCATCTTTTTATTATGACTAAATTCAAACGCCGATTTCATACCTAGAATTACTGCCTCTCCATGATTTAATCTTTTAGAAAAATTTAAACTTGCCTCGTATGCGTGAGCAAAAGTATGACCAAAATTTAAAATTTTCCTAAGATTTTTTTCTTTTTCATCCTTTTCAACTATTGATTTTTTGACTTTACAACTTTCATAAATAGATTTTTCAATAGTCGGAGACTTGAGTTTAAGTATTTCGTCAATATTCTTATCTAAAAAATTATAAAATTTTTTATTTGCAATTAATGCATGTTTTACTATTTCTGCGTAACCACAAACTATTTCTCTAAAAGGAAGACTTTTCAAAAAGTCTACATCACTGATAACAATTTTAGGTTGATAAAAACTTCCAATTAAATTCTTGCCTTGAGATGTGTTAATACCTGTTTTACCACCAACAGATGAGTCAACTTGTGATAATAATGTTGTTGGAACATTTACAAACTTTAGACCTCTTTTGAATAAACTTGCAGCAAAACCTGCCACATCGCCAGTAATTCCTCCTCCGATAGATATTAAACAGTCATCTCTTGAAAAATTCTTTTTAAGTAAAAGATCTAAAATTTTATTAACATTTTTCTGATTTTTATTTTTCTCATTAGGATTGTAAATAAATTTGTAAAGCTCATATCTCTTGAGGGAGTTTGAAAGTTGCTTAATATATCTATTCGGAATATTTTTATCTAAAACTAAAAAGCATTTTTTAAAGATAATAGAATTTTTTTTTAATATTTGTGATAAATTAGAAATTAAATTTCTTCCAATTATAATAGGATATTTCTCAGAATTAGTTTTAACTATCAGTTTAATTGGCCTCATAAATATCTATGATTTTTTTTGCAATTTGTTGTTTTGTAAAATTTTCACAATCTATTTTATATAGTGCTTTAGAATAAATAATTGAACGTTTTTTTATGATTTCTACTAGTTCATTTTTAGTAGAATTAACTGCTAACGGCCTTTTTTTGCTGTTTTTAATCCTATTAACCAATGTATCGATATTACAATTAAGCCAAAATGATAGGTGATTATCTAGAACCTCATTTTTAATTGCTCTAGTTATAAATGCTCCTCCACCAAGTGCAATTACACCTTTCTTATTTTTTAAAATATTAAGAGTCATCTTTTTTTCAATATCTCTAAAAGCGCCCTCTCCTTTAATTTTAAAGATTTTTGATATTTTCATTTTTTGATCATTTTCAATTAATTGATCAATATCAAAAAAATTAAGATTTAGTTTTTTTGAAACTATAGAGCCTATAGAGCTCTTTCCAGAACCCATCATTCCGATAAAAACTAAATTTTTCTTTGATTTCATAAGTTTCTTTATTGAAAAAACACAAATATGTCTTAATTTGAAATTAATTAAACCTATATGCAATTTACAAGAAAAACAAGTTATAGCAAAAGTATAATTGGATTATTAATAAAGTTATTTGCAATCGGAATTGTATTTATTGGAATAGTTTTTCTTTTAAGTAAATTAGATTTTCCAGCACCAAAAAAATCAATTGAAAAAATAATCCCTAATGAAAATTTTAAAATTGTTAAATAAAACATATTTTTCAATTCTAATTATTTTTTTCTTTTCGATAGTTAATTCTCTTTCACAAGATGAACCTGTGGATATATGGAATATTGATAAAGAACAAATAAAAGAAAGTTCTGAAAATAAGGAATTAATTTCAAGTACAGAAAGTGAAATTGAAACTGAAAAAATTGATGTTTTTAATATGCAAACCAAAGATAGATCAGACTCAATTAAAGTTGATGAAAGTTTAAATTCCAAAGAAATTAAAATAATAGGTCTCTATGATCCTGAAGATTTTGGATTAACAATTGATATGTGGTCGAATTCTAATGGCGATCAATTAAAATACCTTTTCTCTAATTTAGCTAAAATAAACTTATCACGAGATGCTTCAGAACTTATGAATATTGTTTTATTAACGAATGCTTATTATCCCAAAAAAAATATTAGTGAAAAGGATTTTTTAAAAATCAAATCTGATTGGTTGATCAAACATGATAACTTAGAGTTGATAGAGGAGTATTTAATCAAAAACGATATTTTAAATTTTCATCCTAAACTAAGTAAATATTTAATTGATAAGTATTTATCCGAGTCTAATCTAGATAAAGCTTGTAAAATCTTTTTAAATAATTCAGAACCGATAAAAGATAATTATTTGTCAAAGTTTAATATCTATTGTTTGATAAACAATGGAAAAAAAGATGAAGCACAATTAATTTTTGATTTAAAAAAAGAATTAGGTTTTAATGAACAATATTTTGAAAATAAACTAAATTATCTTTTTGGATATACAAATGAAATTGATAAAACTATTTCTGAAAAAAGTATCCTAGATTTTCATTTGGCCCATAAAACAAACCCAGAATTTTCTTTCGAACCCAAAGAAAATACTAATCCATTAATATGGAAATATTTAGCTGCTTCAAATTTATTATACCAGACCAATGAAATTGACTTGGATGAATTAGAAAAAATTGAATTAATTGAGTTTGCCACACATAACAAGAATTATCTCGAAGATGATTTATTTCAAATTTATAAAAGGTTTCAGTTTACAATTGATCAATTTTTGAATGTTAAAACAGTATTCAAATCTTTAACCAACATTGAGAGTAGGGCTCTTTTATACCAAACAATATTACTAGAGTCTGACATAAATAAAAAAATAGAGTTAATGAAACTTCTTAAAGAAGTATTCATCAAGGATAAAATTGGTAACGCTTTTGAGGAGAAACTAAAAGATCTCTTACAAGATATTGAATTAGATCAAATTTCCTCAAAGCACACTAGTTTTTATTTAGAAAATATTAATAATGATGAGAATAAACAAACTAAAATAAAGTACAATGACGATCTTTTACATCAATCAAAACTTATAAAATATTTTAATAATGATTATAATCAGACAAAAATAGAAAAAGATCTCAACAATTTTCTTAAAAAAATAAAAAAGGATAAAAAGTATTCAATTTCAAAAAAAGATATTATTTTAATAGAGTCATTAAAATCAGATGGTATAAAAATTGATAAGAAATATGAAAATTTATATAAAATTCTAGACTCTGAAATGCCAACAGATATTCAAGTCATGATAAATAATAATGAGTCAGCTTCAGCTATTTTAAGAATTATTGAGGTTATTGGCCAAGATGAACTAAGTGTCCTAGATGAGGATACCCTATTTTTTATAATAAGTGCACTTAATCAATTAAACATAGACTCTATACGTAATAAAATTCTATTAAAAGTTCTTCCTTTAAAAGTTTAAAAATTAGTTTATTTATTCATCTAATGAGTATTAAAGATATAATTACAGTTCCTGACGAAACTCTAAAAAAAATCTCCGAACCATTAGAAAAGGTTAGCACTAACGAAAAAAAACTTATTAATGATCTCTTTGATACAATGTACGCTTCGAATGGCATAGGATTAGCTGCAGTACAAATAGGTATCCTTAAAAGAATTTTAGTAATTGATGTGTCCACAAAAGATGAAAAGAGGGAGCCTTTAAGTTTCATTAATCCTGTTATTAAAAAAGTTAGTAATGAAACCTCAATTTATGAAGAAGGTTGTTTGTCAATTCCAGATACATTCATAGAAATTGAAAGGCCAAAAATTTGTGAAGTGGAATATATTGATATAAATGGAGAAAAAAAAAATTTAAAGTGTAATGGTCTTTTATCAACTTGTTTACAACACGAAATAAATCATTTAGATGGAAAATTGATAATTGACCATTTGTCAAAATTAAAAAGAGATATAATCATTAAAAAAATTTCAAAAACAAAAAAAAATCCAGATAGAATATTGGTTTAGAAATGCCTAAGAAAATCATCTTTATGGGTACACCCATGTTTGCAGTTCCAATATTAAAATCTCTCTATCAAAATGGTTTTCCAATAAATTTGGTTTATACACAACCACCTCAGAAATCTCACCGAGGTCAGAGGATAAATAAATCACCAGTTCAAGGTATTTCGGAAACTTTAAATATAGAATTCAGATCTCCACAAAACTTGAAAAATAACTCTGATGAATATGAGTTTTTAAAAAAGATGGATGCTGATCTTGCAATTGTCGTAGCCTATGGTCAAATAATTCCAAAAGAATTTTTAAGTTTAACAAAAAAAGGTTTTATAAATATTCATGCATCTATACTTCCAAAATGGAGAGGTGCTGCACCCATTCAGAGAGCTATAATGAATTTAGACACAGAAACAGGGATCAGTATAATGAAGATCAATGAAGAGTTGGATAGTGGACCTGTAAGTAATACTTATAAAATAAAACTTGACCAAAGTCTCAATGCAAAAGAGGTCTCAGAAAAACTTGCTCTAATAGCAGCGGATAAAATTTTAGATGTTGTAGATGAAATTTTTGAGGGTAAATCAAATTTTGTTGAACAAGATAATTCTAAAGCAACTTATGCAAAAAAAATTACTAAAAATGAGGGACAAATAGACTGGAAAAGTGATGCTTTAAAAATAATCGGAAAAATTAATGGTTTATACCCCTCCCCAGGAGCTTTTTTCAATTTTAATGGCCAAAGATATAAAATTTTAAAAGCAGAAATCGGAAGCGGGACTGGTAAAAATGGTGAGGTTATATCAGACGATCTTGAAATAGCATGTGGAGGTGAAAAATCTATTAAAGTTTTTGAAATACAGAGAGAGGGAAAAAAGGTTCAAAAAACAGGAGAGTTTATGCTTGGATCCCAAATCAGAAAAGGCTCAATTATATCTAATGTTTAGATATCAAATATTGATAGAATATGTAGGTACCGATTTTAGAGGTTGGCAAATTCAAACTAAAGGCAAAACTATACAAGGTCTTATTCAAGAGAGAATTTCTAAATTATTAAAAGAAAAAACTATTTTGTTTGGTGCTGGAAGACTAGATAAAGGAGTACATGCGCTTGAACAATCTGCACATTTTGAGTGTAAAAAAAAAATTGAAAATTTGAATAAATTTGTCAAATCTTTAAATTATTTTTTAAACAAGGAAATGATTACAATTATTAAAATTAAAAAAAGAAGTAAAGATTTTCACGCAAGATTTTCTGCAAGAATGAGAATATATAAATATATAATAATTAATCGTTTAAGTAGACCTGTATTAGATAAAAATAGAGGATGGCACATTATTAATAAACTCGATTTAATAATAATGAAAAAAGCTGCAAAAAAATTAGTTGGCACAAAGGATTTTTCTACATTTAGAGCTTCTAGTTGTAGAGCCAAAAGTCCAATTAAGACTATCAAATCCGTTAAAGTAAAATCTAGAAATGATAAAATAGAAATTGAATTTCAATCTCAATCTTTTTTACAACAGCAAGTTAGATCAATGGTTGGTTGTTTAAAATATGTAGGTGAAAAAAAATGGACTTTAAAAAAATTCAATTTTGTTATGAACTCAAAAAAAAGGATCTTGTGTGCACCGCCAGCACCACCTGAAGGACTTTATCTAGCAAGAGTTATTTATTAATTTTTTCTTATTACTCATTGCAAACTTTTTATTTATTCTCCATCTAGACTCAGCTCTTACAATATAACCACAACAATTTTTTGAACCACATTTGCAAGGAAATTGTTTATAGTCTTCATCATAACCAAATCCATAATCACACGTAAACTCCTCTCCTTTTTTAATATCGCGAATTGTAGTAATCCATACTTTAAGACCTTTGCCATTATAATCACAATTATTATTGCAACTATGGTTTACTAGACCTGCGATATTCCATGAAAAATCTCCATCGAGGGTATATTTTTTATTTAATGTGAATAAGTAAATAGGTTTTTTATTATCAAACTTAGTTGATTCATCTACTTCTTTATTTGTAATAATTCTGCCAACATAATTTATTATTTTTGTTCCCTCTTTGATATCACGTGTAGCATAAAGACCTCGTCCTTTCTTATCAATTTTAGATCTTTTAATTCTATAAAGTTTCATTTGAGAGATTTATTATTTACTTAGATCAAATCAATTGAATTCTACAAGTGCGTTAACATGTTCATTAGCACTTTCAGATAACGCATTTAAATCATAACCACCTTCAAGAATAGAAATAGCTTTCCCTTTAGTAAACTCGTTGGTGGCAGCCAAAGTTCTTCTGGTAATTTCGTAGAAGTCTTTTGATTTTAATTTAAACTGAGCTAAAGGATCATCTTTATGTGCATCAAAACCTGCTGAGAATATAAGAAAATCAGGTTTATAATTGACTAATCTATCTAAAACTCTATCGAAAGCATTAAAGTATTCCTCGGAGTTTGTGCCTGCTGGCAAAGGTATATTCAAAGAATTATTAAAGTCACCCTTATCTTTGTCCGTACCTCCTCCGGGATAAAAAGGATACTGATGTGTTGATATATATAACGAATTTTTGTTATTACGCATGACATCATAATTTCCATTTCCCCAATGCACATCAAAATCTACACATGCTACTCTTTTATATTTATATTTTTTAATCAAATAATTAGTGGCTACTCCAGCATTTGATATACAACAAAATCCCATTGCCTTATCTTTTTCTGCGTGATGTCCAGGAGGTCTTGCTAAACAAAATGCGTTCTTAAACTCTTTATTTTCAATTCCATCTATCGCCCTAATTGTTGAGCCAGCAGCATCAAATACTGCTTTTTTGCTGCCTGGTGATACGACGGTATCCCCATCTAAAAACTTTAGACCTTTTTGAGGAAAGGAATTATTTAAGTTACGAATATATTCTTTTGAGTGCGTCATTGCCAATACATCATCAGGCACACTACTTGGTTTTTCCCAAATCAGATCACTTCTTTTTTTTAATTTTTCTTTTATTGCAATTACTCTTTTAGGTTGTTCAGGATGACCGTTACCAGTGTCATGTTTTTCATAAGAATCAGAATTTATAATCGCTGTATTCATTTAAAATAATTTTTTAAAATGCTTTCATAAATTTTAGTTAGATTTTTTAAATCTTTTAAAGATACTGCCTCATCAACTTTATGCATAGTTTTTCCAACTAAACCAAATTCAAGACCAGGACATATATTTCTTACAAATCTTAAGTCTGAAGTTCCACCTGTCGTAGATAATTTTGGCTTTATTTTTGTTATTTTTTTAATGACATTTTGTATCATAAATGTCGTTTTATCAGGTTTTGTTAAAAAAGCTTCACCAGAAACTCTATATTCTATTTTAAATTTTGATTTATGCTTTTTAGTTATTTTTCTGAAAATCTTATTAAGTTTTTTTTTAAGAGAAGTTGATGAATGTTTATTGTTAAATCTTATGTTAAATGTTGCTTCAGCTATCGCTGGAACAACGTTATCTGCAGTATTATTTATATTTATCCGAGTAACTTCTAAGTTTGTAGGCTGAAAATCTTTAGTTCCTTTATCAAAATTAATATTTTTCAGTTCTTTTAAAATATTAACAATTATAGTTGAAGGATTATTTGCTCTAGCAGGATATGCAACATGACCTTGTAAACCAAATATAATCAATTTACCAGTCAAACTTCCCCTACGCCCAATTTTAATCATCTCACCTAATTTATTTGGATTAGTTGGTTCACCAACAAGACAAAAATTTATTTTCTCTTTTCTTTTTTTTAAATATTCTACAACTTTTTTGGTACCATTTATTGCATCACCCTCTTCATCTCCAGTAATTAATAGACTAATTGATCCATTAAATTTTTCATTTTTTGATAAAAAATTGCTTACAGCAGAAACAAAAGCTGCAACAGAACTTTTCATATCATTTGCACCTCTTCCAATTAGATGATTATTTTTTACAGATGGTTTAAATGGATTTATAGTCCAATCTTTTATATTACCCGGGGGAACAACATCTAGGTGACCTGCATAACAAAAATTAGGTTCTTTTCTTCCCAACCTTGCATATAAATTTTTAACTGGTTTGAAATTTTTCTCCTTAAATTCAAGTAATTTTGTTTTGAAACCAAGTTTTTTCAATTTTTTTTCTAAAAATTTCATCACCCCAGCGTCTACTGGAGTAATACTTGGAAACCTAATTAGCTCTTTAGCTAATTGTAATTCATTAATTTTTTGCATTTTTAATCTCTTAAAAGATCATTAATTGATGTCTTTGATCTAGTTTTTTCGTCTACTTGCTTGATTATTACTGCACAGCTTAGTGATGGAGCAGATGGATTTTTTTTATCGGGAAGAGAACCTGGTACAACAACTGAGTATGGAGGAATTTTTCCATACGTGATCTCACCAGTTGATCTATTTACAATTTTTGTAGATTGTGTAATCAGCATTCCCATGCTTAACACAGATCCTTCTCCAACAATCACTCCCTCAACCACCTCAGACATTGCTCCTAAAAATACATTATCTTCTATTATTGTGGGTAATGCTTGAGCAGGTTCTAACACCCCTCCAACTCCTGACCCAGCAGATATATGGCAATTCTCCCCAATCTGGCAACAACTACCAGCACGACTGAATGTATCCATCATCGTTTTAGCTCCAATGTAAGCACCAATGTTTACATAACATGGCATAAGAACAGCATCTTTACCTACAAATGATCCTTTTCTAACAGGTGAGTTTGGCACCATTCTAAATCCTGCTCTCTCATGATCTTCTTTCGTCCAGCCAGCTGTTTTTCCTTTTAACAAATGTGCCTTATCATACCAACTGGAATAAGGCCCATTTAAATTTTCCATTGGATAGATTCTAAAACTTAACATAATCGCTTTCTTTAGGTGTTGATGAGTTACCCATTCTCCATTTATTTTTTCAGCAACTCTTGATTTACCACTATCCAATTCACCTATTACTTGATTGATTGCATCCTTTAAAGATTGATCCGAATTTGGATTTACTTGATCTTTGTTTTTCCAAGCATCATTTATAATTTTTTCTAAAGACATAATTTACTGACTTTTTAATAACCTTATTTCTTTGAGAAATAAAGACAGATTTTCAATTTTATGAGAAATATAATCTTTATCAGAATCCATCTTGCCAAAATGTTCGTCATTAATTAACCAAACAGTTGCACAACCTCGTTCATAACCAATACTTAGGTTTTTTGCGATATCTTCTATATAAATGGTTTCTTTAGGATTTAATCCAAATTTTTTAACCATTAGATCAAAAGTTTTAGCCTCAGGTTTTGGCACATACCCAGCATCCTTAATATCGAAAACTTTATCTCTTCCAAAAAGATCATAAACGCCCAAATGACTTAAAATATTTTCCGCATGTTCAGCACTTCCATTAGTAAAAATAAACTTTTCCATTTTTAATTTTTCAAGTTCACTCCTCATAACCTTGTCCTCTTTCATAAATGAAAGATCTATTGTGTGAACATATTTTAGGAATTCTTCTGGAGGTATATCATGATGTATCATTAGACCATTTAAACTGGTATTGTATTTATAAAAATAATCAGTCTGTAATTTTTTTGCTTCTTCCATATTTATTTTTAGTCTCTCAGATATGAACATCGTCATTCTTTGCGATACTTGTCCAAACACTTTCTCTAAAGAGTAGTTATTATGTTTACCGTAACAAACCCCATCAAGATCTAACAGAAGATACTTCATTTCTTTAAAATTTTTCATCTTCTAATTAAAGTTCCAGAGCCCTTGTCGGAAAAAATTTCAAATAATATAGAGTGTTGTTTTCTACCATCAATTATTCCAACTGCTGTTACTCCATTATTTACAGCATCCAAACAAGTGTTGATTTTAGGTATCATACCTTCGGTAATTGTATTATCCTCAATCATTTTCAAAATTTCCGATGAAGAGATTTCATTAATTAATTTTTTGTTTTTATCTAAAACTCCTTCAACGTTAGTCATTAAAAGTAATCTTCTAGATTTTAAAGACTTCGCAATTGCACCGGCGGCTGTATCTCCATTGATATTATATGGACGATTGTCATTTCCTAAACCCAATGGTGAAATTATTGGGACTTGTTTTTTATTAAGAATTTTTTCAATAAGATTATTATCAATTTGATTAGGTATTCCTACAAATCCGAGCTCTTTAGCCTCTGGGGTTACTTTAATAATATTATTTTTTTGTGTGTGGATTGAGACAGCATCAGTTCCAAACTTTTTCAAAGAGTCAACAATATCATTATTAAAATCAATTAAAACTGACTCAACGATGCTTATGATTTTTTCATCAGTCACCCTTAAGCCTCTGATAAATTTTGATTGAATATTTGATTTATCTAATTCTCTTTTTATTCTAGGACCTCCTCCATGAACAACTGTAAAAGAAATACCTAGTTTATTTAGTATGTTTATATCTGTTATAAAATTATCAAAGATTTTTCTGTCTATAAAAACATTTCCTCCGTATTTTATTACGATGAGATCGTTTTTATATTTTTCTATGTATTTTGAAACCTCATTTATTGGTGGACCATTTTGTGGAAGTATTTTTTTTAAATCCATTTATTTATTGTCTTAAGATAATCAATTATTTAAGTGACAGTCTTAACAGTTGTCTTCTTCATGATGAAAACCTGTTGAGCCATAGTTAGTATATTATTCACTGTCCAGTAAATTACTAACCCACTTGGAAATGGCGCAAGTATTACTGTCAAGAAAAGTGGAAAAAACGCAAAGATCTTTTTTTGGAGATCATCTGTGGGAGCTGGATTTAGTTTTTGTTGAACATACATGGATAATCCCATTAATACGGGCCACACTCCTATTACCAAGAAGCCTGGCACATCATAAGGTAGTAACCCGAATAGATTAAATATACTTGTAGGATCACGTTCACTTAAGTCATGAATCCATCCATAAAAAGGCATATGTCTCATTTCTATTGTCACGAATAAAACTTTATACAAAGCAAAAAAAACAGGGATTTGAACAAGAATAGGAAGACATCCTGACATTGGATTGACTTTTTCTTTCTTATATAGAGCCATCATCTCTTGTTGTAACTTCATTTTATCATTCTTATGAAGTTCTTTTAATCTTGCCATTTCTGGAGTAAGCGCTTTCATTTTTGCCATGCTCCTAAAAGAAAAATTCGCCAAAGGAAAGAAAACTAAACGTATACAAATTGTTATAGCTATAATTGCTAATCCATAATTACCAAGTAATTTAAAAAAATAATCAATACCAAAAAATAAAGGTTTTGTTATGAAATATAAAAAACCCCAATCAATAACTAGGTCAAACTTATCTATGGCCAAGCTTTTTGCATAGCCATCAATAACGTCTACTCTTTTAGCAGCAACAATTATTTGTAAATTTTCTTCAATAGAACTATTTGGACCTAATTCAAGAGGTTCAGTTGCAATAAAATTAGCCCTAAATTTATCTTTATAATCAAAGGTTGTTTTAAATTCTTTATCTTTTGGAGGTATTAATGATGTAATCCAATATTTGTCACTGATACCTAACCAACCTTTTTGAGCAATTCTTGCAAACTTTTTTTCTTGAATATCATCATAATCTTCTTCGATTAATTCATCATCTAGAGTTGCAATTAAACCCTCATGAAGAATTAAAAAGTCTATAATGTCTGGGATCTCATTTCTTATAATTTGACCATAAGAATAAAAATCATATTTACCACTTGTTTTGTTAACAACTCTTTGTTTGATTGAAAATAGATATTTATCGTCTAAAGAAATTTCTTTTTCAAAGGTAATTCCTTGATTATTAGTCCAGAATAATTTAATAGGAGAATTTTCAGTTAATTTTCTATTTCCTTTAATAGACCACACAGTCTCTGATGTGGGAATGTCAATATTCTTATCTGATGTTACAAATCCACTCTCAATTAAATAACCATCTTTAATATTTCTTGGTCCCAATAGTGTTATTTTTTCATTACTCTCAAGTTCAACATTATAATTTTTAAAAGTTAAATCATCTATTGCTGCACCTTTTAAAGATATCGAACCAATCACATTAGAATTTTCAAAATCAACTCTCTCACTTTCAGTTAAAGCGTCTTTTCTCGAAATTTTAATAAAAGCATCTTTTTGTTCTAAGCTTGGTGTATCAGTACTTTGTTCAATTTTTTCTTTTTCAACTAGATTTTGATTTGTTACTGGTTTTTCAGGAACAAAAAATAATGAGTATAAAACTATTACTGCTGAAGATAATGCAATAGCTGCTATTGTATTTTTTGAATCCATTACTTTTTTACTTTCATTTCTTTTTTAACTGGATCAAACCCCCCATTTCCCCATGGGTGACATGATAAAATTCTTTTAATGCTTAATGAAAGGCCTTTAAAAAAACCAAATGTTTTGAGTGCCTCAATACTGTATTCTGAGCAAGTTGGTAAATATCTACATGAATGACCAATTAAAGGACTTATTAGATATTGATAATATTTGATTAATTTAATTAATATAAGAGTTACAAAATTCATTATTTTATTTTTTCAAATTCTAGAAACAATATTTCTTTCATTTTTTTAAACTCATTGTTTAGCATAGTTGGCTTGGCAATAACAAGATATGAATAATTAAGATTTATTGATATTTTTTTATACGCATCATTCATTATATTTCTAAGCCGCCTTTTTATTTTATTTCTTTTCACAGCATTTCCAATTTTTTTTTTAGTAACAAATGAGATATTTAAATTATTTTTATTTTTATTTTTAAGACGTCCAAAAAAAATCGTAACATATTTATTGGAGGCTTTTTTGCTTTTTAGCAAAGTACGAAAGTCTTCATTTTTTGAAAGAGCAAGAAATTTGCTTTTCATTGACTAACCAGAAACAGTTAATGACTTTCTGCCTCTAGCCCTTCTTCTAGCCAAAAGTTTTTTTCCACCTTTTGTCTTCATTTTAGATCTAAAACCATGTTTTCTAGCTCTTTTAATTTTAGAAGGTTGATATGTTCTTTTCATAAAGTGATTTAAGTTAATTAAAATTTCGATCTTTATAGTAATTAAATATATAAATAGCAAATATTAGATTTTACAAATACGATAGCTAATAATGGAAAAAACTAAAAAAATTAAATTATTCATAGGTATATCTTATTTAACTTTGGTGATTATATTCTTAGTGTTGTTTTTTTCAAAATTTAGTCTTGAAGAGATAACATCGTATGAATTTATTAGAGAAAATAGATTATATTTTCTTGAGCTGAAAAATTCAAATTTATTTTTAATATCCTTAATCTTTTTAATTATAACAATCTTATGGGTATTTCCATTTTTAGGATTTGGATCTCCAATTGCTCTTTTAGGTGGGTTCATCTTAGGTAAATGGGTTGGTACTATTATTGTAGTCTTAGGGTTGAGTGTAGGTGCTACTTTTCTTTATGCTTTTGGAAATTACTTTTTAAAAAATATTATTAGAGATAAATTCTTGAATAGATTTAAATCACTCGAAAGAATTTTTAAAAATTCAGAATTTATTTATTTATTAATTTATCGATTTGTAGGTGGCGTTCCTTGGCAATTAAGTTGTCTTTTACCAACCTTGTTTAATGTAAGAATATCAAACTTTTTCTTTGCAACATTTATTGGAATCATACCTCAAATTTTTTTAGTAGTTTCGATTGGAGATGGGTTGGAAAAAATTATTGAGAAAAACGCAAAAATTCCAAAATTTAGTGATGTTATTTTTTCAAGTGAAATATACATCCCAATTTTAGCATTTTTTTGCTTAGTCCTTATTACAATCTTTCTTAGAAAATTATTTTATAAGAATTAGTGGTGCTCCCACCCTGTACTGACCAGGGAATTAGTCCTTACCAAGGACCATTTAACTACAGGAGCTATTATCACAAATTGTATATTATTAATAATAAAGCATTTTTTTCAAATTATTGCCTTAATTTTTAGTGTAATATGATTTATATCTACTTAGGAAATTTTTATGGGCATTCATTACGATTATAAATCTACTAAAAGTGCTAAATTAATGGAAAAGCAAGCAAAAAGAGAGAGAAAACTTGCTGAAAAAAAAGCTAAACGTCTTGCAAAAGATGGCAATCGTAAAGATGATGATAAAGAAAAAGTATTAGATACATCTAAACCAATTACTTTAGATTTTCTTACAAATCCAGATAAAGAATGATTGTAAAAGATAAAAATGAGCGTTTGAGTTATGCTCTAAAAAAAAATTTAAAAAAAAGAAAAATTTTTCAAAAAAAAAATAAAAAGAAAACAAAATAATGTCTATCCAGCCTGATTCTTGGATAAAAAAAATGTGTAAAGAGCACAAAATGATCGAACCTTTTTTAGATCATCAAGTCTCTGAGGGTAAAATTTCCTATGGATTGAGTAGTATGGGCTATGATGTAAGAATATCAGATGAATATAGAATATTCACTAATGTAAATAGCTCTTTAGTTGACCCAAAAAATTTTTCAGATGATAACTTTATTGAGAGAAAAGGTCCTTACTGTATTATCCCACCCAATTCATTTGCTTTAGCCAAAACAATTGAATATTTTAGGATTCCAAAAGATGTTTTGTGTATTTGTGTTGGAAAAAGCACTTATGCTCGAACAGGTATTATTTGTAATGTAACACCAATCGAAAATGAATTTGAAGGAAATATAGTTATAGAATTAAGTAATACTACACCCAATCCAGCAAAAATATATTCTAACGAGGGTATAGCTCAATTTTTATTTTTTAAATCAGATACACAACCTGACACAACATATAAGTCTAAGAATGGTAAATATCAGGGTCAAACTACAATTCAGGTAGCAAAAATAAAAAAATAATTTATGGATAAGTTTTCTATTGAAGGCCCAAGTAGGATAAGGGGAGAAGTTAAAATCTCAGGATCAAAAAATTCCTCACTTCCAATTTTAGCTGCGACTTTACTTTTTAATCAACCAGTTGTGTTAAAAAACTTACCGAAGGTAAAGGATATCAATACAATGATTAGTTTATTAAGATCTTTAGGTTCAAAAATTATTTTATCTAAAGACAGAAGTGTCGCTAGAATACACAATAAAAGAAAATTAAAAACATTTGCAAGTTATTCACTTGTAAAAACGATGAGAGGTTCAATTTTAGTATTAGGTCCTTTAATTGCAAAATATTGTAAGTCAAAAATTTCTTTACCTGGTGGATGTTTAATTGGAGCTAGACCAATTAATTATCATTTAGACTCACTTAAAAAACTTGGGATGAGCTATATTTTAAAAGATGGATATATTTTAGCTAAATCAAAAGGCAAATTAAAAGGAACAACTATTAAATTTCCTAAACTAACTGTTGGAGCAACTGAAAATTCTATAATTGCTGCTTGTTTAGCAAATGGTACTTCTATTTTAAAAAATTGTGCTATTGAACCTGAAATAAAAGATCTAACAAATTTTTTAAATTCAGCAGGAGCAAAGATTTCTTGGTATGGTAGAACATGTAAAATTGTAGGAGTAAATAAATTAAACTCAACAGAATACTCAGTTATGGCTGATCGAATAGAGGCTGGTACTTTTTGTGTAGCTGCAACATTGGCAAAAGGAAACTTGAAGATTACAAATCTTGATGCAAAAATTATAAAAACTGAGTTGGAATTATTAAAAAGATTTGGTGCAAAAATAAACACATATAAAAAAAAAATTTTCATTAGAGGTCCAGAAAAAATTAGATCTATAAAAAATATAAAAACTAAGGAATATCCGGGTGTAGCAACTGATCTGCAATCACAACTTATGGTTTTGATGTGCAAAGCAAATGGAAAAAGCTCTATCACTGAAAATATATTTGAAAATAGATTCATGCACGTAGCAGAATTGCGCAGACTTGGTGCAAAAATAGATGTAAAAAATAATAAAGCTTATATTAATGGCAACACAAAATTTATAGGTGCCGAACTAATGTCTAGTGATTTAAGAGCATCAGTTTCATTGGTATTAGCAGCAATGGTATCTAAAGGTAAATCAATAATTAATAGGATTTATCATTTGGATCGTGGTTATGAAAATATTGAGCATAAACTTAAAAAAATTGGAGTTAAAATAAAAAGATTAAAATAGTGAGTAAATATCTGGCTAAAATTATTGCTAACGATCAAGAGGGATTGCAAATGATCTCAGCATGTGTTTCAGGCTCAAAAACAAAAGTTGATGATATTAAGTATCTAGCTTCAAGTAAAGTTTTTCTATTATCGATCGAAAGAATTAAAATTGAGTCTGGTCAAATCAATAAGAAAATAAACAGTATTTGCAGATTTGATTTTGTTGATAAGGTTAAATCTAAAAATATCAATCAAGGAAATAAAGAGGAAATTTTAAACTTAATTGGCATCGATTATTTGAAAAATAAAGACGATTATGAAATAAATTTAATTTTTGATAAGAATAGTCACATTGTTTTGACTACAGAAACGATTGAAGTAAGGTTGGAGGATCAAAATGAGATTAAATAAATATGAAGATATTAGATAGTAAATTAAGAAATTTTAATAAAAAGTTAGAAGATTTATTATTAAGAAGAAAAACAAAAGTTCAAACGAGCTCTGTATCTGTTATAAAAATAATTAATGATGTAAAAAAAAATGGTGATAAAGCGTTATTAAAGTATGAGAAGAAATTTAACCAGAACAGAGTAATTAAACCTAGTTTTAAACAAATTAAAAAATCTATCAATTCTCTAGACCCCAAAGTAAAAAATGCTATCGATCTAGCTTATTCAAGAATTTACAAGTTTCATTCATTACAAAAATTTAAAAATATTTCTTACACAGATAAATTTAAAAATAAATTAGAATACAAATATTTACCAATCGAATCTGTTGCAATTTACGTGCCAGGATCATCAGCTTCTTATCCCTCAAGCGTTTTAATGAATGCTATCCCTGCGATAGTTGCAGGAGTAAAAAGAATAATTATGATTAATCCAGGATATAAAGGAAAACAAAATGCTGCAGTACTATATGCAGCCAAAAAATGTAAAATTAAAGAAATATATTCTATTGGTGGTCCATCAGCGATTGCAGCAGTTGCTTATGGAACAAAAAAAATTAATAGAGTGAATAAGATTGTGGGTCCTGGCAATAAGTATGTAGCAGCTGCTAAAAAAGAAGTCTTTGGTGATGTTGGTGTTGAGGGAATGATAGCTGGACCATCGGAAATAACTGTTGTTGGTGATAGATTTTCAAATCCAGGCTGGATAGCAAGTGACCTTATTGGTCAAGCAGAACATGATGAACTTGCTCAATGTATTTTAATTTCTAAAAGTAAAGACTTAATAAGTCAAACTAAGGGTGAAATTTCTAAACAATTAAAAAAAATTCCAAGAACAGCTATCGCAAGAAAAAGTTTATTTAATAACGGAATTTTAATTCAGGTGAGCACAGATAAACAAATAATTGATATTGTGAATAAAATCGCTCCTGAGCATTTAGAGTTAAATGTAAAAAATTACAAATCTTTTATTTCTAGAATTAAAAATGCCGGTTCTATTTGTTTAGGAAAATATGCTGTGATGGCAATGACTGACTATAATGCCGGTTCAAACCATATATTACCAACTAATGGCTCTGCTAAATTTTCAAGCGGTATAAGTGTTAATGAATTTTACAAAAGAATTTCATATATAAACTTATCAAAAAAGGGTATTGAAAAGCTTGGACCATCAGTTATAACTTTTGCAAATTATGAGGGGTTGGCCGCGCACGCTCAATCTGTGAAAAAACGAATTAGGAGAAAATAAATTTGACAAAACAAGAATTTTTACAATACAAAGGAAAAGTAAAAACTTTGCTTAAAAACGCAATGTTTGAGGTTGAATTAGAAAATGGCCACACAGTAACTGCACATACAGCTGGAAAACTTCGCAAAAACAGAATCAGAATCTTACAAGGAGATGATGTTACTTGTGAAATCTCACCGTATGATTTGACAAAAGCAAGAATCATCTTTAGAGGATGATTTTATGCCTCGGTAGCTCAGGAGTAGAGCAGAGCCCTGAAAAGGCTTGTGTCGGAGGTGCGAATCCTTCCCGAGGCACCACCAAAACATCTTGAAATTTATTTTAAAAAAATTTAACTTTAAAAAAAAATAAATAACAAAAGAAAGAGTAAAAAGATGAGTACAATTCAAGGGAAGGTTAAGTGGTTCAATGGAAAAAAGGCTACGGGTTCATTGAACGAGATGACAAAGAGAAAGACGCGTTTGTTCATGCTTCTGCAGTAAAGGCAGCTGGAATGAGATTTCTCAATGAAGGTGATAAATTAGAATTCACCCTCGAAGATGGACCAAAAGGACCTTCAGCAGTTAATCTAAAAAAATTAGATTAAATATAAATTCTAAATCAGGACGTTTTCTAAAAGTTAGAGGACGTCCTTTAATAATTGATAAAATATAGAAGTGAATAACCTAGAAATTTTTTGCATTTGTATTCACAATAAGCTTTTAGATAAAATTAAGGAATTTAATTATACTCCTGTAGGACTTGGGACAGATACGTTTTCAAGTGGATGGACCAGAGATAATGTTGGTGTCAATATTAGCTCTAAAAATAAATTTTATGGTGAGTTAACTTTTCATTATTGGCTTTGGAAAAATAAGCTGAATAGTATTGATAAAGATAAGTGGATTGGTTTTTGTGGATATAGGAGATTTTGGAAAAACAAATGTAGTGACTCAGATATGTCATTAAATATTAATCAAAAAATTTTAAAAAAAGTTCATCCCAGTTGGGAAAACTATGATGTTATTCTTGGAGAACATATTTTCTTAGATCAAATACCTTTAATTAAAATAATTAAATATGGAAAGACCGCATTTCTGAGGAATCCAAAAGCAATTTTTAAAAGAGGAAGAACTATTAGGTTTCAGTTTGACATGTTTCATGGAAATGGTGTTTTAGATAAAGCTATAAATTTGCTGGATCAAAATGAACGAGAAGATTTTAAATTTTATGTAAGAAATAATACTTCATTTAATTGTGGCAACATGTTTATTTGCAGATCAAAAGAATTGATGAACAGATACTATGAAACAATATTTCCATGGCTGGAAAAATGTGAAGCTACATTTGGATTTAAATTTAAAGGATATGAGTCAAGAATTTATGGTTTTTTGGCTGAGAGATTTATGGCGTTTTGGTTTAATAAACATTCGAAAGTTCTTGAAATTCCTGTCATATATCATGATTTAACCAAAGAGATATTATAAAGAACCTGAGAAATTCTTTTTCTTTTAAGGGTTGAATAATTTAAATTTTTGTCTAAAACGCTGCTCATGAATAAAAATGAGGTAAATTACAAAAAAAACTTAAGTACTCAAAGACTTGTTCTAAGAGGAATTAGTAGAGGTGTGCACGCTCATTTCCATGCTGGCTAAAGCTAGCATTAAATCTTTTATAAAATAATTTTAAATCAACATAAAATAAGATAAAAATAAAAAGGATATGCCTTGATGGTGAAATAGCATCACGTCGGTTTGTGGATCCGAAGTCGTAGGAGCGTAACCTACTCAAGGTACCAAACAATGAGTAAAAAAAATAAATTAATCCCTGGATTACCCTCAGGTTTTGAAGATAGATGGAATAAAAAATTACTTCTCAAAAAAAGACTATTAGAAGTCATTGAGAAAAATTTTATTAAATATGGATTTGATCCATTGGAGACTCCATCATTTGAAATAAGTGAAAATATAGGATCCTTTCTTGCAGAGGATGATAGCAATCCTATGTCTGATGTTTTCTCTTTTAATGATGGTGAAAAAAATATTACTTTAAGATATGATTTGTCTAGCCCACTAGCCAGATTTGTTGCTCAAAACAATCAAAAGCTTCCATCAGTATATAAAAGATATGCAATTCAAAATGTATTTAGAAATGAAAAATCTGGAAATGCTAGGTACAGAGAATTTACTCAAGCAGATTGCGATATAGTAGGAAATGTTAATCCAGCACAAGCAAATGCTGAGTTATGTAATCTAATATCAAATACTTTAGTAGAGTGTGGTTTAAGAAAAAATCAGTTTACTATTAATGTAAGCAATAGAAAAATTGTTCAAGGTTTAATTGAGGATTTGAAAATTGAAAAAGAGAAACAAATCAAAGTAATGAGAGCTATAGATAAACTCGATAAACCTGGGTTTGGTTTAAAGGGTGTCGAAGAATTATTAAAAAAAGAGAGAAAAGATAAAAGTGGAGCTATAACAAAAGGAGCAAACCTAAGTGATGTGCAAGCTTCAAAAATCTTAAATTTTTTAAGGATTAAAGATTTAAAGGAACTTAAAGAAAATTTTAAAAATCCTGTTACCCAAGAGGGCATTAAAGAATTAGAGGAATTATTTGAAGTTTTAAACTTTGGAAATTATTCTGATCAAGTAAAAACTAATTTTACCATAGTTAGAGGTCTAGATTATTATGATGGGTTTTGTGTTGAAACCAATCTGAATTTTAAAGCAAAAAATATTAAGGGTAAGGAAGTTGATATTGGCAGTATTTGTTCAGGCGGACAGTATAATAAATTAATTGCAAGATTTAAGGGTGTAGATATTCCAGGGACAGGTGTGAGTATTGGTGTTGATAGATTGCTATTTGCAATGATGCAATTAAATCAAATAGAATTTGATAGACAAAATCCAGTTATTGTTTGTGTAATGGATGAAAAATATTTAAAAAATTATTACGAAATTTTAGATAATTTAAGAAAAAATAATATCAATTCTGAAATATTTTTGGATAGTAAAAAAAATCTAGGTAAGCAACTTACTTATGCTAACAAAAGAGAATGTCCAGTCGCAGTTATTTGCGGTGAAAATGAATTTAAAGATAATAAAATAACATTAAAAAATCTACTTGGGGCTAAGGGGGAGAATAACCAAATTACATTTCCAAAAGAAAATTTAATAAATGAAATCAAAAAATTTATCTAACAAAATCCTTAGATCAGTTCAGTCTAAAGGATTTAAATATATTAAATTACCATCAGTTATTGAGACTAATCATATTGTTCAAAGATCTGGCGAAAGTTTTAGAAAATTTATTTTTTCATTTACAGATCAGACAGGTAATGAATTATGTTTAAGACCTGACCTTACCATTGCTTCTTGTCTTAGATATTTAGAAAACAATTTAAAGGGCAAAGAAAAAATATTTTATAGCGGACAGGCTTATAGAAAATCTCAAAATAAAAAGGACTCTATAATCCGAAATCAGGTTGGTTTTGAGATTATAGGATCAAAAGATGAAAAAAAAGACGACAAAGAAATAATAGATACGTCACTTAAATCACTTAAAGATCTAAAATATTCTTCAGGCACTCTTACTATTGGCAATGTAGAGATTTTTAATCTTCTAATATCTAAATTAGATATACCAAAAAGATGGAAATTAAGACTTACAAGACATTTTTGGCGAGAAGACTATTTCAGTGATTTATTAAAAAGATTAGAGACAAATTCTGATGTAGATCCAACTATTGTTGAGGTTGATAAAAGACGATATTTAAAAATGTTAAAGGATAATCAATCATCAATTGTTGCAGGTAGAACATTAAAAGAAATTTTAGAAAGGTTTGATAAAAAGATTAAGGATCCAAGGAGAGCAAGCAAAGGAAGCAATACATCGAAAATCATTAAAGATTTTTTGAAAATTAAATGTCCAATAAATAAAGCTGCGAAGGAATTAAATAAATTCTTTAAAAAACATAAAATAAACCTTTTTGTTGATCAGAAATATTTTCCTATCTCCAAAAATAAAATATCTAAATTAAATGTAATTTTCTCAACCGCCTTTGGTAGACAATTAGAGTATTACACTGGCATAGTTTTTAAAATAGATATTAAATCAAAGTCGAAAATTATTAATTGTTGTAATGGTGGTCGTTATGACAAATTAATTTCTGATCTTGGCTCAAAAAAACAAACACCAGCAGTTGGAGCAGCTTTTAATTTAAATTATCAATAATGAAAAATTTAATAAATATAGGAATACCAAGTAAGGGACGGTTAAGAAAAGATGTTTTAAAAATTTTTACTAAAAAAAGATTAAAGCTTGTTTCCGAGCGAGGGGAAAGAGATTTGATAGGTTCAATAAAAAATAAATTAAACATAAAAATTTTATATTTGCACGCTAGAGAAATTATTGAAAGATTAGGTGATGGCTCTTTAGATATTGGCTTTTCTGGTTTTGATTTATTAAAAGAAAGTGAGATAAATACCCAAAACAAAATAAATGTTATTAAAAAACTTGATTTTGGCAATGCTAATTTAGTTGTAGCTATACCTGATCCTTGGATTGATGTTCAAACAATAGCTGATCTCGAAGAAATTGCATTTGAATTTAGAGATAAAAAGAAAAAAAGATTAAGAGTTGCAACTAAGTATCCAAATTTAACCAGGGATTTTTTATTTTCTAAAGGTGTTACTCAATTTAAATTGGTTGATAGTTTAGGAGCAACTGAGGCATACCCTTTTACTGGTTCAGCTGAATTAATTACAGACATAACATCTACAGGTGAAACCCTTAGGGCGAATAACCTACGTATATTGAAAGATGGAGAAATCTTAAAATCTCAAGCTTGTATTTTTACTTCAAAAAAAAATAGTAAAAAAAAAGGTTTAAAAAACTTAATTAGATTACTTGCCAAGTAATTTATCTTTAAAGTATATGAGAATAATTTAGATGATATCTAAGTTTCTTATTATTACATACAGTCCTAATAAAATGCTAAAAATAAAAATTATCATAAAAATTAAATATAATTCCATAAAAATCCATTATAATAGTATCTTCGAATCATGGACACCATTTTATTATCAGTAATATTATTAGTAGGTTTAGTTATTTTATATTTTCAGTTAAGAAATAAACCAAAAGAAAATGAAAATATTGATGAAAAAATTAAGAACGAAATAGACTCTATAAAAAATTCTTTCAGCGAGTCATTTGGAAATATGTCAAGAGATATAGCAAAAGATATGACTGGCGCTTTAACGAAAGTAGATGAAAAAGTTTTAAATTTTAATCAGCAAATACAAGCTATAAATGAGAGTCAAAATAGTTTTAGTAGAATATTAAGTGGAGTTAAGCAATTTGGAGGTCTATCAGAATTTACGCTAGCTAGTATAATTGAGGACTTGTTGCCTGCTTCTCAATATATCTCTAATGCAAAAATGAAACCTGATGAAAATAGGGATCATGTTGAGTTTGCAATTAAGTTGCAGAATGACGTTATGTGTCCAATAGATAGTCATTGGCCAATCGAAAAATACAAAGCTATTGATGAAGCATTTCAAGAAAAAGATAAAAATGCTCTAGCTAAAGCTAGACATGACCTAGCATTAGCTTTTAAAAATAAATCGAAAAATGTAAATCAAAAATATATTAATCCTCCTTTAACTACAGATTTTGCAATTGTATATGTTCCAACTGAAGGTTTGTATTCAGAACTTTCAAGTTATAGAGATCCAAAGACAAAAAAATTATTATTAGAGGAAATTAGAAAAGATTATAAAGTTACTATTGCTGGTCCAAATACATTGTGTGCAATTATTCAAGCTTATCACTTAGGATTTCAAACATTAAAAATAAAAAAAAATGCAACCCAAATTCATGATGATTTAAAGAATATTTCAAAAAGATTTATTACTCATTTTGATAACATAATATTATTGAGAAAAAAACTTGAGGAAGCTATTAAAGTCACAGAAGAATTTGGTAGAGATGCAAGGTCAATTAAGAACATTTTAGAAAGTATAAAAAACCGTGGTGATAACGACGATGACGATCCAGATCCAAAATCTCCAATAAGTTCTTTTGGTATTAGAGAAGATAGAAAAGTTTCGTAGAAAAATTATTTGATGAAGTGGAATAGAAAATTTGTTTACCCAAAGTCCATCAGATCAACAGATAATGGAATAAGAAGGTATTTAATTGGAGAAAAAAAGTTACCAAGTGTCACTTCAATTATAGAAGCAACTAAGTCTGAAGAAGATAAAGCAGCACTAGCCAATTGGGTTGAGAGAACTGGATTAAAAGAAAGTGAAGCCATAGTAAAGGCAGCGAGTAGCAGAGGTTCAAAAATGCATGCCTATCTAGAATCCTTTCTTTTAGGACGAGAAAATTTAAGTTTTTTTGATGACAATGAACAATATAAAATAATGGCAAAACAAATTATTGAAAAAGGTTTGATTAATAGACTTGAGGAGGTTTGGGGTGTGGAATGTACATTATACAAACCTGACTCTTATTCAGGTACCTGTGATGCGGTCGGAGTTTATGATGGCCGTGAAAGTATAATAGATTTTAAACAAAGTAATAAACCAAAAAAATTTGAATACATAGATTCTTGGTTATTACAAACAGCCGCTTACTCTTTGGCACATAATATTGTGTATAATTCTAATATTACAGCTTGTGTTATACTTGTTTGTACAGTAGATAATTTATTTCAAGAATTTAAAATTCAAGGGCCTGAATTAATTACTTATCAAAATTTATTTTTAGGTAGATTAAAAAAATTTAATGAAATGAATAATATAGGTTAATAAAAATGGATAGAATCTGTATATATGATACTGAAACGACAAACTCGACTATATGGGGCTCTATTATTGAGCTTGGAGCAGTTGTTGTAGACAAAAATTTAAAAGAAATTGGAAAGTTAAACATTAGAGGACGTATGCCGGAGGGAGAAGTGCCCTCAGCCAAAGCATTACTTGTTAACTCAACGAGTATAGATTTATTAACAAAAGGTAACTATTCACATTATGATTTTTTAGGTACTGTTGAGAATTTTTTTAAAAAATGTGCTCCAGCAATGTTTATGGGTTGGTCTAATCTTAATTTCGACTCAAGGATGCTAAATTTCAATTTTTTTAAAGGAAATAGATACCCTTATACAACTCATGTTTCACCCAATCAACAACATGATGGTTTACATATAGCAAGAGCAGCTCAGACTATTAATTCAGAAACTTTAAAAACAGAATTGACAGAAGCAGGAAACCCGAGTCTTGCATTAGAATCTCTATCTAGAATGCAGGGTTTTGACACTTCAGCAAGCCATACTGCCTATGTCGATGCGATGAACACCTTAAAAATTCTTAGAATAATTAAAAGTAAACATAAAGAGAATTGGGGAACCTTTTTAAAAACATCTACAAAACAAAGTGTAGAGACAATTTTAAAAAGTGATGAAATATATTCAATTTTTGAAAATGTGAAGGGAAGAAATATGATGTATCTAACTAGTACGCTACATCCAAATCACTCCTTTCATCCTTCTTACACAACTTGGGGATATCTTTGGGATTTGCGTAGGGACCCAGAGCCATTATTAAATTTGTCAGTTAATCAACTTAAAGATGTATTGAAAAAATTTTCTCCAAAATGTCTACGTGTGCTGAAAACGAATAAGGCGCCAGTGGTTTTGGATAAAGAGTTTGCTTTGAAACAAAAACCTTATTCAGACTTAGATTTAGAAACGATTAAAAAACGTGCACAAATGGTCAGAAATAATGAAAATTTCTGTAAAAATATACAAATTATAAATAGAGAGGCTGCAGAGGAAAAAGAGCAAACTAAAACCCAAGAAGATCTATTACCCGAAGAAACTTTGTATGAAAAATTTATTCCTAATAAAGATACTGCTCTTTTTAAAACCTGGCACAGCTCATCTTGGGAAGATAAGTTGAGATTACTAGATAAATTTCAAGATAAAAGATGTAGTTGGTTTGGTCAAAAAATAATTTATCAAGAGGCACCTCAAATTTTACCGCCCGATTTGTATAAAAATATTAAAAGTGAAATTGCTAGACGTATACTAAGTAAGAATAAGGAGAAGTGGCAAACGGTAAATATGGCATATAATGAGATCGACTATTTGAGAGATCAAGCAGATAAAAGAGATGATCAAATTGAATTAAATAAACTAGATGAAATTAACGATTTTATTATGTCTATTGAAAAAAAATATGAAATTGCCTAGTTGACTTTAAAATACAAGTTTATAGAAAGGATTTATGCTTAAAGATTTTAAAGATGAAGATTTTGAAAACAAAGTTAAAAGTGAAGACGTTTCGGTAATCCAGTTTAGTGCAGCTTGGTGTGGGCCTTGTAAGTCCTTAAAACCAATTATGGACAAGCTTGCAGTTGAATATAAAGATAAGGCTGGTTTTTATTACGCTGATATTGAAGATGGCGGTATTAATACTGGGAGTGCTGCGGGAATAAGAGGTGTTCCAACAGTGATAATCTATAAAAAAGGTGTTGAGGTTGATAGAAAAGTTGGTGGCGTACCAGAAAGTCATATGAAAGAGTTTTTAGAAAAAAATATCTAATTTAAGTTTAATATTTCGCCAGCTAAATACAAAGATCCTGTAATTATTAACGTATCATTTTCTTTAAGTGTTAAGGACTTAATTGCTTTCTCAACATTGTCCTCGTATTTAGCATTAAAAACATTTTGAAATTTTACTTTTAATTTTTTACCACTGATAGCGTTTTGCTGATTAGGAATATCAACTGTGGTTAGAGACGAAATATCCTTAAAGTAGCTAATATATTTTTCATGATCTTTATTAGACATCATTCCTATAATAAAATGCTTATTACAATCTAAAGTTTGAAGATATTCATTTAAAACTCTAGCGCCATCTTCATTATGACTTCCATCTAATAGTAATCGGTTTTTTTTGACCAAATCTTTAATTTTTCCAGACTTTATTTCTTGTAATCTACCAATATTCTCAATTTTGGTAATTCCATTTTTGATATCATCATCTTTAATTTCTAAATTTAACTGTCTTATAGTTGCAATTGCAGTTGAAATATTTTCTAGCTGAAATTGCCCTAGAGTATTTGGTAACGGTAGTTTTAAGCCTCCAAATTTATCTTCGTAATAAAAAAAACCGTTTTCTCCATTAGAATAGCTATAATCATCATTAAAAAATAATTTATTTGATAAGTTTTTTGAAATTGATTTTTTAATAATTTTAGTTGTTTCAACTGAGTTTTGTTTAGATACGATTATATTGGAATTTAAAAGAGAGGATGTTTTTTCAAATACAATTTTTTCAATTGTTCGCTGACCCTTTGGTAACCAATCAAGATGATCTTTACTAATAGAACAAACAATACTTGCTAAATTATTTTTTAGGATATTTGTGGCATCAAATCTGTGAAATAAACCAGCCTCTATAAGATTTATATTATTTGGGTATTGAGCTGCTTTATGAAAGAAACATGCTGTTAAAATTTCAAAAAACGTAATTGGTTCATTATCATTTTTTTTTTCAATTTCTTCAAAAAGAGATGCTAATTCTTCATCTTTTAGTTGTTCGTTATTAAAAACAAACCTCTCATTTATATTTTGTATATGAGGACTAGTATAAACGTTACACTTGACTCCAGCTTCTTTTAAAATTGAATAGCAAGCTTGGATGGTAGAATTTTTGCCGTTCGTACCAACAACATTAATGGCTTTAATTTTATGCTGAGGGTTACCAAGTTTTTCACAAAGTTGATTAATTCGATCTAAGCTTAGATCAATTTCTTTTTTATGCAATTTTAGAAAGCGACTGAGTATTTTCTGTAGTTTCATCTTGTTCAGTGCTTATAGCAGAATTTTTCTTTAACAATATTGATAATAAAGTTCCAATTTTTTCTGATAGGTCTTTTCTTTGAACAATTAAATCAACAAACCCGGTTTTCTCAACATACTCGCTTTTTTGAAAACCTTCTGGCAATTCTTCCTTAACTGTTCCCTGAATTACTCTCGCACCAGCAAATGCAATTAGTGCACCAGGTTCAGCAATATGAATATCACCTAGCATTGCATAAGAAGCAGTAATTCCTCCCGCAGTTGGATCTGTAATACAAACAATGTAAGGAAGATTATTTTTCTTGAGTTCACCTATCGCTAATGTGGTTCTTGTCATTTGAGACAACGAAATTAAACTTTCCATCATTCTCATACCGCCCCCTGCACTTACACATAAAAATGGGTTTTTATTTTCTATTGCATGTTGAATCCCATATAGAAATGCTTCTCCCTCCGCAGCCGCCATTGAGGCTCCTAAAAAATCAAAGTCTGATGCAACTGCCGTGATTTTAATGTCACCTAATAAACCACTAACAACCATCATACCACAATCCATTCGAGTTTTTTTTCTCGCAGATTTTAATCTTTCTTTGTAAGTCCTAGAATCTGTCCAATTTAATGGGTCATCTTTTGGTATTGGCGTTTTAAATACCTCGTAATTATTTTTTCCAAACAAAATATCAAATCTTTGCTTTGGATTTATTCTATGGTGTTTATTGCATTCTGGTTCTGGACAAACCCAAAAGTTTTTTTCTAAATCTTTTTTTAAAATTGGTCCTTTGCAACATGATGTCCAGTCACTGTTTGCAATATCCTCCTTCGTGGCTCTTTTGTGAATAGCAGACTTTATTTTTTCACCAGCTTTAATAATTTTTGTAATCCAATTCATTTTATTTTATTTTTTAATTTCTTTACTAATCTACCTACATTTGTGACAGGATTTTGTCTACTTTTTAAACTCCGTGTAATTTCCTTACAAATAGCGCTTCCTACTACCAGTCCATCAGCAGATCTTAATTTTCCAATAGTTTTTTCTGTAATTCCAAATCCAATAACAACTTCTTTTTTTGGATCAATTCTTTTAATTTTTTTATAGTTTTTTAATATTTCTTTTGGTGAAACTTTTAATTTACCACCTGTGGTACTTAACATTGAGATGAAGTAATTCATTTGATGAGAGTATTTTATGATTTTATTTAATCTTTTATTCGATGTTGTGGGCGATAAAAGCTGAATAAAATATATTGATTTTTTTTTACATTTTTTTGCAAATTTTGTATTTTCTGGCCAAGGTAAGTCTACAACTATCAATCCATTTACATCTGAACTTTTACATTCTTTTAAAAACTTATTTTCACCATATTGAAATATCATATTATAATAGCCCATTAATATAACTGGTTTAGTTTTATTAAATTTTTTGAAGTCTTTAACGATTTTAAAAATATCAATTGTTCTAATTCCATTTTTAATTGCTCTATACGCGCTAGTTTGGATTTGACTTCCATCTGCCACAGGAGTGTTATGTGGAACGCCTAATTCTAAAATATCTGCATTTTTAGAAATTGATTTTAAAATTTCTAATGATTGTTTTTTGGTGCTATCACCGGCAACAGTATATGTTAATAGGGCAGGTCTATTTTCTTTTTTTGCTATTTTAAAAGCAGCACTAATTGGATTTAACATATTTTTTTCCTAATCTTTTCTGTAAAATGCTTCGGTCTTTGTATGCATCTCCACAACTATTAACTACTACGATTGTATCTTTACTTAATTTTTTTGACTCTTTTATTGCAACTGAGAAAGCATGACTTGGTTCAAGTGATGGTCTTAATTTTTCGAATTTTGTTACAAGTTTGAAAGCTTCTAATGCCTCTTCATCACTTGCAGCTGTGTATCTTGCTCTTTTAGTATCTTTTAAAAAGCAATGAAGAGGAGAAATTCCTGGATAATCAAGCCCAGCAGAGATTGACTCGGTTTCTTCTATTTGACCCTCTGAATTTTGATTTACATATTGGGCTGCTCCATGAAGAATACCTATTTTAGATCCGTAAGTTAGAGGTGCGGCATGCTTTTTACTTTTTGCAGGCCCACCAGCTTCTACTCCAATAAACTCACATTGTTTTTTATCATAATCCATAAATTCATTCCAAAATCCAAAACTTGAACTTCCTCCACCTACACAATTGTAAAGTTTGAGTTTTTTTGGAATTGATCCAAATTCATCAAGTAATTGAATTTTTAGTTCTCTTGATATTTGACTTGTGCTCCATCCACAAATTCGAACAAAAACTGCTGGACCTACAGTGCTTCCAACACACATCGCGGTTGTATCACAATTAGCAACCCAAAAACGCATACATTCTGAAACTGCATCAACAAGTGTCTGACTACCAGAGTAAACTGGTATTACTTCGGCTCTATTTCTTTTCATAGCTTTCACGTTTGGTTGTTGTCTTTCGATATCTTTTGCTCCCATGAAAATTTTACACCTTAAACCAAACTTTTTAGCTGCCATACTAAGCATTTTACCAGCATATCCTGCACCTGTGTCTCCACATATAATTTTTTTACCAGCACGTTTTGCAAGTAAACAATGAACTGTAGCATTGTAGATTTTGTGTGCTCCACCATTAGCATCTGAAACAACTTTAGACCAAATCTGTGCACCTCCCACGTATTTTGACAAATTTTCTAATTTTATGAAACGAGTAGGGGCTCCAACCCAATTTTTAAAATATTTATCTCTCTCATTGATAAATCTTTTATCTTTTTTTAATTTATTAAATAGGATTTCCAAATCCTCAATTGGCTTTTTTAAAGTTTCGGGTACAAAGTTTCCACCAAACTTTCCACCCCAAAATCCAAACTTATTTGCTTGGTCAATTACTGGAATTTTTTTTTTAAGTTTCATTTTTAATAAATAAATTTAGCAATTTATTAATTTTATTTAAATCTTTTTTACCCTCATCATTTTCAATAGAACCTGATAAATCAATTATGTAATTTTTATTTTTAAAATTAGGTATATCATTTATTTGAATATTTCCTGCAATCATTTTATTGAGATCATTAGGCACTTCATCTAGTAGGCTATGATCAAAACTTTCAGATTTATGGTAACCTTTTGAGTCAAAAAGAATTATTTCTGAAATCTTAGAATATTTTTTATATTTAATTACGTCTTCTTTATTTGAGATTGTTAGTGCTGAAATAATCTTAGTGCCATATTTCTTTTTAATTTCTATAGTTCTATTTGGGTCAACATCGTAAAGTTGATAGTAGTCAAATTTTAAAATTTTAATTTTTTCTAACGTTTCCTCTGATGGATTAACAAGCACAGAGACAAATTTTACTTCTCCTTTATTAACATCAATTAGTTTTTTCAATTTTTCAAAATCAACAAATCTTTTACTTTTTTCATAATTTGAAATGAATCCAATAAATTTTGGTGGGTAAGGATGGTTTAATATATAATTTAGAGTTTTAGAGTCCGAGATCCCGCAAATTTTTAATCCTTTGAGCATTAATCTAAATGATCAATTAATGTTTGAATATTTTTTTTGATATTACCTTTAGTTATAGGTCTTCCAATTACTAGCCAGTCGCTTCCATTTTTATAAGCTTGTTTTGGGGTAAGAATTCTTTTTTGATCATTCATATCTTTTCCACTAATCCTTATACCTGGTGTAATAATTTCTTTTTTAAATACTTTTTTAACTAATTTTACTTCTTTAGCACTACAAACTATAGCATCTAGTTTGGCTTTAGAGGCAAGTCTTGCTTGATGTAACACTAATTTTTTTAAATTCATATTAAAACCTATTTCTCTCAAACTTTTATCATCTAGGGAAGTCAAAATAGTTACACCTATTAATTTTGTTTTATTGGAAAACTTTTTAGCAGCTTTTAATGCATGCAAACCAGAACTTATGTGAATTGTTAAATAATTTACCTTTAAATCTTTAATTGCCTTAATAGCTGATACACAAGTATTTGGAATATCATGTAGTTTTAAATCAGCAAAAATAATTTTATTTTTTAATTTAGATAAAAATCTTCTTCCATTTTTTGAATTCAAAAACTCTAATCCAAATTTATAACCTACTTTTAGTTTAGAGTTTTTAGTTTTTTCAATAATTTCTTTAACTTTTGAAATATTAACAGTATCGCATGCTACAAAAATTTTATTCTTTCTCATCATTTATTTTTTTAAACATTTCTTTTGCCATTTTAAAGTGAATTGTTTTTTTTTCTGGCGTATTTACTTTCTCGCCAGTTTTTGGATTTCTAGATATTCTAGATTTTTGAATGTGAGTTGAAAAAGTCCCAAAGCCTCTGAGTTCTATTCTTTCGCCTCTTTTGAGAGTTTTTTTTATCTCATCTAAAATTATATTTGTAAATTTTTCTAAGTCTTTTTTTAAAAAATTAGGGTAGTTTTTTGAAAGTTGTTTTAAAAGCTTAGATTTAACAATAGCCAATTTAAATTTCTGATATTATTTTTTTTTCTTTTTATCTAAATCTTCTGACAAAGATGTAAAAGGCAAATTTTTTCCAGAACCCTCAGCACCATATTTGTCTAAAGCTTCCTGTTTTTGTATTTCCTCTAATAATTTTATACTTAGAGATACTTTTCTTTTCTCAAAATCCATTTCAGATATTGCACAATCAATTCTTTCACCACCAGTAAATCTTGAAGGGCGAGCATCTGAAGAACTAATTGCAATCTGACTTTTTTTGATATTAAAGTCCATTTCACATCCTTCAGGTCTAACAATAAGCCCTTTGTTATCAGTGGAAATAATTTTCACAGTAATTATTTGATTTACTTTCTTATCTTTAAACCAATCAAAAGGATCTGGTTGAATCTGTCTCAAACCAACTCTAATTTTTTGATCATCAACTTTAATCTCTAAAACTTTTACCTTTATTTTATCGTTAATATTATATTTTTTTAATTCTTCTTCCCCATTATTCAAATAAGTAAGATCGTTGCAGTGTAAGAATGCATCTAAATCTAAATCTTTAACACTAACAAATAATGAGTACTCATTTTTATTAACTACTTGAGTTTCAATTATTGCTCCAACTGGATATTTTTTTTCAAAAACAACATAAGGGTTTTCTTTTGTTAATTTGTATGAAATTGCAATTCGTCTTTTTTCTTTATCTATTTCAGTTATTACACAATCTATTTCATCACCTACCTTAAACATTTTTTTTGCTGATACATTTTTCTTTGTCCAACTAAGCTCACTTGAATGCAGCAGGGTTGTTAAACCTGGTTCTAACTCACAGAATGCACCAAAATCTATAATCTTAACAACCTTAGCTTTATAAACTTTATTTAACTCATAATTTTCCACGTGCTCAAAAGGATCTGGTGACAGTTGTTTAATTGAACAACCAATTTGTAATTTTTCTTTATCAATACTTATAACTTTTAAATCATGTTTCTCACCAATATTAAAAACTTCATCAGGGTGATTTACTCTACTATATGAAATTTCTTGCAAATGCACCAAAACATCAAGTTCATTGTTCACATTAAAGAAACAACCAAATGAACTATAACCCTTAACTTCGGCATTTTTAATGACATCACCTATTTTATATTTTTCAATAATTTTTGCTTTATCCTCTTTCTTAAATGATGAGATTATCTCTTTTCTAGAGACACAGGCATTACCTCTTATCTTATCTAATTTAATTAATGCAAATTTTTGTGGTTCATTAATCAAATGGCTTATGTCTTTTAATGGTTTATCACTTATTTGTGATCCAGGTAAAAACATTAAAGAACCCGTATCCAAATGTTCTACAATACAGCCACCCTTACATTTAGAAATTATCTTTCCCATAATTGGTTGTTTTTTTTCATAAGCTTCAACTAATTTGTCCCATCCTTTTATTTTTTGAGCTTTACTAGCAGATACAATTACATCCCCATTTCTATCCTCAATTTTTTCTAGCAATACTGGAATTGTCTCTCCAATTTTTACTTTTTCACTTAAACCCATTGATTTAAGTTCATTAATATCTAAAACAGGTTCAGATTTTAAGTTAGGTATATAAAGGAAAACATATTTTTCAGTAATTTTATTAACTTTACCTTCAATGATTTTTCCCTCTTCTATATTAATCTTCGAAAGCTGATTATTTAATAGGTTTTCAAACTCTTTTGATGCTGGATTTGATAGATCTTTGTATACTTCCATTAATTTAAATATTTATTTGCATATATTAAGTATTAAAAAAACTTTGCCCTTTTAGATAAAATTAAACATAAGATCAACAAAGAATTTAACGTAATTTTGCGCCTAAATACTTAATTTTTTGTAAGAAAGAGGGAAAAGACGTATTAATAGCATCTTTATTTGATATAGTCCAGTCACCTCCAAAAGCCAAAGCTGCAATTACTGAAGTCATAAAAACTCTGTGATCTTTTAAAAAATTTTTAATTGTTACTTTGTTTTTAATTTCTAATTCAGGATTTCCATAAATCTTTATACTATTGCTAGTTAAAATATTTTTCACTCCCATTTTAGTTAATATTTTTGAACCCCACTTTAACCTGGGACTTTCTTTTTCATTTAATTCAGATAAATTTTTGAAATAAGAAATTCCTTTTGCTTTGGCTGCAACCAGGAATATTAGCAAAAATTCATCAATTGCAGAACTGTTATGTTTTGAGGGACAATTAATTGCTTTAATTTTGTTTGTACTTTTAACAACAAGATCTGCAATGTTTTCACCTTTATATTTTCTGAGATTTGTTTTTTTTATTTTCACTCCCATCATTTTAAGAATATTTAACATACCTATTCTAGAGGGGTTTATATTAACATTTTTAATCTTTAATTTTGAATTTTTTGATAGAATTGTGAGTACTATAAAAAAGGCACAAGAACTTATATCAGATGGAATTTTATAGTTCAGTGATTGTATCTTCTTTTTCCCTTTGATCTTTATTAAGTCAAAAAATTTTTTTCTTTTTACTGTGATTGGTAACCCTAAGTATTTAAAAAGAAGCTCAGTATGATTTCTTGATTTCTTTGCTTTGATTATTGTATCTCCATTAGTATTCAATGCTGCAAGCATTATTGAGCTTTTAACTTGGGCAGATCCTTTTGTTTCATTGTAAATGATCGAATTAGGATTTTTTGTCCCCTTAATTATTATTGGTAGTCTTCCAAAATTGCTTTTGAAATCTGCTCCAAATTTTTTCAAAGGTTTGATAATTCTAAAAAAATCTCTTTTTGACAAACTCTTATCACCTTTTAATTTGATCATATTTTTTGAGTGAATTAAAAGGCCCATAATAAGTCTTCCCAAAGTACCTGAATTTCCTGCATCTAAAATTAAATTTTTTTTATATTTAAAACCGTTCAAGCCCACACCATTTATTTCACAAAATTTTTTTGTTATTCTCACTTTCACACCAAGCTTTCTTAGACACTTTAATGTATTAATTACATCTTCTGAAAGTAACAAATTAAATGATCTAGATTTAGACTCTGATTGTGATGCAATAAGCGCCCATCGTATAGATAAACTTTTATCCCCCTCAATTGATAAAATTTTATTAAATTTTAAAATTTTATTCTTAATTTTTACAAGATGCATTTTCTTAAATCTTAATTTATCTTAAAGGAATCCCCAAAATAAGCATTTTGGGCATCAATATTTCTTATTAGATTGTTAGGTGTATCCTTTGCAATAACTTTTCCGTTAGATAACACAATAGCTAAATCAACACATGTTAATAAGTCTCTAGCTTGGTGGTCACATAAAATAATTGAAATATTATTATGCGTCTGTAAATCAACAATTATCTGTTGAAGATTTTTTATCGTCATTATATCCAATGCAGCAAATGGCTCGTCTAATAATAAAATTTTTGGATCGCTCAGCAGAGCTAAAGAGATAACCAAGCGTTTTTTTTGTCCACCAGATAAAAATTCTGCCTTAATATTTTGAAGTGCTTCAAGTTCAAACTTAGAAATTAATAAATTAACTTTTTCATCTCTTAACTTTTTATTTTCAATCACTATTTCACTAATTGCTTTAAGATTTTCTCTTAAAGTGAGGTCATGAAAATAGCCTCCATATTGAGGCACATAGCCAATTTTATATTTTTTTGTTCTATTAAAAATTGTTTCATTAATTACATTTTTGCCCTCGATAAATATCGATCCATAATTGGGTTTAAGAAGGCCAATTATAATGTTGAATATAGTAGATTTTCCAACTCCATTTGGACCTAATAGACCTAAAATTTCACCCTGATTTAAATTAAAAGTTAAATTTTCTAAAATTTTTCTCTTACCAAAATGCAAAGATATTTTTTCTAGTCTCAATAGTTCTGTTTTTTTTTTAAAATTTTTAATTCTAAATTTTTTTATGACTGACATGATTAATATTTTGACAAAATCTTTATATTATCATTTTTTTTATTCATAGAGATTGTCAATTTTTTACTTTCAATATCTATTTCAATTTTATCTGCATTTAGCTTAGCATTATTATTTCTATAATAAACATTTTCCTTTATTTTTATTTGATTTTTTAAAAAGTTAAGATCGATTATATCAGCATCTATTGATTGTTTACCGTATTTTACATTAACATTTGTTTTGAATATGGTGTTATTATTTACTTTATTATAATCAGCAGAATCTGAGTTAATATAAATTACCTCATCATCTTTTTGAATTATTTTAGCCATTACTTCAAAAAGTTTAATTTGATTAACATTACCCTCCTCTATTTGGGCAGACTGAGCATTGATAATGTAAGTATTTCCAAACAAATCCTTTGAGACATATCTTAAATTTTCTATGATATTTGCTGTCTCTTGATTTTTTTTTGAAACTAATTTTTCATTATTTACCTGAGAGTCATTTTCTTTTTTCATTAATTTCAGATCTGAATTATTTAAGACCATATATTTCTGATAAAAGAAAATAGTCAAGATGATTAGAAAAACTATCAATATCAATTGAATGATAATCTTTTTTGACATTTAATATATTTTTTTATTCAAAATATTGTGAACATGCACAATACCTATAGTAGTTGATTTTTTTTTTTGATCATAAACACACAAACTTGTTATTTTTTTTTCATTCATAATTAATAATGCTTTTGTGGCTAAAGTATTTCTTTCAACTTTAATTGGATTTTTTGTCATTACATCCTTAACCTTTAATAAATTGATTGAAATATTTTTAGAATTCAATTTTCTTATTTGTCCATCTGTAATAATACCTGTAGTAAATTTTTTTTTATTTTGAGCTATTAAAGTCCCTAACTTTTTTTCTGTCATAATTTTTAATGCTTTTTTCATTGACATATCTTCGTCTATAAATGGTATTTTGTTTTTTGTTAGCATTAAATCTTCAACTGTTCTCAACTTTTCACCTAGGCTTCCAGATGGATGAAATTTTTTAAAGTCTAAATTATTAATTTTTTTCTTTTTTAGTGTTGAAATTGCTAAAGCATCCCCAATACTTAATTGATTAATAGTACTGGATGTTGGTATCATATCTAGCCCAGCTTCTTTTACCTCAGGAGTTATAAGTCCAATGTCACTATTTTTATAAAGTTCAGAATTTATTTTTGATGTTATGCCAATTAATAAAATTCTATTTCTGTTTGCATAATTAATTATATTTCTTAGCTCAATAGAGTTCCCAGAGTAACTTATTAAAACCAAAATATCTTTTCTTGAAATACTTCCCATATCTCCATGTGAACAGTCATTAGCGGAAAGTGAAAATGAGGGTGTTCCGATCGAAGATAAAGTTGCTGATATCTTATTTGCAATTATTCCACTTTTCCCAACTCCGCACAATATAACTTTTGATTGACAATTGACTATAGCGTTTACAGCTCTATTAAAATTTTGGTTAAGTGACTTTTTTAATTTTTGAAGAGCTTTAATTTCTAAGTTAATTACATCTTTAGCAATATTTTTATAATCAATTTTTTTCACTAATGTGCCCAAATATCATCTTTAAAAAATGCGAGGTCCAAATCAACTCTGGTTTTTAAAAATTTTAAACATTGTTTATACAATTCAATTCTATCTTCTCTAATAAGGATCTTATTTAGTTCATCATGAATTTTATGTAAATATATAACATCGTTCGCACAATATTTTAATTGTGCAGGTGTGAGCTCTCCTCCAAAATCAGAGCTTTGAAATTGTTTACTTATATCAATATTCAGAAATTCCTTTATCAAAGTCTTTAGTGAGTGATTATCAGAATAAGATCTGGATAATTTTGAGGCAATTTTCGTATCTAAAATATTATTAGTATCAGTTTTAAGATAATATTTTATATAAGCTAAATCTGCTCTGCCATAATGAAATATTTTTGCTATTTTCTCATTTTTTAGAATTTTTACTAAATTTGGTGCTTTATAGTTTTTTCTATCCAATTGGACTATGTGAGCTTCAGAATTACCAGAGGAAATTTGGATTAAGCATAATGGATCACGCCTAATATTTAGACCCATAAATTCCCCATCTACTGCTATTAAATTGCCTAATTCCAAATCATCTGGTAAATCATTTTTGTGAAGTTTAATATTCATAATTATTTTGTAGATGTTTATATATGAAAGTAAAAAATTGTCTAATTTTTGGCGGAAGTGGTCAAATTGGAAGTTTCTTAATAAGAAAACTTACAAAAAATAACTTTAAAGTAACAGTTATAACAAGAAATATTCATCAAAAAGGTTTAAAAATAAAAACTCAGGGCAACGCAGGCTTTATTGAAATAAAAGAAATAAAAATTTTTGAAGAAAACAAAATTGAAAAATTATTTAGTGAAGCTGACTATTGTATAAATTTAGTAGGAATATTGTATGAAAAGAAAAAAGGAAATACGTTTAAAAATATTCACACAATATTTCCAACTCTTTTGGCAAAACTCTGCAAAAAACATAATTTAAAACACTTTGTTCATATCTCTGCACTTGGAATAAACGATGCAACAGATTCCCAATACGCTAAATCAAAACTTGAGGGAGAAAATAATATATTAAGTAATTTTCCAAAATCTACAATATTAAGACCCTCGATTGTTTTTTCAAATTCAGATAATTTTAGTACACAATTTATGACTTTATTGAGTAGACTACCGTTTTTTCCACTTTACTATTCAGGAAAAACAAAGTTTATGCCAATACACGCTACAGATTTAACAAATGTTATTTATCATGTATTATCAAACAAAACAGAGACACAGGTTATAGAGTGTGTAGGACCTGAAGTTTTAACATTTAAAGAAATTCTACAAATTCTTTTAGATTTAATTAAAAAAAGGCGATTATTACTACCTGTCCCACTATATTTAGCTAAATTTTCTGCAAAATTATTTCAATTACTACCAAAACCTTTATTGACAGAAGACCAGCTCAGATTGTTAAAATATGATAATATCCCGTCTGGAAAGTACAAGACAAATTCAGATATTGGAATTCCAAGTAAATTATTTTTTAAAGATGAGGTGAATAAATATGCTTTTATGTGGAAAGATGGAGGAGAATTTTCAACAGATAAGTATAATTCTGAAAATTTTAAAAAAAATTAAAGTTTTTTATCCAGCTTTTTCTTTCTTATTTATATATTGTTGAACTTCTTCTTTGTCACTATTTTCTTCATTTTCGTCTTTCTTACCTTTTGGCTGATACTGATACGCATATAGTAAATGCAGTTTACAATAAGAAAAATCTTTTAATGATGTCCTCCCACAAAAATAAAAAGATTTTTCATCTGGGTGACCAATCGGCCATTTACATGAATTTTCATCTAATTCTTCGAGTTGTTTAGGATTTTCAGGTTCAAAATCTTTTTCAATAATTAAAGATTTAAATTTGCTTCTTTTACTCCTTCGAGATTTAATTTTTGACTCATTATGATTAGATGTAAAATTATTGTTAGTAGTTGTTGCTCTGGTTTTTATTTTAGCTGAAAGATTAAGCCTGTGAGCTTTACCAATAACTGCGTTACGACTAATTCCACCAATTATCTCAGCTATCTGACTAGCAGTATTTCCTTTGCCCCACAATTCCTTCAGTTTAGCAACTTTTTCGTCATTCCAACTCATTATTTAACCATATAATGTATTATAAAATATAACAAATACCATATAGTGTTATTTAACAAGAAATTAATTTAAGTTATTCACAAAAATTTTCTTAGAATTTTCAATCGATACTTGTATCAACAAATTCTTAGAATATAGAAGAGTATTATAAAACTTTTTATGAGCTATATAGCAAAAAATTATAATAGAAAAAAAATCTCTTTTAAGTATGGAAAAGGAAGTTTCTTATACTCAAAAGATAATAAAAAGTATTTAGATTTTGTTCAAGGTATAGCAGTTAATTCTCTAGGACACGCTCATCCAAAACTAGTAAAAGCAATAAACAATCAGTCAAAAAAACTTTGGCATGTTTCAAATGCCTTTCAAATTCCAGAGGGAGAAAAATTGGCTAAAAAAATATGCCAAAAAACATTTGCGGATTATGTTATGTTTCAAAATAGTGGAGCAGAGGCTACAGAGGCAGCAATAAAAGTAGCTAGAAGATATTTTTATTTTATTGGAAAACCACATAAAAACAGAATTTTATGTGTTAAAAATTCATTCCATGGACGAACAATTGCAGCAATTTTTGCAAGTGGATCTAAAAAAATGACAGAGGGTTTTGGACCTAAAGTTTCTGGGTTTGATCATTTTTCATTTGGAGATCATAAATCTTTAAAAAAAAAGATCACTAAAAATACAGCTGCAATTATGGTTGAGCCAATTATGGGGGAAGGTGGGATCAACGTGATTCCTGACTTTTGCTTAAAAGAGTTGAGAAAATTGTGTAACAAGAAAAAAATATTACTTATATTGGATGAAGTGCAGTGTGGAATTTCACGATCAGGTGATTTTTTTGCTTTTGAGCAATCAAAAGTAAAACCTGATATAGTCCCAATTGCAAAAGGAATTGGTGGTGGATTTCCAATTGGAGCAATTCTTATGAATAAAAAAGTTGCTGCTGGTATGACACCAGGCACGCACGGCTCCACTTTTGGAGGAAACCCTTTGGCAATGGCAGTTGGAAACACTGTAATGGATATAGTTTCTACAAAGCAATTTCTAAATAATGTAAAAAAATCCTCTAAATATTTTCTCTCCAATTTAAATAAGCTTAAAGAAAAGTACCCCAAAATTATTAAAGAAATAAGAGGAAGAGGATTATTAATCGGAATTCAACTTTATAAAGATCAATCTAATTTTATCAAAAAATTAATGGATAATAAATTATTAACTATAAGAGCAGCTGACCAGGTTGTTCGTATTTTACCTCCACTCAATGTAAAAAAAAAAGAAATAGATCAAGCACTAAAGATTATTAACAAAGTTTGCGCAGAACTTAAATAAAATGAAACATTTTATTAACCTTAAAGATATTCCAGCAAAAGATCTAAGAAGAATTTTAATTGACGCAAAAAAAAGAAAAAATGTAAGAAAGAAGCTTAATAATCTTGATTCCGATAAAGGAACACCTTTAAAAGGAAAATTATTGATACAAATGTTTGAAAAATCGAGTTTAAGAACTCGCTTGTCCTTTTTTTTAGCTATCTCTCAACTCTCAGGAAGAACTTTGACATTGAGACCGGATGAACTGCATTTATCTAAAGGAGGTGAAAGCATTGAAGATACTGCTAAGATTTTGTCAAATTTTGGTGATGCTTTTATGTTAAGAACTGATAATGACAAAAAGTTGGAGGAATTTAAAAAGCATTTAACAATTCCAATTATTAATGGATTAAGCCCATCTTCTCATCCAACACAAATCTTATCAGATGTATTTACAGTTGAGGAAATTAAAAAAAAACCAATATCTAAATTAAATATTACTTGGATTGGAGACTCAAATAATGTTTTAAATTCTTTGATTGCTGCCTCAATTAAGTTCTCTTTTAAATTAAAAGTTGGTTGTCCAAAAAAATATCAACCTAACAAAAGTATGATGAATTACATTAAAAAGAATAAAAATAAAATCACGATTTATAATGATCCAAAAAAAGCAGTTGAAGGAGCTGATGTAATTTTTTCAGACAAAGTAATATCAATGAATGATAAAGTTAATAAAAAAAGAAAATTAAGAGATTTCAAAAATTTTAAGATTAGTAAAAATCTTATGAAAAAATGTCCAAGAGCTATATTTTTACACTGTCTTCCAAGAGGAAGTGAAGTTGATGAAAATGTTTTTAAAAGCAAACAATCTAAAGTTTGGCAACAGGCACTTAATAGAGTACATGTTCAAAAATCTATATTACTTTATTGTTTTGGAAAATTAAGGTAATGGCAATGGATTATCAGAATTTTGATTTAAATATAAAATAACAGAAGCCCTATCTTTTTCCTTTCTCAATCCTGCAAAAGCCATTTTAGTTCCTTTAATCCATTTAGCTGGTTTTAGTAGGTACCCATTAAGCTCCTCAAAGGTCCATGCTTTTCCATAGGAAGCAAGAGCTTTAGAATATTTATAATCACCTACTGCGCCTACATCTCTCCCAACAACATTATATAATGCTGGACCAATATTATTCTTTCCACCTTTAACTATAGAATGACATGCAGCACACTTTTTAAAAACCTTTTCTCCTGTAGCAATATCTCCCATAGCAATTAATGCAGCGATATCAACTTTGTCTTCAGTAGGTTGTGAGCTTGTTTGTGAGCTCACAACAGTAGCTTGCTCTACTTCTACTGAGTAACCAGGGGTTTCAGGCTTTTCAACATGAAAAATAACATTTGAAAGCTTTCCAATACCTATTATTAGAAGGGCTACCATTAATATTGCAGCAATTATTTTATTTAGCTCGAAAGAATCCATTTATTAAAATTATTTCGAACATATAGCACTATAAGTATAAAATTGCTTATATTTTTAATGTACATTTTTGCCTCTATTTATATTGTAATGAAAAATTAAAAGAAAAATGAAGACATTAGTTATAATTCCCTCCAGATTGTCAGCATCAAGATTACCAGGTAAACCCTTGCTTAAAATTAAGGGATTATCAATCATTTCTCATGTTTATAAAAAAGCTCAAGAAGCTAATATTGGAGAAGTATTTGTTGCTACGGAAGATCGAGAAATTATCGAAGATGTGAAAAAAAATGGTGGAGAAGCAATTTTGACAAACAATAATCACAAAACAGGAACAGATAGAATTTACGAAGCTTTTGTAAAGCTAGGTAGAACAGATATAGATTTAATCATGAACCTACAGGGAGATGAACCACTGATGAACATTGAGGATATTCAAAAATTAAATAAGCATATGATCCAGACCAAGCGTGATCTAGGAACTTTAGCAGCAAAAATTAACAACAAAAAGGTTTTTGAAAATCACGATATTGTTAAGGTAATAACAGAAGAAAGTTTAGATGACACAAAATTTCCTCTAGCAATAAATTTTATGAGAAAATTAGATAAAGAAAATAATCAGGCTTATCATCATTTAGGAATTTATTGTTATAATGTAGAAATATTAAAAAGATTTATTTCTCTCAAACAGTCTCAAAATGAAATTGAAAATAGATTGGAACAGTTAAGAGCATTAGATAATAACATTAATGTCAATGTGGCTCTTGCTAAATCATCACCGATTGGGGTAGATACCGAGGAAGATTTTATGGCTATAAAAAAAATAATGGAATATAAGTCATAATGAGTAAAATTTATTTTCAAGGAACTTTCGGAGCATATTCTCACTTAGCTGCTTTATCTATAGATTCTAATGCTGAAGTAGTGCCCTGTAAAACCTTTGATGACTGTTTTGTTCAAGCATCAAAAGATACAAATTCAAAAATTATCATTCCGGAATCTAATAGGATTACGGGTAACATAGGAATTGAATATCTAATTTTTGAATATAGGTTAAATATTTATGCTGAGTATTTTCAAAAAATAGAACATAATCTATTGGGTTTACCAAAAACAACAGTTTCAGAAATTAAGGATGTTTACTCTCATGCTCAAGCACTATCACAATGTTCAAAATTTATAAAATCAAATAAACTTACCGAACATGTAAGAGCTGACACAGCTGGATCTGCAGAGATGGTTTCAAAAAGTAAAGACAAAACCAAAGCTGCAATAGCATCATCATTAAGTGCTAAAACATATAATTTAGAAATTATAAAAAATAATATAGAAAATGAAAAAGGAAACTTAACAAGATTTCTTGTTATGGGTAAAAATATATCACAACCGGAATTTAGTGGAAAAAAATATATTACTTCTTTTTTATTTAAATTAAAAAGCAAGCCCGCGGCTTTGTATCAATCTTTAGGAGGGTTTGCTATCAATGGAGTAAATCTAACAAAGTTACAAAGTTATCCTGAAAAAAATTCTTTTGACTCTTTTTTCTTTTTATGTGATTTAGACGGTCATATTGAAGAACCAAGAGTACAAAAATCACTTGAGGACTTAGGATTACATTGTCAAGATTTTCACGTCCTAGGTGTTTTTGAAGCCGACAAACAACGAGAAATAAATAAATAACTTTTCTTGTAGATAAGAAATTATTACTGTTATAATAGTTTTGGAGGCTAGAGGTGAATGCTGCTTGAACCCGACCAGATCTTAACGGAAGCAGTCGTAAAGACAGTTTTTCAGGTTCTAGTCTCCTCGTAAATATGAGCAATGATTCAAAAGTATTAGCACTTAAATATAGACCACAAAATTTTGATGATCTTATTGGTCAAAATGTGGTTGCAGAAACCATAACAAATTCAATAGTGGCTAATAAAGTTCCTAACGCATATTTATTCACTGGAATAAGAGGAGTAGGGAAAACTACTATAGCAAGAATAGTTGCAAAGGCACTTAATTGTAAAAATGGAATTCAAAATAAGTGTAAAGTTAAATGTGATAATTGTGATGCTATAACTAATTCTAATCACATTGATGTTTTAGAAATGGATGCTGCGAGCAGAACGGGTGTTGACGATGTAAGAGAATTAATAGAATTTTCAAGATATGGACCAACTTCATCAAAGTATAAAATTTTTATAATTGATGAGGTTCATATGTTGAGTAAACAAGCATTTAATGCTTTGTTGAAAACTTTAGAAGAACCCCCAGAATATTTAAAATTTATTTTTGCTACAACTGAAATTAAAAAAATCCCAGTCACAGTTATATCTAGATGTCAAAGATTTGATTTATCAAGAATTAAATCCTCTGAATTATTCAGTTACATCAAAAATATCAAAGATAAAGAGGGAGGTAAAATTACTGATGAAGCATTAAAATTAATAGTGAAAATTTCCGAAGGGTCAGTAAGAGATGCACTATCCTTATTAGATAGAGCTTTATTAACTTTAAATCCAAAAATTGAATTGGATTTAAAATCAGCACAGAAAATTTTTGGTTTTTTTGATAAATCACAATTAATCGATTTATTTGAATTTATTCTTAAAGGAGATGAGATTAAAGTTATAGAGATTTATAGAAAAATTTATGACCAAGGTGTTGAACCAAAAATCTTCATTAATGATTTCTTAGAATTACTCTATTACTTTAAAAATATCGAGTCATTAACTTTAGAAAGTACAAATTTTTCATTAAATGATCAAGAATTTCAAAAGATCAAAGATTTAAATAAAAATCTTGATCCAAGTGTGTTGATTTTATTTTGGCAATTTACAATTTCGACCCTTGAAGAACTTGCCATAGTTTCAAATCAACATTTATCAATGGAGATGTTTTTGTTAAGGCTGATGCATTTAAGTTCGATAAAATTACAAGAAAATACTGAGATAAATTCTGTAAGCGAAAATCCAATTATAGATAAAGAAATTAATAATCAATCAAAACCAATAAATCAAATCAAGAATATTTATCAAGAGGAAAAAAGTAAACCAGAAATTCATAAAGAAGTTAAATCAGAAAAAAAAATATTTATTAATAGTTTAGAAAAATTAACACAGACTTGTCTCGATAAAAAAGAAATTAAACTAAAGTATGAGCTAGAAAAAAATGTAAATTTAGTAAAGTTTGAAAAAAATATGATAGAGATATCTTTTAATGAAAATTTAGATAAAAATTTTGTTAAAGACCTTTCCTCAAAACTTTTTGATTGGACAGGTGAAAGATGGATTATTTCATTTAGTCAATTAAAAGGTGATATTTCAATGAGGGAGAAAAAACAAAAAATAAAGAGATCTTTAATGGATGAAGCAAAAAATTCAAAAATTTATAAAGATGTAATTAAAAATTTTCCTGATGCTGAATTAACTGATATTAATTTAAAAGGAGAAGATGAACTTAATGACTGATTTTACAAAAATTTTAGATAAAGCAAAAGAACTTGAATCAAAAATGAAAGAAAGTCAGAAAAAAATAAAAGAAATAAAAGTTGAGGGAATCGCAGGCTCGAACTCAGTTACAGTAGTACTTGACGGAGAGGGAGAAATGCAATCAATCAAATTATCAGAGGAAATTATGAGAGAAGATAAAACCATAATTGAAGACTTAATTGTTGCCGCTCATAATAGCGCTAAGTCACAACTTAAAACAAAAACAGCTGAAGAAATTTCAAAAGCAACAGGTGGACTTGGAATACCTGGATTTAAATGGCCATTGTAGTAAATGCAGAATATCTCTGAGATAGAAGAACTTATTAAATTGATATCAAAATTACCAGGGTTGGGACCTAAATCAGCAAAAAGAATTGTTTTAAAACTTGTAAACAACCGAAATGAACTTGTGAAGCCATTAGCGAATACATTAGCTCAAGTTTATAAAAATGTTGTAAGATGCAATTTATGTGGAACTTTAAAGTCTAATTCATCTGGATGTTTAAATTGTGAAAATACAAAAAATAAATTTACAAAAATTTGTGTAGTTGAAGATATTGCTGACCAGTGGTCAATTGAAAATTCAAATATCTTTCAAGGATATTTCCATATTTTAGGTGGTACAATCTCATCTGTTGGTAATAAAAAAGAGGATTTATTAATCAATTCTTTAATCGAGAGAGTTAATAAAGATAAAATTGATGAGATTATTTTAGCTACTAGCGCAACAGTAGAAGGTCAAACTACAGCGTTTTATATACAAGATAGCTTAAAAGATACTGATGTTAAGATTACTAAATTAGCTCAAGGCCTACCTGTTGGCGGTGAAATAGAGAGTCTCGATGACGGCACTCTTCTTTCTGCTTTTAAAAATAGATCTAAAATAAATTCTAATTCAAGCTGATTTTTTTTTTAATCTATTTAAATGTAATAAAGGTTCTGTATATCCGGAAGGTTGTTCTTTACCCTTAAAAATAAGCTCACATGCAGTTTGAAATGCTATGGACCTATCATAATCAGTGCTCATTTTAACATAATTTTGATCATTCTCATTTTGTTTATCCACAATCTTTGCCATTTCTTTCATTATTTCAATAACTTGCATTTTAGTTGTAACACCGTGATGCACCCAGTTTGCAATATGTTGCGAAGAAATTCTCAAAGTTGCCCTGTCTTCCATTAACCCGACATTATTTATGTCTGGTACTTTGGAGCAACCCACACCTTGATCAATCCATCTTACAACATAACCAAGTAACGTCTGGGCAGAATTTGAAATTTCTTTATTGATTTCATCAACTGACCAATTTGGTCTATCCGCGATAGGAATGGTAAGTAAATCATCAATTTTAGCCTTATCTCTTTTAGACAACTTTTTTTGAACATCAAAAATATTTATCTCATGATAATGTAAAGCATGTAAAGCTGCTGCAGTTGGAGATGGTACCCACGCACAATTTGCCCCAGCTTTAAGATGACCAGTTTTTTGATCTAACATGTCTTTCATTTTATCTGGCATAGCCCACATTCCTTTGCCTATTTGAGCTTTACCTGAAAAGCCACAAGCCAAACCTATATCAACATTGTTATTTTCATAAGCCTCAATCCATTTTGAAGATTTCATATCACCCTTTTTAATCATCGGTCCTGCCTCCATTGATGTATGCATTTCATCACCTGTACGATCAAGGAAACCTGTGTTTATGAAGAAAACTCTGTGTTTTAAGGTTCTAATGCACTCTTTAAGATTTGATGAAGTTCTTCTCTCTTCATCCATAACTCCAATTTTGCATGTGTATTTTTTTAATTTTAATACCTCTTCAACTTTAGTAAAAATTTCATTTGTAAATGCTGTTTCGTCTGGACCATGCATCTTTGGTTTTACAATATATATTGAACCAGTTCTTGAATTTCCTTTTTTTTTGATATCATGAAGAGCTGCTGCAGTTGTTATAAAAGCATCCATCAATCCCTCTGGAATTTCACTCCCATCTTTCAATATTATTGAGGGACTGGTCATCAAATGACCAACATTCCTAATTAACAAAAGACTTCTACCGTGTAATTTCAATCCTTTTCCCTCTTTTGAAATATAACTTCTGTTTGGATTAAGTTTTCTCTCCAATGTTTTTCCCTCTTTCTCAAATCTTGTTACGAGATCTCCTTTCATTAATCCAAGCCAATTTCTATAACAGATCACTTTATCTTGAGCATCTACCGCTGCAACACTGTCTTCATTATCACATATTGTAGATACTGCTGATTCTAATATTATGTCACTAATGCCTGCATGATCCTGTTGAGCACTAAAAGCTCTTGGATTTTTTAGTATTTCAATATGAAGGTTATTATTTTTTAATATTATTGCTGATGGGCTATCTACTTCACCTCGATGACCAATAAATTTATTTGTATCTTTCAAAGTTGTAATATCAGTACCTTTTAGAATTTTTAAATCTTTATCTTGAATTGCGATTCCAGTTATTTTTTTCCAGCTAAAATCTTTTAAAGTAAAATATTTATCCAAAAATTCTCTACCATACTTAATTACAATTTCTCCTCGTTCTGGATCATATCTTTCTGAAGTGCTATCTTCAGATGCTTCGATTACATCTGTTCCATACAAACTATCGTACAAACTCATCCATCTTGCGTTAGCAGCATTCAAAGCGTAACGAGCATTCATAATTGGAACAACTAACTGAGGTCCAGCTATTGTAGCGATCTCATCATCAATATCACTTGTTTCAATAGTAAAATCAGGACCTTCATCTTTTAAATAGCCAATTTCTTTTAAAAAATTTTTGTATTCTTTAATTTGAATATCTTTTCCTTTATTATCAATATGCCATTTATTAATTTTTTTTTGAAGCGTTTCTCTAAAATCAATTAGTTCTCTATTTTTAGTAGCCAGTTCATGAACTGCTTTGTCAAAATCTTTCCAGAATTTATCTGGGGAAATATCAGTGCCATCAAATAACTCATTGTTTACAAAATGTAATAATTCTTCTGATACCTTAAGACTGTTAACAGAATGATATTTTGATGTCATGTGGAAATATTTAAACCCTAGTTTATTTAAGTCAAATACATAATAGTATCATAGACATTTTATTGTCATTTTTCTTATATAAGTATAATTATATAAATATGAAAAATTATTTAAATTTTGAAACAGATATAAAAGATATTGATAATGAATTAGAAAAATTAAAAGATCCTTTTAATCAGGAAGGTCTATCAGAGGTTGATACTGAAAAAATTAATAAAACTCAGAAAGAGTTAGATGAAAAACTCGAAAACATTTATGCTAATCTAGATCCATGGCAAATTACTTTGGTGGCTAGACATGAGGATAGACCAAAATCTAAATTTTTTATCGATAATTTATTTGAGGATTTTATTTTATTAGAGGGGGATAGATTTTATGGAGAAGATAAGTCAGTTATTACTGGTTTCGCAAAATTTAATGGTCAATCAGTTTTAGTTATTGGTCAAGAAAAAGGAGAAGACTTAGAAAGCAGAATAAAGAGAAATTTTGGCATGATGAGACCTGAGGGTTACAGAAAAACTATAAGACTTATGAAATTAGCTGATAAATTTAATATTCCGATAATTTCTTTTATAGATACTCCAGGCGCTTATCCAGGTGTGGGAGCAGAAGAGAGAGGACAAGCCGAAGCAATTGCAAAATCGATTGAATGTTGCATGGAATTAAAAGTTCCAAATATTGCAATTGTGATTGGGGAAGGTGGATCAGGAGGAGCTATTGCTTTAGCTTCATCCAATAAAGTTTTAATGCTTGAAAATGCAATTTACTCAGTAATTTCTCCAGAAGGATGTGCAACAATCTTATGGAGGGATCCAAAAAAAATGCTTGATGCAGCAAAAGCAATGAAATTATCTGCAAAAGATTTATTAGAATTAAATATTATTGATGAGATAATTTCTGAACCTTTGGGAGGGGCTCACAGAGATAAAGATGATATTTTAAAAAGTATAAAAATTTCCATTTCTAAAAATTTGAACTTCTTTAAAGAAATGACAGGAGATGAAATTATTAATCATAGAAAAAATAAATTTTTAAAAATTGGAAGAAATAAAGGATTTGTAACTAATCCTGAAAGCTTAAGTGCTGCACAACTACCTCTTACAAAATTTCAAGGATTATTTTATTCAAAAAAAAATTTAATAATTGCCATTGTTTCAGTAACTATAGTAGCTATATTTTTAGCACTAATATTATAAAGCTCCGCAGCATTTTTTGAATTTCTTTCCTGAACCACAGTGACAGAGTTCATTTCTTCTCATTTTTTTTCCAGTTTCTTTTAATTTTTCTTTAGAAAGACTTTGATTTATTTTTTCAGTTGGTTCATTAAAGACTTTTAAATTCATCAATATTTTTACATGATCTAACTTCAATTTTTCTAATAAATTAGAAAACAAATCAAAAGCTTCTTTTTTATACTCAATAAGAGGATCTCTGTGTCCATAAGATCTTAGGCCTATAACTTGTCTCAATTGTTCTAAGTACTGAATATGCGATTTCCAATTAAAGTCTATAGATTGCAAAAGAATTCTTTTTTCTATCTCTTTTGACTGATTTATTGAAAGAGTTTGTGATCTTTGATTTCGTGCGTTTGTAAACTTTTCAAAAATTTCATTTTTTAATTCATTTTCATTAAGCGATATTATCTTTTCATATTCCTTATCATCTAAACTTTTTCCAAAAATTGCATTAAGTTTATTATTGAATTCATTATTTTTAGGATTTGATAACTTTTTAGTTCTTAGGATTATTAAGTTATCTATTATTTCATCTAAAAATTTATCGGAATAGTCAAAAATATTGTCACTATCCATAGCATCTTTTCTTTGAGAAAAGATCACATGTCTTTGGTCATTTAAAACATTATCAAATTTAATGAGTGTTTTCCTGATATCAAAATTTCTTGCTTCTACTTTTTGTTGAGCTCTTTCAAGAGCTTTATTTATCCATGGATGATCTATACTCTCGCCATCTTTAAGACCAAGTTTTTGAAGAATATTATTCATAGATTCTGATCCAAAAATTCTCATTAGGTCATCCTCTAAGCTTACATAAAAAATTGAACTTCCCTCATCTCCTTGCCTACCAGATCTTCCCCTGGCCTGGTTATCTACTCTTCTAGACTCCATTCTTTCAGTTCCTATAACAAATAAACCTCCTAAAGATTTAATAAAGCTCTTTTCCTTTTTTAAAATATCATCATCTATTGATCCTTTTTTTCCACCCAATTGAATATCAACGCCTCTTCCAGAAATACTTGTTGTAATTATCACAGATCTAGCTTTACCTGCATTTGCGATTATTTCAGCTTCATTTTCATGATTTTTTGCATTCAAAACAATATGTTTAATTTTTTCTCTGTTAAGCAATTGTGAATATGTTTCTGATTTACTTACACTAGATGTAAAAACAAGAAGAGGTTGTTTTTTTTCGTAACATTCTTTGATTTTCATAATTATAGCAGAATTTTTTTCTTTTTCAGTGCGGAAAATTTGATCATTATAATCTTTTCTGATCATATCTTTGTTTGTTGGAACTACTACGACATTCAAATTGTAAATTTCGAAAAATTCCTCTGCTTCCGTAGCAGCAGTACCAGTGCATCCAGATAATTTTTTATAAAGTTTAAAATAATTTTGATAAGTAATAGATGCTAAAGTTTGATTCTCAGCTTGAATTTCAATTTTTTCTTTTGCCTCAATTGCCTGATGAAGACCATCACCAAATCTTCTTCCCTCTAAAATTCTGCCAGTAAGTTCATCAATAATTTTAATATTATTATCTTTAATTAAATAATCTTTATCTTTTTTAAACAAATGATTTGCCTTCAGAGCTTGATTAACAAAATGTACTAAGTCTAAGTTTTCTGGATCATAAAAATTATTGTTTTTTAATATACCTGCACTAGAAAATAGTTTTTCAATATGATTTACACCATCATTTGTTAAAAGAATATTTTTATCCTTTTCATCAATCTCATAGTCCTTCTCACTCAGCAATTTGACAATTTTATCTATTGCTAAATATTTATCAGTTTTATCCTCTGCAGCCCCAGATATAACTAATGGGGTTCTAGCTTCATCAATCAAACATGAGTCTATTTCATCTACAATAGCGTAATTATGTTCTCTTTGAACCATTTCACTTTTTGAATACTTCATATTATCTCTAAGATAGTCAAAACCTAATTCACTATTTGTTGCATAGGTAATGTCACAGTCATAATTCTTTTTTCTTTCGACATCGCTTTGATCGTTGTTTATGAAACCTGAGCTTAAGCCTAAGAAACCATAAATTTTTCCCATCTCAATCGAATCTCTTTTTGCTAAATAGTCGTTTACAGTTACAATATGGACACCTTTCTCCTCTAATGCATTTAGATATGCTGCCAGCGCAATAGTAAGTGTTTTACCTTCACCAGTTCTCATCTCTGTAATCTTACTTTCATGTAAGACAACACCTCCTATAATTTGAACATCATAATGTCTTTCATTTCTTGTCCTGGCGGAAGCTTCCCTAACTAAAGCAAAAGCTTCAGGTAAAATTTGATTAAGTGATGAACCCTTTTTAATTTTTTCTTTTAATTCAAGAGTTTTCTCTGGAAAATCCTCATTTTTAAGTTTTTTTATATTTTCCTCTAAAAGATTGATTTGATTTACAATTTTACCAATTCTATCAAGCTCTTTTTGGTTACTAGATTTAATAAATTTAGAAATAAAGTTTAGAGGATTTAACATTTTTTTTTGATATATATTTTAATTACAACTTTTTATATAGTCATTAAATTAAAATTTTAAATATAATGGGAATTAATTTACAGAACTTTTTATCATCAAAATCTCAAGATCGAAAAATGGGCCAATATCAGGATCTTGATCACCTCGATGGCTTAGCTGTCTCAGCAGTAAGTGCCAGTTTATATAATTCTAAAAGAGATGATTTAGCAATGTTTTATTTTAGGGATGGAGCAAATTTTGCATCAGTTTACACACAATCTAAAATACTATCAGAAAATATTAAGTGGAACTTGAATCAAAAAACACAAAAAGTTTTTTCATTGCTGATAAATACAAGAAATGCTAACTCTTTTACTGGTGAACAAGGATACAAAAGTATGCAGCATATTGCAGAAATAATTTCCAAACAACTTACAGATAAACAAAAAGAAGATGAGGATAAACCTAAAATAATTAAGCCAAAAAATATCATTTTTGGGTGTACAGGTACAATTGGTGAAAAATTTCCTGAGGAAAAGATAAAATCAAGAATTCCAGAACTTATTCAAAATATTAAATATACTCAAAATAAATATATTTGGATTAAAGCAGCTTCAGCAATAATGACGACTGACACCCAGCCAAAACTTGCAATGGAAGAATGTAAAATTGGAAACACATTAGTGAAGATCTATGGAATAGCAAAAGGTTCAGGGATGATACAGCCAAACATGGCAACAACACTAGGTTATATTTTTACTGACGCAGATATTTCAAATGATGTGTTAAAAAAGTTACTAAAAAAAAATATTGAAAATACTTTCAATGCTATTTCATGTGATGGAGATACAAGTACTAATGACATGATATCAATTTTTGCAACAGGTAAAGCAAAGAACTCTTCAATTCAAACAATTAATGATAAAAAACTCAAATCATTTGATGAGTCCTTAAACAATGTTTTGTTGAATTTGGCAAAACGAATAGTTGCAGATGGAGAGGGAGCTAAAAAATTTGTGACAATAAATGTAATAAATTCTAAAACTGAACAAGATGCTAAAAAAATTAGTTTTTCAATAGCTAATTCGCCATTGGTCAAAACAGCAATTGCTGGAGAAGATCCAAATTGGGGAAGAGTAATTATGGCAATAGGTAAATCTGGTGCAGATATAAATTTAAATAAATTATCTGTAAAATTTGGTGATTTGGTAATAGTTAGTAAGGGAAGGCTATATAGTCAATATGACGAAAATGAAGCGGTAAATTATATGAAAAATTCTAGTATTAATATAAGCATTGATGTTGGAAGTGGAAAAAAAAATTTTACTGTCTACACCATGGATTTAACAAATGAATACATTAAGATAAACGCTGATTATAGAAGTTAGGATATTGAAATATTTATATTAATAATTAAATCAAAAATATGATAAAATATAATTTGCTCTGCGAAAAATGTAACCTGATTTTTGATAGTTGGTTTGCATCTTCTAAAGAGTATGACAGACTTAAAAAGAGAAAGTTAATAAATTGCCACAGCTGTGGATCATTAAAAGTTAAAAAAAATTTAATGGCACCCAAATTAATTAGCAAAACTCTTTCATCTAATGAAGATGTAAAAAATATCCACAAGTATCAAAAAATAAAAAAAACGATTATTAAGTATCAAAAATTTATTAAAAACAACTTTGATTATGTTGGTGAAAATTTTGCATATGAGGCAAGATCTATTCATTATAACAATAAAAAAAGAAACAAAGGAATTTACGGAAAGGCTTCAAAAAAAGATTTAGCAGAACTCAAAGAGGAAGGTATTGATACTCAGATGATACCCTGGGTTGAGAACGAAAATAATTAATTTTTAATAAATTTAGCGATATAATTTACTGATTTGTCTTTACCAACAGACCATTCATTTGTAAGGACATTAAAATTCATTCCATCTATTCTATCCAATTTAAGTTTATTTTTTTCTAATATTGAAGTCAACTCATCAGGTTTCACAAATTTTTCCCATTCATGTGTACCTATAGGAAGCCAACGTAATATATACTCAGCTCCTACAATTGCAAAAATATAAGACTTTAAAGTTTTATTTAAAGTAGCAACAAACATTATTCCATTTTTTTTTAGAAGTTCTGTACATGATTTTAAAAATAAACTTACATCCTCAACATGTTCAACAATTTCCATATTTAAAATTACATCGAACTTATCTTTAATTTTAAATTTTTCTGGCGATGAACAAAAATAATCTATTTTGAGGTTATTTTTTTTAGAATGGAGTTTAGCAACTTTAATATTCTTGTCAGACGCATCTATACCTGTAACTTTAGCTCCTAACCTACACATTGGCTCTGACAACAGCCCACCACCACAACCTATATCAAGTATTTTTAAATCTTTGAGGGGGGTTTTCTTATTTTCTAATTTAAATGTTTTAATAATATTTTCTTTCAAATATGAAATTCTTATAGGGTTAAATTTATGTAATGGTTTGAATTTACCTTCAGGATTCCACCATTCCTCAGCAATTTTGGAAAATTTTTCTATTTCTTTTTTATTAATTGTGTTATTTTTCATTAGTAAGTTGACTTTATATTCAACATGTATTTATTCAATATTTTTTAAACTAAAATAATTATTTATCATGAAAATTGTAGTATTAAAATTTGGAGGCACTTCAGTTGGTTCTGTAAAAAAGATCAAGAAAGTTGCTGAAATCATTAATGATTATAAAAAAAAAAATTACAAAGTTATTGTTATATCCTCAGCTATGAGTGGTGTGACAAATAAGTTGATAAAAAAATCTTTAGAGATTAGCAATAATTTTTCAAAATCTGAATACGATGTTTTAGTTTCTTCAGGAGAGCAAATAGCTTGTTCTTTAATAGCAGCAAGATTAAATCACAATGGTTATAAATCTAGATCTTGGCTATCTTGGCAAGTTCCAATCATAACTGTGGGTGCTCATATGAACTCAAGAATAAATCAAATAAATAAAAAAAAAATAATCAAATATTTAAAAGAGGGTGGAATACCAGTCATAGCTGGATTTCAAGGAGTAAATAATGAAAATAGAATTACAACAATTGGACGAGGTGGCTCAGATGCTAGTGCAATTATGTTTGCAAAATTTTTCAAAGCTGAAAAATGTATAATATATACAGATGTTGAGGGAGTTTACACTACAGATCCAAACAAACTAAAAAAAGCAAAAAAAATAAAGATGATTTCATATGAAGAAATGTTAGAAATGGCTTCACTTGGAGCTAAGGTTATGCAGCCGGTTTCTGTCCAAGATGCGAGACTTAATAGAATTGATATTGAAGTTAGATCAACATTTACCAAAAAATCTGGAACTTTGATAACAAAAAGATCTAGAATTATTAATAATAAAATTGTAACGGGAATTTCATCAACCCAAAATGACTCAAAAGTTTCACTCATTGGTGTGAAAGATAAGCCTGGCGTTGCTGCAGCAATTTTTAAACCTCTATCAAAAAATCTAATAAATGTAGATATGGTTGTTCAAAATATTTCTGCTAATGGCAAGGAAACAGACTTAACATTTACAATCAAAACAGAGGACTTAAATAAGACAAGGAAAATTATTCAAGAAAATAAGAACATTAATTATAGAAAACTGCTTTTTGAAAAGGGAGTTTCAAAAATTTCAATAATCGGTGTCGGTATGATAACAACTCCTGGTGTTACTTTTAGAATGTTCCAAACACTTGCAAATAAAAAGATTAATATTAAGGTAATATCAACCTCTGAAATTAAGATTTCAGTTTTAATTGATAAAAAAAATACACAAAAAGCATTATTTGCATTACACAAGGAATTTAAATTGCATCAGAAAAAATGAGCTTAAGACCGTTTAGAGATATAAAAAGAAGAAAAACAAAAGAGATCAAAGTGGGTAAGGTTAAAATTGGTGGAGATAATCCTATATCTGTACAATCGATGACTAATACTCTTACGACTGACATCAAAGATACAATCAAACAAATAAACGAAATTCAGAATGAAGGAGCAGATATAGTAAGAGTTTCGTGTCCAGATAGTCCATCATCTAAAGCTTTAAAAGAAATTATAAAACATGTTGATGTACCCATTGTGGCTGATATCCATTTCCATTATAAGAGAGCCATTGAAGCCGCAGAAAGTGGAGCAAGCTGTTTAAGAATAAACCCTGGTAATATTGGAAATGTGCAAAGAATAAAAGAGGTGGTCAAAGCCGCTCGGGACAATGAATGTTCGATTAGAATTGGAGTAAATGCTGGATCTTTAGAAAAAGATATCTTGGAAAAATATAGAGAGCCTTGTCCAGAGGCTTTAGTTGAAAGCGCTTTGAGAAATATTAAAATTCTCGAGGATGAAGATTTTTATAACTTAAAAATAAGTGTAAAATCTTCAGATGTTTTTTTATCCATTTCAGCATATCGTCAACTATCAAAAGCTACTGATTACCCACTCCATTTAGGAATTACAGAGGCAGGAGGTTTTATACCTGGAAGTATAAAATCCTCTATTGGCATAGGTACATTACTTTTAGATGGCATAGGAGACACAATAAGAATTTCTTTGTCAGACAATCCTGTTGAAGAGGTTAAAATTGGTAATGAGATATTAAAATCCCTTGGTTTGAGAGAAAGAGGAGTTAAGATAATTTCTTGCCCCTCTTGTGCAAGACAAGGATTTCAAGTAATTGAGACAGTGAAAGTTTTAGAAAAAAAACTCTCACACATCAAAACACCAATAACACTCTCAATAATAGGTTGTGTAGTTAATGGCCCAGGAGAGGCTTCGATGACAGATATAGGTATAACTGGGGGCAATAAAGGTAACAATATGCTTTATTTGTCAGGTGTGCAATCTGAAAGAGTTACAACTAATGAAATGATAGAAAAGATTGTTCATGAAGTTGAAAAAAAAGTTTATGAGATAGAAAATAGTTAAGATGATACCACACAAGACTATTGAGGATCTGATTAAGAAACACTCACTATTGGAGAAAGATTTATCCTCAGCTACAATTGATAAAAAATTATTTGCAGAGAAATCAAAAGAGTATTCTGACTTAAATGATATCATTCAAAATGCAAAAAAATATATTTCTTATGAAAAAGATAAATTAGAAATACAAAAAATCTTGGATGATAAAAAGTCAGATCTTGAGTTAATTAAAATGGCAGAAATGGAGTTAAATGACCTAAAAGTCGAAAATGAAAATAATGAAAAAAAACTTAGATTATTTTTATTGCCCAAAGATGAGGCAGACAAAAAAAATGCCATAATTGAAATTAGAGCAGGTACAGGAGGTTTGGAGGCTAGCTTATTTGCGTCTGATCTTTTTAAAATGTATGAAAAAATAAGCCATAAAAAAAAATGGAGTGTTGAATTAATTTCAATTTCAAAAAGTGAAGCTGGAGGTTTAAAAGAAGTAATCGCTTTAATTAAAGGGAACAATATTTATTCGACATTAAAGTATGAAAGTGGCGTACACAGAGTTCAAAGAGTACCTGATACAGAAACACAGGGTAGGGTACATACATCTGCCGCAACGGTTGCAGTTTTGCCAGAGGCAGAAGAAGTTGATCTAAAAATAAATGAGTCAGATTTAAGAATTGATGTTTTTAGAGCAGGAGGACCCGGTGGTCAATCTGTAAATACAACAGATAGTGCAGTAAGGATAACACATTTGCCAACAGGGATATCAGTCTCTCAGCAAGATGAAAAATCGCAGCATAAGAATAAAAGTAAAGGCATGAAAATATTAAGAGCTAGACTTTATGAATTAGAAAGATCAAGAATCGAGAAAGAAAGATCACAAGATAGAAAAAGTAAGATTGGAACTGGAGATAGATCAGAGAGGATTAGAACATATAATTTTCCACAAGGAAGAGTTACTGATCACAGAATTAATTTAACACTACATAAACTACAAGAATTTCTTGATGGTGAAGTATTCGATGAAATGATTGAAGCTTTGATTTTAATATCGCAGGAGGAAAGTCTTAAAGATTTTAATTAAATGAAAATTGAAACTGCAATAAAAAATGCTTACTTAGATCTAAAAAAAAATAATATCAAAACAGCATTACTTGATAGTGAAATATTAATGTCAAAAGTTTTAAGAAAGGACAGGACTAATATTCTTTTAAATTCAGAAAAAGTTATTAGCGATAAAGACTATATATATTTTAGAGAACTTATTTCTAGTCGTTTACGAAACAAGCCTATTGCTTACTTAACTGGTAAAAAGTCTTTTTGGAAATATGAATTTGAAATTAATGATAAAGTCCTAATACCTAGACCAGATACAGAATTAATTATTGAGCAAGTATTAAAAATTTATAAGAATAAAAGTAATATCAATTTTTTAGAAGTCGGGGTAGGTTCAGGCTGTATTATTTTATCAATCCTTAAAGAGAAAAAGTCTTTTTTAGGCAAGGGAATTGATTTAAGTAAAGATTGCATTAATATATGTAAAAATAACGCTTTTAAACTTAAAGTTGACGACAGACTTAAATTAATAAAATCAGATATTGACAATTTTAGTTCAGGCAAATATGATTTGGTTATATCTAATCCTCCTTATGTAAAAAAATTAGATTTAAATAAACTAGATAAAGATGTTATTAATTACGAACCTAGACTAGCACTTGATGGCGGATTAGATGGTTTATCAAAAATAAGAAAAATAATTAAAAAGACTTCTGAATTGATAAAATTAAATGGGAAATTGATAATAGAAATCGCAAACGATCAAAAAATAATGATTAAAAATATCTTAATAGATAATGGATTTTATATAAATAAAGTTGTTAAAGATCTGGGTAATAATAATAGGTGTGTAATCAGCACAAAAATAAATAAATAAAATGGTCACATTTAGGAACAATAACACTAGAAGAAATAGTTTCAGAAGAAATGATAGAAACTTTAAATCAAATGGTGATAGGTCTAAATTTGTAAATAATTTCTCAAAAAATGAAAATTTTCAGAGAAAATTACCAGGGAGAAATAATCATAATGCATCGAAACTGATTGAAAAATACAATAATTTAGCGAGAGAAGCATTGTCAAGTGGAGACAAGATATTATCTGAAAACTATTTTCAGCATGCAGATCATTTTACGAGAATATCAAATGAACAAGAAATTCAAAAAAAGAGTATTTTATCAAATAACAATATAGAAAAACCTTTAAAAGATCCAATTAGTTCAAACCAGGAAAAGGATAATTTTGAAGAAAAAAAAATTTAATTAATTGCTAAAATAAGATTTTTTATTAATTCAATCCAATAATTTTTTCAGATTTAAGTACATTTAGTTTGATTTTTTTTGTTTCAAAAATTTTTCTTACGTCACCTTTTAAAATTTTTCCAGATGGAAGTTTTAAAGTTTGAGAGTTTACTCTTTTACCATTGATTAACACCTCATAATGCAAGTGTGGGCCAGTTGATTTTCCAGTAGATCCAACGTACCCTATTGTTTGTCCTTGTTTAACTCGAACTCCACTTCTTATACCTTTTGCAAACTTTGACATATGAGCATATATTGTTTGGTATGTAGAGTTGTGTTTTATAACAACACAATTTCCTCCACCACCACACCACCCAGCTTTTTTAATTGTACCAGAACCAGATGCCATTATTGGGGTACCTAAAGGGGCTGCAAAATCTGTTCCCTTGTGCATTTTATTGAATCCATCTATTGGATGTTTTCTCATACCAAAAGGTGATGAAAGCCTAGCACCATTGATTGGAGTTTTCATAAGAGCTTTTTGAATACTTTTTCCATTTTTATCATAATGTCCAGTGCTTCCTTGTTTATCAAAATAATAAAGAGAATTATCTTCACCACTTAAAATTAAATTTGCAAACAAAATATTTCCAGTTTCGATTATTTTATTTTTTTCATCTACAAAAATTTCATACATAATCTGAAATTTATCCCTTTTTCTTATATCTCTTTGAAAATCTACTTGAAAACCGTAAATTCTTGCAAATTCAATTATAATATTAGCTGGAATTTTTTTCACAGAGGCTGATTTATATAAACTTTGTTGAATTATATTTTCACTATAGCTGATTTGCTTTTTGAGTTTAGTGAGAATAACTTTTTGGTCAAAAACTTGATCATTTAAGTTTTTAGTAAGCACTATTCTTTCTTTGTTTGAGATTTGAAAAATAAACTCTTTGATTGAATTTTCACTTTGATCAACAATTAACAAAATTTTTTGATTTGTTTTTAATTTATTTAGGTTGATTTTTTTATTTAATTTATTTTTTAAAACTTCAATCTCCTTTTTATCAATAAAATAATTTTCGAGAATACTGTCAAAAGTTTCTCCAATTTGAACACTGTGTGATATTTTTTTAAATCTTGGTTCAAATTTATCAAAAAAGTGGTTTACAGTTTTTTTAAAGTATACATTTTCAATAATCTCTTTATAATTTTTGTTAATTTCTTTTTTTGTATAATTATGGTAGAGTGTAAATATAGTCGAAATAATAATTAGGATTATTAGTGCTAAGATCTCTCTCTGGATTTTAAATTTAAATCTATTAATCATTAACCTTTTTAAAATTTCAATTAATAATTCAAAATAGAAAAAAATCAAAAAAAACCCTTTAAAATAGGCCCTTTTTTGACAATTTTTTAATGTTAAAAGCTTGATTTCCCCTAGTTTTAGCCTATAAGCATCAAACTTCTCAACAAAATTAAAGTTTTTCTATTAAATTTGTTGTGATTATTGAGTTTTTTCTCAATTAGCTATTTAAAAAGTTTATATTTAAGAAGAGAAGTGTGGACGGTTAAGGTTACCAAAATTTGTCGTACACACTTCAACATTATATAAATTTTATTCTTAGAATTTATATAGAAGCTAGTGTGCGCCGTTTTTAAACTTGAGAGTTTGATCATGGCTCAGAACGTACGCTGGCGGCACGCCTAACACATGCAAGTCGAACGAAGTAGCAATACTTAGTGGCAGACGGGTGAGTAACATGTAGGTATCTGCCCTTTGGCCTGGAATAACACGAGGAAACTTGTGCTAATACCGGATAAGTCTTTACGGAGAAAGCTTTACGCACCATTGGATGAGCCTGCACTTGATTAGTTTGTTGGTAGGGTAATGGCCTACCAAGACTTTGATCAATAGCTGATTTGAGAGGATGATCAGCCACATTGGGACTGAGACACGGCCCAAACTCCTACGGGAGGCAGCAGTGGGGAATCTTGCACAATGGAGGAAACTCTGATGCAGCGATGCCGCGTGAGTGAAGAAGGCCTTTGGGTTGTAAAGCTCTTTCGTCGGGGAAGAAAATGACTGTACCCGAATAAGAAGGTCCGGCTAACTTCGTGCCAGCAGCCGCGGTAATACGAAGGGACCTAGCGTAGTTCGGAATTACTGGGCTTAAAGAGTTCGTAGGTTGTTGAAAAAGTTGGTGGTGAAATCCCAGAGCTTAACTCTGGAACTGCCATCAAAACTTTTCAGCTAGAGTTTGATAGAGGAAAGCAGAATTTCTAGTGTAGAGGTGAAATTCGTAGATATTAGAAAGAATACCAATTGCGAAGGCAGCTTTCTGGATCATTACTGACACTGAGGAACGAAAGCATGGGTAGCGAAGAGGATTAGATACCCTCGTAGTCCATGCCGTAAACGATGTGTGTTAGACGTTGGAAATTTATTTTCAGTGTCGCAGCGAAAGCGATAAACACACCGCCTGGGGAGTACGACCGCAAGGTTAAAACTCAAATGAATTGACGGGGACCCGCACAAGTAGTGGAGCATGTGGTTTAATTCGAAGATACGCGCAGAACCTTACCAACACTTGACATGTTCGTCGCGACTTTAAGAGATTAAAGTTTTCGGTTCGGCCGGACGAAACACAGGTGCTGCATGGCTGTCGTCAGCTCGTGTCGTGAGATGTTGGGTTAAGTCCCGCAACGAGCGCAACCCTCACTTTTAGTTGCCATCATTAAGTTGGGCACTCTGAAAGAACTGCCAGTGATAAGCTGGAGGAAGGTGGGGATGACGTCAAGTCCTCATGGCCCTTACGTGTTGGGCTACACACGTGCTACAATGGTATCTACAACAGGAAGCAAGACGGCGACGTTAAGCAAATCCTTAAAAGATACCTCAGTTCGGATTGTACTCTGCAACTCGAGTACATGAAGCTGGAATTACTAGTAATCGTGGATCAGCGTGCCACGGTGAATGCGTTCCCGGGTCTTGTACACACCGCCCGTCACACCATGGGAGTTGGTTCTACCTTAAGGCAAGGTTTAAAACCCTTGACCACGGTATAGTCAGCGACTGGGGTGAAGTCGTAACAAGGTAGCCGTAGGGGAACCTGCGGCTGGATTACCTCCTTTCTAAGGATGAATAAAAGTAATATTTTATTCTAAATAATATACACGGTTAATGTTGACCGTCCTCATTTCTCTTCTTAAGTTAGTGTTTCTCTTGCATGGGGGCCGGTAGCTCAGTTGGTTAGAGCACACCCTTGATAAGGGTGGGGTCGAAAGTTCGAGTCTTTCTCGGCCCACCAAAAGATTGAGGGGGATTAGCTCAGCTGGGAGAGCGCCTGATTTGCATTCAGGAGGTCAGCGGTTCGATCCCGCTATCCTCCACCAAACACTTAGTTATACAAATTGTGAATAAAATAATAATTAATATCAATATCTATATCCGAACATTAGTAATGTTATTAGCTAATGTTCAAATAAAAATTTAATTCAACACAGAATTTTTTTCTGTGCATAAATTAAGCGTTTAAGGGCGTGTAGCGGATGCCTTGGCACTGAAAGCCGATGAAGGACGTGATATACTGCGATAAGTTTCGGGGAGCTGTATGTAAGTTTTGATCCGAAAATTTCCGAATGGGGAAACCCACCACTTTATGTGGTACTTTAAATTGAATACATAGATTTAAAGAGACAACCTGGAGAACTGAAACATCTAAGTAACCAGAGGAATAGAAATCAATTGAGATTCCGTTAGTAGTGGCGAGCGAAAGCGGAACAGGCCAGTAATTTTATTAAAAAAATTTGAATAGTTTGGAAAAACTAACCATAGAGGGTGATAGTCCCGTATGAGTAATGTTTAATAAAATTCTTGAGTAAAGCGGGACACGTGAAATCCTGCTCGAATATAGGGGGACCACCCTCTAAGCCTAAATACTCTTCAGTGACCGATAGTGAACTAGTACCGTGAGGGAAAGGTGAAAAGAACCCCTATTAGGGGAGTGAAATAGAACCTGAAACTGCATGCCTACAATCAGTCGAAGCTCTTTTTAGAGTGACGGCGTACCTTTTGTATAATGGGTCAGTGACTTAATTTATTAAGCAAGCTTAAGCCATCTAGGTGTAGGCGCAGCGAAAGCAAGTCTTAATAGGGCGAATAGTTTAATGAATTAGACCCGAAAACGAATGAGCTTACCATGAGCAGGTTGAAAGTAAGGTAACACTTACCGGAGGACCGAACCAGTTGACGTTGAAAAGTCTTTGGATGACTTGTGGTAAGGGGTGAAAGGCCAACCAAATTCGTAGATAGCTGGTTTTCCGCGAAAACTATTTAGGTAGTGCGTTGAGTAAATAGATGTTTAGAGGTAGAGCACTAAATGGGCTAGGGGGAAGAGATTCTTACCAAACCTAATAAAACTCCGAATGCTAAACATTGTTCCTCAGCAGACAGACTGTGGGTGCTAAGGTCCATGGTCGAGAGGGAAAGAGCCCAGACCACCAGATAAGGTCCCAAAATTATGATTAAGTGTGAAAGGATGTGGAAATTCCTTAACAGCCGGGAGGTTGGCTTAGAAGCAGCCATCCTTTAAAGATAGCGTAACAGCTCACCGGTCTAATAGAGTTTCTGCGCCGAAGATGTAACGGGGCTAAAATCATATACCGAATCTGTGGATTTGTAATTTTTTCGAAAATTATAACTGGTAGCGGAACGTTCTGTAAGCCTGCGAAGGAGTACCCGTGAGGGACTCTGGAGGTATCAGAAGTGCGAATGCTGACATAAGTAACGATAAAAGAAGTGAAAAACTTCTTCGCCGAAAATCCAAGGGTTTCTGCGCAAGGTTAATCCGCGCAGAGTTAGTCGGCACCTAAGGCGAGGGCGAGAGCCGTAGTCGATGGAAATAAGGTTAATATTCCTTAACCAGATGGTAGTGACGAATCTTGTAAATTGTGAGTTCTTAATGGATTGAACTTGCCGTGAAAAGGTTCCAAGAAATAGCTCCATCATTAGACCGTACCCTAAACCGACACAGGTGGATTAATAGAGTATATTTAGGCGCTTGAGAGAATGATGTTGAAGGAACTCGGCAAAATGCTTCCGTAACTTCGGAATAAGGAAGACCTTTTATTAGGCAACTATTAAAAGGTGGCACAAGCCAGGGAGAAGCGACTGTTTATCAAAAACACAGGGCTCTGCTAACACGTAAGTGGATGTATAGGGTCTGACGCCTGCCCGGTGCTGGAAGGTTAATGCGATGGGTGCAAGCTCATTTCTGAAGCCCCAGTAAACGGCGGCCGTAACTATAACGGTCCTAAGGTAGCGAAATTCCTTGTCGGGTAAGTTCCGACCTGCATGAATGGCGTAACGATTTCTCCGCTGTCTCCAACATCAACTCAGTGAAATTGAATTCTCCGTGAAGATGCGGAGTTCGCGTAGTTAGACGGAAAGACCCCGTGCACCTTTACTGCAACTTTACATTGGTATTAGGAAAAACATATTTAGTATAGGAGGGAGACATTGAAACAAAGGCGTCAGCTTTTGTGGAGTCACCAGTGAAATACCTCTTTTGTTTTTCTTGATATCTAACTGATAGCCGTTATCCGGCATCAAGACATTGTATGGTGGGTAGTTTGACTGGGGCGGTCGCCTCCCAAATAGTAACGGAGGCGTGCGAAGGTAAGCTCAGAACGGTCAGAAATCGTTCGTAGAGTGCAATGGCATAAGCTTGCCTGACTGTGAGACTGACAAGTCGAGCAGAGACGAAAGTCGGTCATAGTGATCCGGTGGTTCTGAGTGGAAGGGCCATCGCTCAACGGATAAAAGGTACGCCGGGGATAACAGGCTGATACTGCCCAAGAGCTCATATCGACGGCAGTGTTTGGCACCTCGATGTCGGCTCATCACATCCTGGGGCTGGAGCAGGTCCCAAGGGTTTGGCTGTTCGCCAATTAAAGTGGTACGTGAGCTGGGTTCAGAACGTCGTGAGACAGTTCGGTCCCTATCTGCTATGCGTGTAGAAGAATTGAGAGGAGTTGACCCTAGTACGAGAGGACCGGGTTGAACATACCACTGGTGGACCGGTTGTAGCGCCAGCTGCAGTGCCGGGTAGCTAAGTATGGACGAGATAACTGCTGAAAGCATCTAAGCGGGAAACTCACCTCAAAACTAGTTCTTCCTATAGAGCCGTGGTAGACCACCACGTTGATAGGCTGGATGTGGAAGCGCAGTAATGCGTGCAGCTGACCAGTACTAATAGCTCAATTGGCTTAATTTATGCACTGAAAAAAATTTTTGATTAATAATTTAAATTATAAAACCCCAGTTTATTAGTAAATTGGGGTTTTTTTTATTATTGACTGTTCAAAATGTGAACGATAAGATGTTCAATATTTGAACTTATGAAAGAAAATCAAGATCATTTTGAAATTTTAAGAAAATTAAATAAAAAACCTCAGTCATCTCAAAGAGAGTTAGCTCAAGAACTAGGTTTTAGTTTAGGTAAACTAAATTATTGTCTGAAAGAACTTCAGAAAAAAGGACT